>JAJZMD010000066.1 GCA_021803085.1 Actinomycetes bacterium
AACTGACTGCCGCGTATCGCTAAAAATGCCTACCAACTTCGTAAGAGGCTGTCGCGGATGTTCCACCAGCGCGCCTCACCGCGGGGTTTCGGCGGTGAGGCGGCGCATGAGGAGCCGGCTGTGCGCTGCCCAGACAAAACCCTCGGAAACCTTGGGATCTCGCTCGTAGTCGACCTGAAGACGGCGATTGTTCATGAGCCACGACCAGGTCCGCTCGACGACCCAGCGCCGAGGCAGGACCTCGAAGCGTCCGGACGCGATGCGGTTGACGACCTCGACGGCGACGCCGAGCCCCTTGCACGCCTCGGCGAAGGCCTTCTTGAAGCCACCATCGGAAAAGACCGTTGAAAGGCGGGACGATTTCGGCTTCGCGCGTTCCATCACGGCGGCGCCCCCGACGTTGTCGCTCGTCGAGGCAGCGAGGGTGACGACCGCGACGAGCAGGCCGAGCGTGTCGACGACGCCGAAGACCTTGCGGCCGTTCACCTTCTTGCCGGCGTCATAACCCCTGGTCGCAGCGCCAACCGTCGAGGCACCCCGCACACTGCGGGCGTCGATGACCCCTGCAGAGGGATCTGCCTCACGGCCTTCCTTCTCCCGGACGAGGCCCCGCAGCCGGTCGCAGACGCGCTCCCAGGTGCCGTCTCTCGACCAGGTGAGGTGGTAGCGGTGCACGGTGTTCCAGTGGGGGTACTTCTCCGGCAGCGCCCGCCACTGGCAACCCGTGGCGGCAACGTAGAAGATCGCGTCGACGACACCACGGCGGTCGTTCTTCACCGGCCGGCCCATCTTTCCCCGGCTCGAGTAGGGCTCGACGAGATCGGCAATGAGCGCCCACTCCTCGTCGGTCATATCGCCGTTCGTCGTCCGCCATGCCTTTGGTTTCGGGGCTCTCAGCGACATGCCGCCATATTACATGGTGATAGTTACACGAGTGCAAGTCGTGACCGGCGCGAATATCCACGACAGCCTCTCAGATGGAAGGCGACCCGCGCGATCGTCACATCGCTACGCCGACGAAGCACGTTTATGAGGATGACGCCGCGCTGGTTCTGGAGGAGCTGGTGCCGCCACCTCTTGGCTCGACCTCGGGTATGAGGGCAAGGACCGAGGACTGGGCTGAAGTTCGGCCGAGTTGAGGTACGCGAGCATCGGCTTGGTGATCGAGCGCAACTCGGGACGCAAGACGACGCGCCGGACGCCCGGCTGCCAGCGGTCCCACGCGTCCCGGAGCGCGGCGGCCCCCTCGTCGTCGAAGCGCACGCTCACCGCCGCAACCTCCTCCCCGAGCGCGAGCGCCTGCGACGGGGCGACCGCCGTCATCTTGGACACGGCTGTGACCGCGACCACGACGAGAGCCGCTTGCGGTTTCGGGACCGGTGGCGTCTCGCCGATCCCGAGCTCGACCGCGACGTCGCGGTAGTGGTCCGCTACGCGGACGAACAGAACGATGATGGTCGGGATGGCGATGACCACCACCCACGCGCCGGCCGTGAACTTCGTGAACACGAAGACGAGGGTCGCCACCCCGGTCATCGCAGCCCCGAGGCCGTTCAACGCCACCCGCGCCCGCCAGTGTCGCGGACGCTGCCGCCACCAGTGGCGGACGAGACCGGCCTGGGAGAGGGTGAACCCCGTGAACACGCCGGTCGCGAACAGCGCGATCAGCGCGTTGGTGTCCGCGTCGACGGCCACGAGCAGGGCTCCCGAGAGCAACGCCAGCGCGACCACGCCGTAGCAGAAAACGGGACGGTCGCCGCGCAGGCCGAAGACGTGCGCAACGAGATTGTCCCGCGCCAGGAGACTGGTGAGCATCGGCAGGCCGCCGAAGGAGGTGTTGGCGGCGAGCGCCAGGACCACCGTCGTCGACAACTCGATCATGTAGTAGGGCGTCCGCTGCCGACCGAGGCACGGGTGACCTGGCTCAGCACCGTCGCCGAGGTCGACGGTGGAATGCGGAAGCGAACGGTGAGCACCGAGTGCCCGAGCAGCATCGTGGCGAGCAGGGCGCCGAGGAGCATCCCGGTGCGCATGGCCCGGCGGGCCCTCGGCTGGCGGAACACCGGAACGTCATTGGCGATCGCCTCCATCCCGGTGAGGGCGCTGCAGCCGGCGGCGAAGGCCTTCAGGATCAGGAGAACCCCGACCGTCGACGCCGTGCGGACCACCGTCTGAGGGACCTCGGAGCCGACCGCCGGGTGCTGGCGGAGGAGCCCGGACACGATCACGACGGAGATCCCGACGATGAAGACCGCGGTCGGCAGGAGCAGTACCCGGGAACGCGTCGCGAGGCCCCGGAGGTTGAGGGCCGTGAGCGCAGCCAGGATCGCGAGGGCGCGGACGAGGCTGTCCGAACCCAGAAAAAGGCGGAGACAAACACCGCGACGCCGGCCGCGATCGACACGGCCACGGTGAGCGCGTCGTCGACGATGAGGGCCGCCCCGGCGATCAGGCTCGTCCGGCGACCGAGGCTCGCCTTCGAGAACGGCGTAGCAGCCGCCGCCGGGATAGGCGGTGATCACCTGGCGGTAGGAGAGCACGAGGATGACGAGCAGCACGACGATGGCGGCCGTGATCGGCTCGATCTCTCCGAGCGCGCCCGCCCCGGCGCTCGCCAGGACAACGAGCATCGCCTCGGGCCCATAGGCGACCGAACTGATGGCATCGAGCGAGAGCGCGGGAATGCCCTCAAGGCTGGTGATCTCCTCACCCTGCGCGTTGACGCCCCCCTGATCGGCGCACGGCGCCGCCGGCGCCCTGGCGGAGCTGCGGGAGTGCTCGCTGTCGGTCATCGGCATCCTCGCTGTTGGTGAGGTTGGTTCGTGCCGACTGGTCGCGAGCCTCACAGACGCGGCGCGCCGCGTGGGGGCGGGCCACGCGTCGTCGCAGGTCAGCACCGAGACCAAGAGCTGACAGCGGGCCTGAGCGGGCGCCGGGCGCCGGCTGGCCCGCTGGCGGGCGCGGTCGGCCCGCTGCGGCCGGCCGACCAGCGCGGAGCTGCACCCGGAGCCAAGATGGCCGCACCACGAGGCGCCGAGAGGGGGGTGACGTGCGAAGCGAGGCCGCGTGCCAGACCAACGGGGGCCGAGGCCGGCGCGCCCGCCGGCGCGATCCCTCGACGCCGATCGAGCTCCTGCGCGGCCTCTGGGGTGTCGGCCGGTCCGAGCTGACCAAGCTGCGCACCGTCCGCTCCACGTTCCTCGGCCTCCTCGCCACCGTCATCCTGGTCGTGGGTGTCGGCGCCCTGGAGACCGGTGAGCGCGCGACCCACTGGCCGGCGCACATCTCGGGCCCCGCCGGAGCGGGTTTCGACCCCACCGTCACGAGCCTCGTCGGCCTGCTCGTCGGCCAGGTGTCGATCGGCGTCGTCGGCGTGCTCGTGATGAACGCCGAGTACGCCACCGGCGCGATCCGCACGACCTTCGCGGCGGTGCCGAGACGGACCCGTGTGCTCGCCGCGAAGGTGGCCGTCTTTGGAGCGGTGGCGCTCGGCGTCGGCGAGGTGGCCTCGTTCGCCGCCTTCCTCGCGGGGCAGTCGCTCCTCGCCGGTCACGCCCCGCACGCCACCCTCGGCCAGCCGGGAGTGCTTCGCGCCGTCGTCTCCGGTGGCCTCTACCTCGCGGTTCTCGGCCTCTTCGCCCTCGGCATGGGAGCCATCATCCGCCACACGGCCGGAGCCATCGCGGCCGTCGTCTCGCTCCTCTTCGTCCTCCCCGGGATCGTCGCTTCCCTGCCCGTGTCCCTCGAGAACGTCCTCGACCGGTACCTGCCCGTCAACATCTGGGCCGTGCTCGTCGCCGTGCGGCCGGGCCGCCTCGTGAACTTCGCGACGCCGGGCACGGGCGTCCCGACGGCGATCCTCTTCGGCCCCTGGGCCGGACTGGCGGTCCTCGCGGGCTACGCCGCCGTCGCAGTTGTCGTCGGCGGATGGCTGATCGTCCGCCGTGACGCCTGAGCCGCCGTCGCTCCGCCCCGCGGCACGGCGCCTTGGTCCCGACGTGTCGCGCGCGTTCTGCCGTCGCCGCCGCGCGACAGAGCGCCGGCCTCTCGCGCAGGCACACGGCCAGATCGCTCTCGAAAGAGCGCGCCGCACGCCCGAGCGCGCCGGCCCGGCACGACCCGTCGAGCCATCGCCCAGAGCGACCGCTGTGCTCTCCTCCCCCGTGTCCCGCTCACGCTGCGCCGGCGGCCCTGGCGTACCGGCGCGACAGGCCAGGCGCACGTGACGCCATCGGGTCTTTGGCGGTGCCCCAGGCGATCAGACCGGTAGGGGCACCCCCGGCGCACCGACGGCCCGCTCAGGCGGGCGACCCCGAGACGCGACGACACCGCACGTCGCTGGGCGCGCACAAGTCCCGCGTGCCGTTCAGACCGCGGCCTCGGCCGGGACATCGTCGGCGTCGTCGGCGTCGGTGATCCCTGCACGACACGGCCTTGGGGTCCGCAAGACCCTCGTGGGTCGGCGTCGCTTTCGTCCGGGCAGCAGCCGCACTCGACCTGACCGCACGCCGGACGCGCCGCCGCCACCGGGGGTCCTCGAGCCCGTGGACAACTCTGGCCTTGCCACGAGCCTCACCGGGGTGCCGCCGGTCCGGGGCGTGGCGTCGGACCCGGCGATCGGTCGGCCCTACCGACGAGAAGGCCGACCGCCGCCGTCTCGGGCCGCGGGGCACACTCCCCAACGGCTCGCAGCCGTCGGCCTTTGGAGGGGGAGCGGGATCTCTCAAGGACTGCCCGGCGCGCACGCGCGCGGCCGGCGGCCGCCTATGCCTCGCTCGCCGCGTCGTCCGTTGTCGGCCGGCGAGCCGCCCGCGACGCAGCCGCCGGTGCCGGGGTCGCCGGCGTGGTTGCCAACTCGAAGCCGACGACCGACCCCCCCTCGGGGTGGCTCAGGGCGAAGACGCGCCCGCCGTGGGTCTCCGCCACGTGCGCGACGATCGCGAGGCCGAGCCCGGATCCGGCCTCTGCTCGCGCCGCGGCGGAGCGGTAGAAGCGGTCGAAGACCCGCGGGAGGTCCTCGGGGGCGATCCCCGGGCCGTGATCACGCACCTCCACCCGTCCCGCACGGACGCGCACCTCGACCGGCGCCGGTTCGGAGCTGAACTTGACCGCGTTGTCGACGAGGTTCGCGACCGCGCGGGCCAGCGCCCGGGGGCGGCCCTGGACCAGGCACTCTTCGGTGCCGAGATCGATGGTGCGCCCGGTCCTCTGGCGGGCCCGCTCAACGACGGCTGCGACCAGCTCGTCGAGACGGAGCGGCTCGGCTTCCTCCTCGTCGCGCCGCTCCGTCGAGAGCTCGACGAGCTCGTCGAGGAGGCCGGTCAGCTCGCGCAGCTCGGTGTCGAGCGCCCCGAGGATCCGGGTCCGGGTCTCGAGGGCCAGGTCGTCGTGGCGGCGCAGGATGTCGACGTTGGTGCGCAGGCTGGTGAGCGGCGTGCGCAGCTCGTGCGCGGCATCCTCGGCCAGCTGGTGCTGCGTGGCGCGGGCGCGTGACAGCGCCTCGAGCATGGTGGCGAACGCCAGTGCCAGTCGGCCGGTCTCGTCGTCGGCTGCCGAGTCGATCGGCACATCGAGGCGACCGGTCGAAGCCACCTGCTCGGCGGCGCCGGCGAGGCGGCGGAGCGGGCGGGTGAGACGGCGGGAGAAGAGCCAGCCGGCGCCGGCGGCGACGATCACCACCGCCAGATCCAGCAGACCGAAGCGCCAGCGCAACGATCCGAGCAGGGACTGGTTCTCGCTGTCGTCACGTGCGAGTTGCACCGCCCCTCCCCCCGGCAGCGGCTGGGTCAGCACCCGGTAGGTGCCCGCACGGACGCTGACGCTGTGCAGCCACGCGCTCCCCCCCGAGCTGGCGAGCGCGCGGTCGTGGGCCAGAACGGGAAGGGTCACCTCACCCTCCCGGGAGACCACGTCCCCACCGGCGTCGAGGTACTGGACCACGACCAGGCCCAAGGCGCCGAGCGGCCCGGGACCGGCATTGAAGGCTGCCCGGGAGCCTCCTCCGGGGCCGGCAAAGGGGCCCCGCCCGATCGGCATCGTGGCCAGCCGGGCCGCGCCCTGGCGGAGAGAGGCGTCCAGCTGCGCCTCGAGGCGTCCGGCCGTCGCGGCGTAGGCGATGCCCATCGCGGCGGTGGCCGCCACCGCCACGAGCAGCGCGAGGCCGATCGCGAGGCGCGCCCGCAGGCTCATGACGCCCGCAGGGTGTAGCCGACGCCGCGCACGGTGTGGATGAGGCGCGTTGGGCCCTCGTCTTCGAGCTTGCGGCGCAGGTAGCCGATGTAGACGGCGAGGTTCTTCGAGTCGGGACCGAAGTCGTAGTTCCAGATGTGCTCGTAGATCCTCGCGTGGTCGAGGACCACCCCGGCGTTGCGCATCAGGAGCTGCAACAGGTCGAACTCCGTCTTGGAAAGCTCGATCTCCCGCCCCGCGCGCCACACCCGCCGGGCCGACTCGTCCAGGCGGAGGTCACCGACGACCAGGATGCCGTCCGGCTCGTCGTAGCGGCTGCGGCGCAGCAGAGCCCGTACCCGGGCCAGAAGCTCGTCGAGCGCGAACGGCTTCGCCAGGTAGTCGTCCGCCCCCGCGTCGAGCCCCGAGACGCGGTCGGACACCTCGGAGCGGGCGGTGAGAATCAGCACCGGGGTGTGGTCGTGGCGGGCGCGCATCCGCCGGCACACGCTCAGGCCGTCCACCTCGGGCATCCCGATGTCGAGCACCACGACCCCTGCGTCGGCCGTTCCGAGCGCCTCCAGAGCTCGGGCTCCGTCGCCCACGGCGAGAACCTCGTAGCCCTCGAGCTCGAACGCGGTCACGAGCGACTCGCGCGTCGCGCGGTCGTCCTCGGCCACGAGCACCACCGGCGAGATACCAGCGACCATGACTCCATTTTGCCCGGCACAGGTAAGAACCCGGTAAGCAGCGCGGCGCCCGGGCGCACCCGAGGGCAAGCCTGCGCCCCGACGGCGCCGGCGCGCTGGCGGGGAGCCCTGAGCCCGGCGGGACACAGGGCGGGGTGGAGGGCGTCGCGGGCGTTCTTACCGGCCTCCTACCCGCTTCCCGATCTCCCTTTACCCACCGGTTTTACCCTGAGTGTTGCAAGAACACAGACAGGAGGTGGAGACGATGAAGAAGTCGCTCACGAAGAAGGTCTCGGCAGGACTGCTCGCTGCGAGCGTCCTCGCCGGTGGTGGCACGGCTGGCGCGCTCTTGAGCGGTGGCGTCGCCACGGCGGCGGCGGCTCCGACGATCGCCGCGACGTCGTCGTTCGTCCCGTACCCGCTGCAGCGCCTCGTCGCCAGCGGCACGATCACCCAGGCGCAGGCGAGCGCGATCCACGACGCGCTCTGCGCCGCCGTCCAGGCCAACGCTCCGGCCTTCGGCGGGCGCCGCGCCCTTTCGCCGCCGGTCGCGGCGAACGGCGCCCTGGCGAGCGCGCTCGCGCCGCTCGTGAAGAACGGCACGATCACCCAGGCGCAGGCGACGGCGATCACCGACGCGTTCAGCGCGCAGATGAATGCGCACTTCGGGATGGGTCGCGCCAGGGGTGGCGGCTTCGGCCCGTTCGCGATGGGGGGCTCCGGTTACGGGCCACCGTGGCTGAGCACCTCGGCGTCTTGAGCTGAAGGCTGCAGCGCGGATCGAGACACCCCCGTCCAAAGACGGGGGTGTCTCTTTCGTGTCCTCCAAGCCGCTGCGGGGGCGCGACCCGGAGTGGCGCCCCCGCAGCGGCTTGGATGCCGCCTCGGCGCCGTCGCCTCGCCGGCTTGTAACCTGTGGTGGCTTCTGCGGGATCGCCGCAGGGTCTCCTCGAGAACAGACAGAGGTCGCGTCGTGATTGTCTGCGTGCCCGTCGATCGCACCGGCTCGGTGGATGCCCGCTGGGGGCGCGCTGCGCGCGTCGCGGTCGCGACCGTCGAGGACGGCGCCATCACGCACTGGAACGAGTTCGACGTCGCCTGGGACTCCCTCCACGACGCGGGGAGCGAAGCGCGCCACCATGCCCGCGTGGCGAGATTCTTGCGGGATCACCACGTCGAGGTCGTTGTCGCCCACCACATGGGCGCCGGCATGAGCCGGATGCTGACGACGATGGGGGTCAAGATCGCCCTGGGCGGCACCGGGACCGCACGGGACGCCGTGGTAACGGCATCGGCGAACGCGGTTCCGCCGGACTGAGCGGGCCCAGACCAGACGCCCGGCACCGGCGAGGTCCCTCCTCGACCGGGTGACCCCCGAAGAGCGCGCCGCCATGGACGTGAAGCCCCCCGACGCGCCGGTCGAGCAACTCGGTGCTGTCTTGCGCCGACGCCACCGCCGACGGTCGGGCCGATTGCGGTGAAAGGCGCGCGACGCGCGTCGTTGCAGGAGCAAACGTTGCAGGGCTGTCGGGAAGTCGCGCGCCGGCGAGCACGCCGAGACGAGGCGCTCGAACCGGGGCGCCCTCCTGGACCCTCGCCGCAGCGGCGAGGTGCCCCGGGCCGGTCACCGCCCAGGTCACGACTCCGCCCATCCGCCGGTCCGCGCGGCCCTGTCGCGCCGCGCGGGGGGACAGGCGCCGGCCGGCTCGGGTAGGGCGGCTACTCGAGCGCGACGCCGTTGAGAGTGGCGGCCAGCGTCACCGGGATGGGGTGGCGAAGACTCTGGGCCGCGTGACAGGCGCGCTCGGCGTGCGCGACGAGGGCGGCCGTCGCCTCGGGCCTCGCGGGGGAGTCGATGTCGAGCTTCACGGGGTAGTAGTCGCGATTGACGGCGTAGAAGTATCGGCGGCCGTCGTGCAGCACGCTGCGCATCACCACGGGATCGTCGCTGGAGCCGACCGGCGCAAAAGAGCTGCAGGCGTCCTTGGAGCGGCTGGGAATTCCCCCGGGGGAGCCCGCGACGGTTACGGCCTGGCTGCCCGGCACACCGGAGGGAGCGGTGCCCTCGGGTCCCCTGACCGGGGCGGTGCCGGTGCACCGGACGGCGCTGTCACCCCTGGGGGTCGCCGCCCTGCGGCTGGCGCCCGCCGCGGCCCTGAACCTCCTGCTGAGCGTGACGGGAGAGGAGCCCCTGGCCCCGGGCTTGGTGGCCGGGACGGACGTGCGCTTCTGGGCGGCGGCGGCCCGCCTGGCCCGCAGCCTGACGGTGCGCCAGCGCTTCCTGCCCGGGGTGGTGTCCGACGCCGAGGGCTGGCGGGCCCGGTGGGAGCCGGTGCCGGGGGGCCGGGACGAGGAGCGCTGCCGTCGGCTGGCCGAGGCCATGCCGGGGGCCTGCCGCGCCCTGGGAGCGCCGGAGGGAAGCGTCCCGGAGCTTTCTTCCGGCGAGGTGCTGCGGCAGTTTCTGAGCGCCATGGTGGACGCCCAGGTGCGGGGCGGCGGCCATGCCCCGTCGCGGGAGGCGGACAGCCCTCATGATCGATGGCTGGCGGCCTTGAGCGGCGGCGACGGGCGACTGGCGGGGGATCAAGGGGAGCTGGCCGCGCAGATAGCCCGGTGGCGGCGCCCCCTGGCCCTGCGGCAACCGACCGCGTTGCGGCTGTGCCTGCGCCTGGAGGAGCCGGAGGGGGAGGAGGCGTCCTGGCGCCTGAGCTACCTCTTGCAATCCCTGGCCGATCCCAGCCTGCTGGTGCCGGCGGCAGAGGTCTGGTCAGGCAGGGCGTCGGGGGCGGACGTCCTGCTGGCCGCCCTGGGTCGGGCGGCGGCCCTTTGCCCCGGCGTGGCGGCGAGCCTGCGGCAGGAGCGGCCCTGTGCCGCCCCGCTGGACGCGGCGGCTGCGCATGCCTTCCTGACGGAGGAGGCCTGGCTCCTGGAGGAGGAAGGATTTGCCGTCCTGCTGCCCGCCTGGTGGACGGGCGGGGCGCGCCGGGTGGCCCTGCGGGCCAAGGTGCAAAGCCCGCCCCTGGCCGCCAGCCGGGGACGGGAACGCCTGGTGGAGGTGGACTGGGAGGTGGTCCTCGACGGGGAGGCCGTCACCCGGGAGGAACTGGAGGAGCTGGCGCGGCTCAAGGCGCCCTTGGTGCGCTGGCGCGGGCGGTGGGTGCACCTGGACGCGGCGCAATTGCGTTCGGCCCTGGCCTTCTGGCGCCGCGGGGGGGCGCAGCAGATGGACCTGTCCCAGGTGCTGCCTCTGGCCCTGGGGGCTGCTCAGGCTGCGCCGGGACTGGGCGTGGACCAGGTGGCGGCCACGGGGTGGGTGGGAGACCTCCTGCACCGTCTGGAGGAGGGGGCGGCGCTGGAGGAGCATGACCCGCCCGCGGCCTTCCGGGGGGAGCTGCGCCCCTACCAGCGGCGTGGTCTGGCCTGGCTGCACTTTCTCACCCGCTGGGGCCTGGGAGCCTGCCTGGCCGACGATATGGGCCTGGGCAAGACCGTGCAGACCCTGGCCCTGGTCCAGGAATGGTGGTCCGCGGAGGGGCCTTCCCCGGTACTGCTGGTCTGCCCCACCTCCGTGCTGGGCAACTGGCAACGCGAGGCCCAGCGGTTCACCCCCGAGTTGTCCCTGGGGCTGCACCATGGTCCGCAGCGGCGGCGGGGGGAATCCTTCGTCGCGTGGGCCGGCGGATGCGCCTTGGTTTTGACCAGCTACGCGGTGCTGGCGCGGGACGCCGAACTGTTGGGGAAGGTGGCTTGGCGGGCGGTGGTGTTGGATGAGGCGCAAAACATCAAGAACCCGCACACCCGCCAAGCCCGGGCCGCCCGGACGCTGCGGGCGGGGGGCCGGGTGGCCCTCACCGGCACGCCGGTGGAGAACCACCTGGGGGACCTGTGGTCCTTGATGGAGTTCTTGAACCCCGGACTCTTGGGACCCCTGGAGCGCTTTCGCCAGCGCTATTTCCTTCCCATCCAGCACGCCCGGGACGCGGTGGCCACCCGGAACTTGCGCCGGCTCACCGGCCCCTTCCTCCTGCGGCGGCTGAAGACGGATCCGGCGGTGATCCAGGACCTGCCGGAGAAGCTGGAGATGAAGGTCTTTTGCACCCTGACCCGGGAGCAGGCCTCCTTGTATGCGGCGGTGCTTGCGGAGTTGGAGGAGAAACTGGACGAGGCGGAGGGGATCCAGCGCCGCGGGCGGGTGCTGGCGGCGCTCACCAGGCTCAAGCAGATCTGCAACCATCCGGCCCAATTTCTGGCGGACAACTCGGAACTGCCCGGGCGCTCCGGGAAGCTGGCGCGCTTGGAGGAGATGCTGGAGGAGGTCCTGGCGGAGGGGGATCGGGCCCTGATCTTCACCCAGTTCGCCGCCATGGGGGAGTTGCTTCGTCGGCACCTGCAGGATACCCTCGGCCGGGAGGTGCTCTTCCTCCACGGCGGGGTGCCCCG
>JAJZMD010000011.1 GCA_021803085.1 Actinomycetes bacterium
GTGGCATGCTCCTCCGTTGGACGAGCGGTTCAGGATCGAAGAGTTGAAGGGGCCACCTTGGCGCGGATGGGGAGCGAGGCGTGGCTCAGTCAGGACAACTCGTCGTACTGCTCCAAGATCAAGTCGCCTGACTCCGGCCGGTCTGCGAGTGGAGGAACGGGCCGCGAACGTTCAAGGTGACGGTGGAGTTGCCGAAGGGGTTGGTGGGGGTGAGGGTGATGGGTAGCGGCCGTTGCTGCCCGCGTCCGGGGTTCCCGACACCCCCGGTACGCCACACGCCCACCTTGCCCCGCATCCGGTTCATGAACGCGTTCTCCAGGATGCGATCCCCGGTGGACTCCTCGAACTGGAGTTTCCCTGACCGCTTCTTGGCCGCCGGTATCGGCACCAAGTACGAAGACACCCGTCCCGACTCGACGATCTCGTCGGTAATTCCGTCATCGTCGAATCGGGAATGCCGGCCCGATTCGTTTTATGGTTATGGCGAGTTGAGGATCGGGTTCTCTATGACGATCTGCGCCCGGGCCATCCTCATAGATTGCGAACCTGACTCGCCGGCGCCGGAATCACCCCGCCGGTACTTGCCTCGGCTAAGCGTCGTGCCCCCGCGCGCCCCCCTTGTGTCCCATCGAGGGGCACGGAACGGTATATAGCGGCCACCCGTGGTCAACCCACAAAGTGGCTCTGACCTGCGGTTTCGTGGTGGTCCCTGCTTCCAACAATACGAACCGCGGCCCGTTCATCGTGGGGCCAGTCATCGCCCTGGGTTGAGAGCGAATTGCTCATTACCAGGGCCTGCGAGGGGCCCCGAAGGTCCAGACGGCTACGTAGGATCACGACGGTGGTATCGCCACAGACGCTCAGCGAAGGCGACCGACGTCTCGTCGCCGGATGGGCGGCCGACTGCGCAGAGCGAGTTCTGGGGCTGTTCGAGGCCGAAGCTCAGAAGGATGACCGTCCTCGCGTTGCCATCGCCCGGGCCCGGGCGTTTTCCCGGGGAGAGCTGAAGACTGCCGACGAGATTCGCCGTCGGTTCGTCGGTGGTGTTCCTGCCAGCGATGTAAAAGATCCCGCCGCGGCGGCCGCTGCCCGAGCTGCCGGCCAAGCCGTAGCCGTCTGCCACATGGGGGCGCACGCACTGGGCGCCGCCGCCTACGCCATCAAAGCGGTCAGACTGGCGGCTCCCGAGCGGCCAGAAGCCGCCGAGGACGAGATCCGATGGCAGCTCACCCACATGTCGACCGAGGTCCGGACGGCCCTGCGAGCCCTTCCGCCTGTCGGCCAGAATCGTTCAGGCCCTCTCGGACCCGGACTCCTCTCATCTGGACAACTCGGCACGATCATCCGCGACCTCCAGGCCGGCGTCACTCTCCCCGACCAGGACGACCAGGGTGGTCGGACATCGACATCGTAGCACTCCGTGCTACGATGTCGTCATGGCCAGAGACATCACCCAACGGCAGCTTCGGAACGACAGCGGCGAGATCATGAGGGGATTGGACCAGGGCGAGAGCTTCGTCGTCACCCGAAACGGCGTACCCGTCGGTGAGCTGACTCCACTCCGGCGGCACCGGTTCGTGAGCGCCGACAGCGCCATCGCCCTGTTCCGTGGTGCGCCAAGCGTCGACCTGGCCCAACTTCGCTCCGACCTCGACGGCGTTGCATCCCAGGACCCCAGCCCTCGTGCCTGATCCCAAGCGCGTTCCCCGGGGGATCATCGATACCTCCGTCGTCATCGACCTCGAACAACTCGAGGCGGGACAGCTCCCGATGGAACTGGCCGTCAGCGCCATCACCATGGCGGAGCTCGCGGCCGGTCCGCATGCGACCCAGGACGCCGAAGAGCGGGCCCGCCGACAGGACCGATTGCAGCGGGCAGAAGCGGCCTTCGATCCCCTTCCATTCGACGGAGAGGCTGCCCGCGCCTACGGCCGGATCTACGCCGCAGAGATCGCGAGCGGACGAAAGGCCCGCGGGACTCGGGCCTTGGATCTTCTGATCGCAGCGACCGCCTGTGCAGCGAACCTTCCCGTCTTCACGCGCAACCCGGAAGGCTTCCGCGGTCTAAAAGACCTCGTGGACGTGATCGAGGTCTGAACTGCCCACGAGAGGTGGTTCGTACAACCGAATTCGGTGGAGGTGACATCCTTCGTTCGCGGATGTTCGCGTTTCTGCCGCCGCGAACACCGTGGTGGTGGGCTCTGCATAATGCAGCCGCCATGGCGTTGCCCTACCCAGACGGACCCGTGTGTCGACCGCCGCGTCGATAATCAATGATCTGTCTGCGATGCCGTGGCCATGGCCCGGTGGCAGCGCGAAGCGGACGGCTTCCACTTGTCACCCGAGATCAGCGGCGCCGGTACACGTCGGCTCGGTGCTCGATCCTCACGACATGAATGACGGCATCCTCGTCGACCAGCCGGTAGATAACCCGGTAGGCGCCGCGGCGCGCCGAGAAGTAGCCGGCCAGCTCGCGCCCAAGCGGCTTGCCCGCACGACGCGGATCCTCACGAAGGGGGCCGCTACAGAACTCCCAGACGGCAAGGGCGACGGGGAGAGGCAGCTCGTGCTCGAGGGCACGCCGGGCGGCTCCTGAAAGTCGTAGCTCGTACCCGCCACTCACGCGGCGCCGGACTCGCGGCGACGGCGCTCTTCCATCAGGCGGGCCATCTCCTCGCCGGTCGTGAACTCGCCGCGCCCGAGCTGTGCCTCCGCTTCCCGGATGGCGACCAGCGCCTGAGGGTCGGAGAGAATGTCGAGTGTCTCCTCCATTGCTGCGAGATCCTCGGGTGAGATGAGCACGGCTGCCGGATGGCCGTGCTTGGTGATCGTGACCCGAGCGTGGGTCTTCTCGACGTCGGAAACCAGCTCGGAGAGCCGGTTGCGGGCGTCGGCCAGGGGAAGCTCCTCCATAGCCATAAGTATAGGCAGATTAAAGCGGCACGGGGTGGGAAGATCGCTACCGAGGACGCGTTCGGGCAGCTCCCGACGTTGGCCCGAGCTGTGAGCGGGATGGAGTCGGCCGACGGTGAGGCGAACCGTCGGAGCAGGACGAGGGCGAAGCACCGTCGCGATGTCGCGACAAATCCGGCTGCACTGCAACTTGCCCGCAAGTTCGCCACGCTGAACGAACGTCCACCCGGGCCAGCGCAGAAAGAGACGAGGCGCGACTGGACGCCTGGACTGCAACTGACGGAGCCGTCGACCGAGCGGCTTGAGCGTTCGCCGCTGGAGTTGGTCGTTTGTCAGGTCCGGCACGAGCGCAATCTGGCAGTCGGCGACGCCAAGCGGGCGCTGGAGGTCTACAACGGTCTCGGCGGCCGCGGTGGCAAGTACCCAGACTTCGACGAAGCGGCAGGGGCCGCCCTCAACATCACCCGGGGGCCAGCGGGCGTGGCGACCACGACCGACCAGCAGCGCGGATGGAACTGCCGCTCCGCCGACGGCGCCTGGACCGTGGTGCTCATGCCAGACTTCTTCGCGCTGGAAACCCGGGCTTACACCGACTGGACGGACTTCTCGGCGCGCCTCGACGAACTGGTCCGGATGGTTGAGGCCGCGCTCGAACCGAGCCTCGAACAGCGCCTAGGTCTGCGATTCATCGACCGCATCAAGGATCCCGCCGTCCGCTCACCTGGGGGATGGGAGGGATGGATCGACGATCGCCTGCTCGGTCCCGTCCTTCACAGCGCCTTCGGCCCGGCTATCAAAGCAGTTCAGCAGGTGCTCCAGCTCGACGGCGGCGACGATATGGAAGTGCTCCTACGTCACGGGTGCGCGCTCGAAGGCTCTGCTGAGGAGCCGGTTTGGCACTACCTCCTCGATCACGACTGTTCGCGATCCGGGGGGCGAGCGTTCTCCGCTGACGAAATCCACGACGGTGCCGAGCGCCTGCACGTGCTGGCGCGCGCGGTCTTCCAAGCGGCCGTGACGCGCAAGCTGTTCGCGCATCTGCGGGGCGACGACTGATGTACCAGACCGCTCTCGCTCGCCCAGAGGACGACCAAGCTCTGCTGGGATCGTTCGACATCACGCCGGTCTTCACCACCCAGCCCCGAGAGATAGTGGCGAGCGCCTTCCCCAAACCTCCGAGCGCGCGGACGACAGAGTGGGCAGCCCTGCGCGTGTTCGCCGCGGCCACCGCCATCACCACTCAGCGGCAGCTCGCCGAGCATCTCACCGCCATCTCATCGGCGGTCAACCAGACCATCGCCGATGTGGCCGAACAGATATGGCTATTGGTGCGGGCTGAACCGGCCGATGTCATCGGTGACATGAGAACCTGGATGCTTGCTCCTGTCCTGCCCGCGACGAGGTCGCCGGCGCAGGCCGCACTCGCGGCGGTCTCCGATATCCAGCGCTGGCTGGCCGTCGGCCAAGACCAGGTCGCGGGACTGGCCGGCTACGCCCCGCGATCGGTGAAGAACTGGCGCGAGGGCACGGACCCGTACCCAACGACGGTGCGCCGGCTCTTCGACCTGCACGCGCTGCTCGGGTCGCTGGACCGGTCCATGGGCACTGAGGACGCGCGACTGTGGCTGGCCGGTGCCGACCGGGCCGGCGTAAGCCGACGCGAGCGCCTGGGAGACGACGCTGGGGTCCGGTCGGTGATCGCCGAGGCCGCCACGACGCTGTTCGAGGCGCCGACGGTCACGCCCCTGCACGGCCTCGACTTCGAGGAGGCAGCCCAACGCGATGTCGCGCCACGTCCGGACGCCTTCTCTGGTCCGGTGCGACGTGTACGCCGCCGTTCGTAGCTGGCGGCGGCAACGTGATCGGAGCAGGACTACCCGGATCGGCCGCTGAGTGGCCAGACGGAGTTCTTGGGGCCCTCCGAGCGTTCCGGCAGGGTGATCTGATCGCCGAACCGCCGAACCGCCGAACCGCCGAACCGCCGAACCGCCGAACCGCCGAACCGCCGAACCGCCGAACCGCCGAACCGCCGAACCGCCGAACCGCCGAACCGCCGATGGCGTACCTGGTCGATCCTCAGGCTCCCGTGTGGGCCGAGAGCGCGCGCTTCGCCGCCGAGGTCGCCGCATCAGGTGACCCGCCCGAGCCGGAGATCATCCGCTTCCCCGAGGGCCTTACGCCGCCATACGGAATGATCACGACCCAGACGTGTGACCTCGTCGAGGAGGACGCAACCCTCCCACGTGGCCGTGGGTCCGGCTCGTCCCCGTGTACGACATGGATGGCGTGCTCAACTCGGGGGAGAACAGCATGTTGCGGAAGGAGCGCGGTCGCCGCTCGCTGCTCCACGTTCCCGCGCTGGTGCCCGGTTTCTATGTGGCCGACCTCCGCATCTCGTTCCCCGTCGAGAAGGGCTGGCTCGCCCGCCAGGCGAGGACTGTCGCCTTCGGCAGCGAGGAAGAACGCCAGCGCGTCGGTGACCGCCTCGCGCTGCTGAGTGGCCGACCGGCGTTCGCCGGGACGTTCGTGGCCTCCATTCAGAATCCGCTCACCGCGGCCCTGCGCGAGCGGAAGCGCACCGACCGGGAGGCTTTCGACTCCCTCGACGAGCTGGTGCCGGAGGTCGGCGTCCTAATGGACAGCAGGCTCAATCCTTCCGACGTGCAGGTCGTCGTCCTCTCCACCGCACCCCTTGACGCAGCCCAGACTGAGTGGTGGGTGACGTGGTGGGACAGCTGCCGGGAACGGGCCGGGGCGGTAGGTATCACGCTGCAGGCGTTGGACTTCACGGTGCGCGCAGACGCGATCGCCCGTTTCCGCGTTGCGCGAGCGGTACCAGCTCCGGTCTCGTCCCTTGCCTGCCGTGCGGAAGCCCAGCATGCCTCGTGGTCGCGAGTTGCATCCCAGCGCGGTCGCGACTTGTAGGCTTTCGTGGTCGCGGATTCTAGGCCCTCATAGCCGCGAGTTGTAGGCTGACGCGGTGCCACCCGACGGAGGCTATCGAGCACGTATCGCCGATCGCCTCCTCGACCAGGCGCTCGACGTGCTCGGTGCCGTGGTCATCGAAGGCCCGAGGGCGTCCGGCAAGACCGAGACAGCCCGCCAGCACACAGCGAGCGAGGTGCTCCTCGATCTAGATGCCGAGGCGCGAGCTGCAGCAGCGATCGACCCTCGCCTGGTCCTCGAGGGGCGGACACCGCGCCTGCTCGACGAGTGGCAGCGCGAGCCGCGGCTGTGGGATGCCGTGCGACGTGCGGTCGACGACCGGCGCCTTCCCGGCCAGTTCGTGCTCACCGGTTCGGCGCTGCCGACCGACGACGTCCCCCGCCACTCGGGAGCGGGGCGCTTCTCGGTCCTGCGCATGCGCCCGATGACCCTCTTCGAGCAGGGCCACTCGACCGGCGCGGTGTCACTCGGTGAACTGTTGGCCGGCGAGACTCCATCTGCGAGTCGGTGCGCGCTCGAGCTTCGCGCCTACGCCGACCGCACCGTCATCGGCGGCTGGCCCGGGCTGCTCGGACGCCCGGTCCGCGAGGCCGGCGTGTTCCTCCGCGGCTACCTCGACGGCGTCGTCGAGCACGACGTCGCGCTGGCCTCCGGGACGCGACGCGACCCGGAGAAGGTGCGTCGATTCCTCCGCGCCTACGCACAGCTGACGGCTCACCCCGTCTCGGTCGCCAAGCTCATCGCGCGCGCAAGCGGCGAGGCGACGAGTAGCGACTCCCTCACCCGATTCGCCGCCGAGCCCTACCTCGAGGCGCTGCGCCGGCTGATGATCGTTGACGAGGTCGAGGCCTGGAACGTGGCGCTGCGCTCACGCGCGCGCCTCATGTCAACCCCCAAGCGCCACCTCGTCGACCCCTCGCTTGCGGCGACCTTGATGGACTGTGCCCCGGAACGCCTGCTCGGCGATCTCAACACCTTCGGCTATCTCTTCGAGTCGCTCGCCACCCGCGATGTCCGCGTCTACGCCCAGGCGAACGACGCCTCGGTCTTCTACTACCGCGAACGCGGAGGCGAGCTCGAAGTGGACCTCGTCGTCGAACGACGAGACGGAGCCTGGGTCGGCATCGAGGTCAAGCTCGGCGGCAACTTGGTCGATCAGGCTGCGGCCGCACTGCGCCAACTTTCCGAGACCAGAGTCACCGCACCCGCAGCCTGCCTGGTCGTGCTGACGGCGACGGAGTACGCATACCGGCGCGAGGACGGGGTCCTCGTCCTGCCGCTCGGGCTGCTCGGGCCCTAGGCCGACGACACAGAGCACCTCCTCGTCGGCCTCGTCTTACTCAACGCGTCCGAGCAGGTCCGAGAGGTGGCGCTCGGTCCTACTCGGCTGCACCGTTGTGTTGCCGAACGCTCCGCCCTTGACTGTGAGGGCGACGAGGCCTCCAGGTCAGTGTGAACGAGGTCGATGCATCCGTCGGCGGCGAGGGCACGAACACAGTTCGAGTGCCACCTGGTCTGTGACCGCCAAGCGGGCGGCGAACAGGCATCGTCCGGGCTGCCATCGACGTCATTATGTCCGACCTAAGCGACGTTCGAGGCGATACGGATTCGCCCCTTCGCCAGGCGACTTCCCACCAATCCCTCGGAATCCGGGGGTGGCCTCGACGTGGTGGGCGGATGTCTGGTAGTGGTGGGCCGTGGTGAACTTGTGCGCCCGATTCGGCGTTCGCGTTAGCGCGCGAGCGGAGCTCCGCCCCGTCAGTTGGATTGGAGGGCCGCGACAGAACGCGCCCGCACCCCTTCGGCCAGAGCAATCGCCGCGGGCGGCTCTACAGGCGTGTCAGGTTGTTGCAATGCAACTTCATTCCGTGATCGAGGACGCCGCGACCATAGTGAGTGAGGTCGCCGAGTCGATGGGCCAACCATGTCGTTACACGGCAAGCTGGACGTCGACGTCTACCATCTGCATCGCCCCGACGACGGACCCCGACCTCATGGCGCGCGTGTTCGGTTCGGGCGTGGCGCGCGCGACGGTAGACACCGCGGCGCACGTCCTGTAGGCACTGGCAGGGGCACGGTTTTCTGCCGAACGCTGCCCGAATGCCGATCCGGTGCTCCCCCTCGCAGACGAGCGGCACGTGCTTCTCACCGAGTACGTCGAGCCGTCACCGCCCTTCCGGCCGGGCGTTCTCCTGGCCTGGTGCGCGGGGCTGCTCGAGCGACTCGCTCTTCGATCCGCCGAGAACCTGCCGGCCGGCGACACCGCTCGGCGCCACTCCGCCGAGCGAGATCAACGAGGCGCTTGCTCTTGGTGGCCAGCTCGGAGCGTCGGTCGCCGAGGTTGTCGACGCGCTGGCCAAGGCCGACGACGGCACCGGGCTGCCCGAGGCGCTCATTTACGCCGACCTCACGCCGCCGAACGCCGTCCCCCAGGGCGAGCAGCCCCGGCGATCATCGACTGGATCGGGGCGGCCCGTGGTCCGAGGATCTGGCCGCTGGCATCCCTGCTAAGGCGAAGAACCCACTTGACGAGCCAGAGCGGCCGGTTGAGCGGCTCCTCGAGCCGACCGTCGAGCCGTTCGCTGGATCGGACGGCGTCATCGAGGTCACCTCCGGGACGGGGCGTTGGGGACCGCGCGCGAACTATTTGGGCTTGGATGGTGTGAGGTTGTAGTTCCAGTCGGGGTGCCAGTCGTGCCCGCTCAGCGGCAGGGCGGCGAGCTCGACGTCGGTGACCTCGATGCCGGTCGGGTAGTAGCCCCGGTCCCATTCGGCGAGGATCCGCAGCCCGGTCTCGGTGGTGGTGCCGGCGACGAGCTCGACGATGACCTGGTAGGAGGTGAGTGGCTTGCCACGCCAGTTCGTCGTGATGAAGCTGAACATCCGGTGCTCCACCTTGTTCCACTTCGACGTGCCGGGCGGGTAGTAACGGTGATCGTCATGCCGGTCTCGGCGGCAAACGCGGCCAGCTCTTTCCTCCACAGCTTGTTGCGGTCGCCGTTGGAGCCGCCGCGTCGGCGGTCACCATGAGCGTCGTTGCCCGGGGGTAGCGCTCGCGGCCCATCGCCTCCCACCAGCGCCGGATGGCGTTGACGGCAAAGGCCCCGGTGTCGTGGTCGTCGCCGACGCTCATCCGGCCCTCGTTGTTGCCCACGTCGTAGACGCCGTAGGGGACCGCCTTTGGGACGTCTTTGTCGGGGAAGTCGTGCACGTCGACCCGCTGGGGCCGGCCCGTGGGCTGCCACTCGCGCCCGGCGTTGGCCTTCTCCTTGTTCACCAGCTCCTCTTCTTGCAATCGCAGCTGGTCACCGGCTGACCGACAGCGAGGCGCTGTCAGGCGAGCTCGTTGATGTACTCGAACTGGCGGTTCCGGTCGGGGTGCTGGGCTTTCTCGACGGTCTTGGCCGTCGCCTGGAAGCTGTAGCCCATGTCGTGCAGCAGGTAGGCCACGGACCGCTCGCCGATCCGATGGCCCATCTCCTGCAGCGCCCGGGCCAGCTGGCGAGTCGACTTGAGCGTCCAGCGCAGCGGCGACATCGGATCGCCCCGAGCGTCGGGCTCCACCAGGTCATCGAGGTCCAAGAGCAGCGTCTCGTCGACGTCCTCGAGCCGGGGACGGCCGCCTCCTTCGGCGCGTACCCGCCCGTTCGGCATCTCCTTGGCGTCGAAGGCCTTGGCCCCAGCGATCACGGTGTTACGGCTCATCCCGGAGGTCTCGGCCGCCACCGTCGGGCCGCCCCGACCGATCAGACGAGCTATCCCGCCGGCAAGCAGCCGACGCTGCTTCTCGTCGAGATGCTCGAACAGGAGCTCGAAGAACCCGCTCAGGTTCTCCGAGGCGATCTCCACGGGAGAGCACCGCCGGGCTGTCGAAGGTGCTCGGGCGCCTTGCACTCGCCGGCGTCGGCAGCGTCGTCGCGCTCGCCCTCGTCCAGCTCCTCTTGGGACTGGTCGATCTTGCCTGCGGGCTCATCGAGCACGGCTCGGGCATCTCGATGGGGGCCGCCCTTTCGCGTCTCGGCACGGCCCTTGGGCTCTCTGCCGTCGCCGGCGGCGGGGTGGTAGCGGCGGTCGAGGTGGTGCTGCTCGCACTCGTCGGCGCGCTGGCGGGGCCCGTGAGGCCAACCGGCACCGCGCGAGGCCGTTGATCCTGGGACCGACGGCAGGTACGGCTGCGACCGGGCGATCGATGCCGACCGTAGCTCTCTGTTGAGGCCCTTGCCGAGCCAGCCCAGGATCAAGTGCTCAAGGCGGAGCGTCCAAAAGTACCTCGAACCAGACGGCCTTGCCGGTTGCGGTCGACTCGATGCCCCACGCCTCGGCGAGCAGCTCCACAAGGAACATCCCGTAGCCGTGCGGCCCGGGCTCGCCGACGCTCGGCGCCAACCGAGGACGTTGCGGCGATTTGTCCGCCACAGCGACGCGGATCTTCTCTGCCAGCCGGACCGACAGGCCAACCTCACCGGTGCCGTGCACGACGGCGTTGGTCACGAGCTCGGACACCAACAGCTCGACGGTCGGCATCACCGTCGGGCCGATCTCCAGCTCACGGATGAACTGCCGTGCCAGCGCCACAGAGCCAACCGCGGGGGGAAAGGTTGTGGTCAACCTGCGAGCGACAGGCCAACCCACGACGGGCGAGGGCCGCTCCGGACTCGAAGGCGACTGGCGAGCTCGCCCAACCGGTTCAGAGCTGCCGCAGCCCGCTCTGCCGCCCATACGCGCTCTCCTTGCCACTGTCTGTAGCGCGGCAACTACCCTGCGTGGTCATATTCCAAACACCCGCGCCGATAAGGTCACGTTCTCGGTTCGGGCCACTCGTGACCTTACGTGTCGCGGGACGCTCAGGCCCCGTGTGAGGACCTCCATTTGGAGACCGGGCTGCCCATGTGGACAGCGTTCACCGTGGAGCTACCAGGGCGGGCCACCGAGGTTGTGCAAGTCGTCGGTTTGCAGCATGTGATGCACATTCCTGGCCTCTTGTTCGGCGACAACACCCCCGCCGACCAGCTCGCGGAGCTCGCGCACCACCAACATGGCGAGATCCGCCGACATCGCGGTTGGCAAGGTCCGGCCGTGCCCAGTTCCTTCAACGTTCCGCACCTCGTTGGCCATCCTTGCGATGGACCACGACGACTGGAGGATCTCTCGGACCTGGGTAGAACCTGACTGGTTCAGGTCGATGCCCTGCGGAAGCAGCCCGAGGCGATCCCGGGCGTGGAACCACAGTTCCTCAAAGCTGGTCTTAGCTTTCAATTAAACCCGCGAACTGGTCTTTCGGGCTTTTGCGAGCATGAGCTCCAGGGCCTCGTGGGCCACGGCCCGGAGTTGGTTGGTCAACTCTGCGAGCCGCCGGTCGTTCGCGATCCACTCCTGGTAGATCGCTGCTTCGGCGTCGCTCAAGCGA
>JAJZMD010000129.1:0-9429 GCA_021803085.1 Actinomycetes bacterium
AGCACGCCGAGCACGACCAACGCGGCCGCCGTCCCCTCCGTCGCCGATCGCCACCCCCGCGTGGTGCCCGAGGCGAGCACGATCGTCAGCGCCTCGACGGCCTCGACGCAGCAGGCGCCGAACACCGCGAGCATCAAGATGACCGTGGCGCTGCTCAACGGCTCACCTCCGCTCGTCCCGGGCCTGCTCGTCGGACGCGGCCGAAGGTCCACGTTCCGGCTCGCAGAAGAGGATACAGCCGGCTCCGTCGAGCTCGATCCCGACCTGCGTGCCCCTCGGGACCCGTCGCTCGCTCACGACGCCGGTGAGCCGGCGGCCTCCGGGCAGCCCGACGACGAGCTCGTAGTGACGGCCCCGGAACGCGGTGTCCTGCACGCTCCCGACGAGGTGGGCGGCCTCTGACTCCGCGTCGCACAACCGGACCGCGGTCGGCCGGATGGCGAGGAGCATCGGAGCGGCCGGGGCATCGCGGCCGTCGGTCCCCGCGCCGATGCGCGCGCCGAGCGGCCGGCTTCCCCCGACGCCCACCGGCTGCACCTCGAGGTGGCCGGGGGTCCTCCCCGGGCCGACGACGGAGACCTCGAGCTCGCCGGCGAGCCCGGTGAACCTCGCGACGAAGAGCGTCGCCGGCGTGCTGTAGATGTCCTCGGGCGTGCCGAGCTGTACGAGCTCGCCGTCCTGGAGGACCCCGACCTGGTCGGCCAGGGCGAACGCCTCGAGCTGGTCGTGGGTGATGTAGATGGTGGTGGCGCCGGCCTCGCGCACGAGCGAGGAGATCTCGACCCGCATGCGCTCGCGCAGGTCGGCGTCGAGATTGGAGAGCGGCTCGTCGCACAAGAGGAGCCCGGTGTCCCCGATGAGCGCCCGGGCGAGGGCGACGCGCTGCTGCTCGCCGCCGGACAGCTGGACCGGGAACCGGTCCGCGAGGTGCGCGAGCCCGACCCGCTCGAGCATGCCGAGGGCGTGGCGCCGCGCGTCGTGGCGCGCGATCCGGTGCCGGCGCAGCGCGAAGGCGACGTTGTCCCGGGCGCTCAGGTGCGGCCAGAGCGCGTAGTCCTGGAACACCATCGCGAGGTCCCGGCGCTCCGGCGGGAGGTGGACTCGTCCGTCGGCGACGACCGTCTCGCCGATCACCAGCCGGCCCGAGGTCAGCTTCTCGATCCCCGCGATCGTGCGCAGGAGCGTCGTCTTGCCCGAGCCGGACGGACCGAGGAGCACCATGAACGTGCCCGGGTCGACGGTGAAGGTCGGCCCCCGCAGGGCGTGGTTGCCTCCCGGGTACACCTTCGAGACGTCTTCGACGACGAGGCGCTCAGCCACGGGTCGTCGACCCGATCCGCCGCCAGCCCTTCGGCGCGAGGAGCCGGTAGCCGAGGAGGACGAGGCTCACGAGGCCGAGCGCGATGCCGACGGAGAGGACGGCCTGGGCCAGCCCGAGGCCGAAGTGGTACCCGGCGATGTTCAGGTTGATGGCCACCGAGAGCGGCGGCGATCCCGGCGCGTAGAGGAGCTGGGAGATCGGCAGCTCGAGGAAGATCCCGCAGAACGTGAACAGCCAGGCCATGACCACCGGCCGGGAGACGGCGGGCAGCACGCCGCTCGTCCACGCGCGCAGCGCCCCCGCGCCGTGGGCGCGGGCGGCGTCGTGCAGCGACGGCTGGACCTGGGAGACCGGGCCCACCAGCACCCGCGCGTTGGTGGGCAGGCTCGACGCGACGTAGCCGATCAGGAGCAGCCAGACGGTCTGGTAGAGGTCGACCCCGATGCGCGAGAGGAACGGCAGGTTGTAGGCGAAGATGTAGCCTGCCGCGAACACCACCCCGGGCAGCGCGACGGTGGCGAGCAGGAGGAAGTCGAGGGTGGCGGTGGCCTTCGTCCGCTGGCGGGAGAGCAGCCGCGCGACCAAGAAGCCCGCGACCACCGTGACGGACGCCGTGACGATGCCGTACACGAGCGACCGGTAGATCGGTCCCATCACGCCGGGGATGTGGAAGACCCCCGCGTAGTTGACGAAGGTGATCCTGCTCGACGCCCCGAAGTCGGCGAGCAGCGAGCCGGTCACCGCTCCCACCCCGGGTGCGCCGAGGGCGAACGCGAAGAAGAGCGCTACGCATCCGGTGGCGAGGACCGCCCCCTTGGCCGAGAGCTGTCGGCGGACCGCCTGGCGGGTGCGCGCCGAGAGCACCGCGTACGAGCGGCCGCGCAGGGCCCTGGCCTGCAGCGTGAGCGGCAGCGCGACCGACGCGACGAGGACGACGCCGATCGCCGCGGCGGCCGGGAAGCTCGGGGGGAAGTTCCCGATCGCGTTGTAGAGCTGGTAGGTGGCGAGCGAGAAGTGGGAGTTGTAGGCGAGCGTGTAGGCGACGCCGAATGTGCTGATGGACTCCGCGAAGCCGATCGCGAGGGCGGACCAGATGGCCGGAGCGAGGATCGGCAGCACGAGCCGCAGCGCGGCCGGCCTGGACGCGCCGTGCACGCGTGCCGCGTCCTCGAACTCCTGGCCGAGCCCCGCGAGGGACGCGGTGATCGTGAGGTAGGCGAACGGGACGCAGCGCAGCCCGAGAAGGAGCACGACGCCGAAGGGCCCCATGATCGCGTGTGTGACGAAGGTCGAGCCCAGCCCGAACCTTGTGAGCACGCCGTCCTTCACGACGAGCCGCTCCCAGCCGATCCCGGGCAGCCAGGAGGGGAGCAGCAGCACCAGCCACATGCCGATCGAGACGAAGCGCCTCCCGGGCATCGTGGTCCGTGCGGCCAGCCACGCGATCGGCAGCCCGATGGCGACCCCCATCAGGGCGGCCGCGGCGCTGACCCACAGGGAGTTGACGACCGAGACGGCGGTGGTGCCGGTGAAGATCGTCTGCAGGTAGCTCAGCGTGAACCACTGGGAGCCCTGATCGAAGAGCCTCGGCGAGACCGACAGGACGAGGAAGCAGGCACAGGGCGCCAGGATGAAGAGCGCGACGAGCCCCCACAGGCCGAAGCGGACCCCTCGTGCGGCGATGGAGAGCCGGCCGGCGGAGACGACGCGGCGCCGGCCCGTCTCCGGTGCCGGCGCGACGCGCGGTTCTCCTGTGCCGACGGGCGCGGGGGGTCCCGCCGGCAGCCCCGTGACGGGCTGGGTGACCGTCACGGGGCTGCCGGAGCGTGCACGCCGCGCGGCGCGGCGCGCGGCGTGCCGCTGTCCGACCGGTGGATCACTTGGTGATGGTGTTCACGAACCAGGAGTTGATGGCCGACTCACGCGGTCCCCACAGGTAGGGGTCGGTGTGCTGGACCTTCACCGACCCGAGCGCCGGAAGTTCGGGACGTGCCTTGATCCCCTGGACGACCGGGTAGTAGAGCGAGTCGCCGGTCGGGTCCCCTGCTTTCATGACCGTCTGGCCGGCCTTCGACAACACGAACTGCGCGAACCGCTTGGCCTCGGCGATCTCGGTCTTTGTCGCCTTGGCGTCGATGCCGATGTTGGACGGCAGCATCGTGACCGGGCTCAGGTACTTGACCCGCAGGCTCGGGTCTGTGTGCCGGGCGCCGATGGCGGCCGAGCTCTGCACGAGGGCCAGCTTGATCTGCCCGCTCGCGAGCGCCGCGAGGGTCGGGCCGTTCGTTGTGTGGACGACGAGGCCGTTCCGCTTCAGCTTCTCGAAGAACTGCTTGCCCTTCGCCACGCTGCCGAAGTAGTTCATCATCCCGGCGATGAAGGGGTAGGTCGGCCCGGATTGCGACGGTGTGTTCATGCCGACGACACCCTTCCACTTGGGGCTGAGCAGTGTGCTCCACGACGTCGGCGGGTTCTTCACGACCTTCGATGTGTAGGCGACGGGCGCCATGAGCGTGATGCCCGTCGGGACGAAGCTCTTGTCCTTGGGGACGACGGACTTGCCGAGCGTGTCGAAGCTCACCTTCGGCTCGTAGCCGCGCACCAGCATGTGCTCGTCGTCGAGCTCGGCGAACGCTGTCTGGCCGTCGACCCACAGGAGACCCCAGTGCGGGTTGTTCTTCGACGCCTGGATCTGGGCGAGCAACGGCCCGGTCGAGTTTGTGTCGAGCTCGGTCAAGATGCCCGTGGCGTTCTGGAACGCTCTCACCATCGCTTGGTCGTAGCCCTGCGCGGAGTAGACGATGAGGGGGACGGAAGAGATCTTCTTCGCCGCGAGCGCTGGGCCCGACGCGGCGACGACGCCGCCCGCGGCGAGCACCCCGCAGGTGACCCCGGCGAGCGCCACCCTGAGCCCGCGGCTGCGGCCCGAGCGGGACCGGGTCTCGGACGTTCGGCTCCTGCGAAGCTGCACCGGCTTCCTCCCGTATCCCGTCACCGGGCGCCACTGCGGCCCCGGCGGTCGGCTGGCACGCTAGGAGAGGGCGCTTAACTCCCCGCGATCGCGAGGTGAACGCCGCCTGAACTTCTGACGACTTCTTGGTTCCGCAACCGTGTCGGTGCGGGGACCGGGAACGGGCCGGAGCGAGGTTGCAATATGGTGGCCGCTGTGACCACCGCACCGCTGCACTCGGGCGTCGGGGTCGCGCTCGTGACGATCTTCGCGGACGACGGCACCGTCGACCTGGCGGCGACCGCCACACGAGCCCGCCGGTGCGCCGAGCTCGGCATCTCCTCCGTCCTGGTCGCCGGCACGACCGGCGAAGCCGCGCGGCTCACGGTGGCCGACCGCGTCGAGCTCGTCTCGGCGGTGAAGGGCGCCGTGCCCGGCGTCCCGGTCATCGTGGGCACCGGGCGCAGCACCGCCGACGAGGCGCTCGAGACCACGGCGTCGCTCGCGGCAGAGGGGGACCCCGATGCACTGCTCGTGTTCTGCCCCGAGGAGGCGGAGCCGGCCGGGTTCTTCGGCGCCGTGCGCCACGAAGCGGCCGGGCGGCCGGTCCTCGCCTACCACAATCCCGCCCTCGCAGCTCGCGCGCTCGGCACCGAGGAGCTCTCGGCGCTCGACGTGGACGGCGTGAAGGACTCTTCGGGGAGCTCGAGCCGCCTCGCCGACCTCGTCGAGCTGGAGATGACGGTCTACGTCGGCAGCGCGACCCAGCTCGTGCTCGCCGGGTCCTGCGGCGCGGCGGGCGCGATCCTGGCGCTCGCGAACATCGCGCCGACCGACTGCATCGCGGCGTGGAACGGCGACGCCCCCGCCCAGCGCAGGCTCTTCCACCTGCACCGGCGGGCCGAGCGCGAGTTCCCGGCGTACCTGAAGAGCAACCAGCCCGTCTAGCAACCAGCCGGTCTAGCAGCCGGCCCGTCGACGAGCCGGGGTGTCTAGAAGACGACGACCGACCTGAGCACCTCGCCGCGCCCCATCCGATCGAAGGCCGCCTCGACGCCTTCGAGCGGGATCGTCTCGGAGACGAAGCGGTCGAGGTCGAGCCGGCCTCGCAGGTAGAGATCGATCAGCATCGGGAAGTCGCGCGTCGGCAGGCAGTCGCCGTACCAGGAAGACTTGAGCGCGCCGCCCCTCCCGAAGAGCTCGATCATCGGCAGGTCGACTCGCATGGCGGGGGAGGGGACGCCGACTTGGACGAGCACACCGGCGAGATCTCTGGCGAGGAACGCCTGCTCGTAGGTGTCCGGCCGGCCGACTGCCTCGATGACGACGTCGGCGCCGTTGCCTGTCGTGAGCTCACGGATCGCCTCCACGGGGTCGGTCACCGCAGAGTTGACGGTGTGGGTGGCGCCGAACCCGCGTGCCCAGGTGAGCTTCCGGTCGTCGACGTCGACCGCGATCACGGCGCGTGCGCCGGCGATCACCGCGCCCGCGATCGCGGCGTCCCCGACGCCGCCGCAGCCGATCACCGCCACCGTGTCCCCGCGCGACACCGCGCCGGTGTTCACTGCCGCGCCGAACCCAGCCATGACGCCGCAGCCGATCAGCCCCGCGGCCTCCGGGCGCGCCGCGCGGTCGACCTGCACCGCCTGCCCCGCGGCCACGAGGGTGCGCTCGCAGAAGGCCCCGATGCCGAGCGCCGCGGAGAGGGGCGTCCCGTCTTCGAGCGTCATGGGCTGTCGCGCGTTCTGGCTGTCGAAGCAGTACCACGGCCGCCCCCGCCGGCACGAGCGGCACGCGCCGCAGGGCGCGCGCCAGGCGACCACGACGTAGTCGCCGGGCGCGAGGTGCTCGACGCCGTCGCCCACCTCCCTCACGAAGCCGGCCGCCTCGTGCCCGAGCAGGAAGGGGAAGTCGTCGTTGATCGAGCCGTCCCGGTAATGGAGGTCCGTGTGGCAGACGCCGCAGGCCCGGACCTCCACGACCACCTCCCCGGGGCCGGGATCGGGGACCACGACGGGCACCACCTCCACCGGCGCGCCCCTCGCGCTCGCCACCGCTCCCCGCACCGTCACAGGCATCGTGGCCGGCACCTTACCCAGCGAGCAGCGCTGCGAGCCGGTCGAGCAGCGGGAGCTGGCCGGGGAGGAGCTTCGCCCTCGCCTCGTCGAGCGTGCACCACGCGACCCGGTCCACCTCGGGGAAGCGGCGCCGCCGGCCCGAGCGGGGCGGCCACTCGAGCTCGAAGGTGCCGGGGTGGACGGCGGTCGCGTCCAGGTCGCCGGCCACGGCCCATGCCCGCACCCGCTTGCCCGCTGGCTGGACGACCTCGCCGAGCGGCATGCGCTCCCCGGGCGGAGCGGGAAGGCCGAGCTCCTCTGAGAACTCGCGCTCGGCGGCGGCGAGACCGTCCTCCCCGTCGGCGACCTCGCCCTTCGGGATGGACCACCATCCCGCGTCGCGCCGGGCCCAGTAGGGACCGCCGGGATGGACGAGCAGCACCTCGAGCTCCCCGCCGAGCGCCGAGCCCTCCTGCGGGCGGTCGTGGTCCCGGCGGCGGTACACGAGCAGTCCCGCGCTCTGCGTGGGCACGCGAGCTCAGACGCTCCGGCGGCGCGCCGCCGTACCGGTGGCCATCGCAGCACGGTAGCCACTGTCAGGGCCGGTGCGGTGCGGGCCGGTGCGGTGCGGGCCGGTGCGGTGCGCGAGCGACGCCGACCGGGCGACGCCCGGCGTACGAGCAATCTCGCGCGAGCATCGAAGGGACGGCCGCGACCCGTTGGTACGCTCGAAGGGTGGGGCCCGCTCGCAGCCTGTTGCACGAGGACGAGGAGCTCCTCGCGGAGGCTCGTCCCCATCCGATCGTGGTGATCGGCCCGGTCCTTCTCCTCCTGCTCGCCGTGGCGGCAGCCGCCGCGATCGCGATCCGCTACCCGCAGGCGCCCGCCGCGGTGGCGTGGGTGCTTGCAGCGATGGTCGCCCTCCCGGCGCTGTGGGTCGTCGCCCGGCTGCTCCGCTGGCGGTCGGTGCGGTTCTTCGTCACGACGAGCCGGCTCCTCTACCGGCGCGGGCTCATCGGGCGCGACGTCGTCCAGCTCCGTTTCCAGCGCGTCGTGGAGATCCACTTGAGCCAGTCAGTCGGTGGCCGGCTCATCGGCTGCGGCCGGCTGGTGTTCGAGGTCGCCGGGGGCGACCGGCCCCTGGTCGTGGAGGACGTGCGCCGTCCCCGGCGCCTCCAGCGGGTGATCACCGCCCAGCTCGACCGCTTCGACCTCCCCTACGGCCCCTACGGAGGCACACGAAGTCGCGTCTGGACGGCCGCCGGCGGTTCGCCGGCGGACCCGGCGCCGGGCTTTGCGCGCGCCGGCTTGCCGATGGAGGCCGCGGGCCCGCCCGGCCGGCGGAGCTGGCCGGAGGGTCGGCGGTCGTCCACGGTCGACACGCCGCCGCACGGCGTCGTGCTCGGAGACGACGACGCCACGATCCCCGGGCAGATCCTCCAGCTCGACGAGCTCCGCCGGCGCGGCATCCTCTCTGAGGACGAGTTTGCTGCGAAGAAGGCGGAGCTGCTCAGCCGGCTCTGACGACGCGCGTCGAGTGATGCGCCGACCTGAGGTCCAAGACGTGGTCGCGGTTCCCGTCGGCGTGCGGCGGTTGCCGGCGTCCGACGTCGACGGGTCGGACCTCGAGGGACGACCCCGCACGCTGCGCCTGGAGTCGGCGGGTCACTGGACGCTCCTTCTCTTCCTCGGCTCGCGCTGCGACGGCTGCCTGCCGTTCTGGGCGCCGCTGCCGGGGCCGGCCGCGTGCGGGCTCGAGCCGCGCGACGCGGTGGTCGTAGTGACCCGCGGTCCAGGCGACGAGGATCCCAGTGCCGTCGCGGCGCTCGCGGGACACCACCGCGCCGACGCATCCGGGCTGGTCGTGATGTCCGACGCCGCGTGGCGCGCGTACCGTGTGCTGGGGCCTCCCTTCTTCGTCCTCGTCGACGGCGTGGAGGTGGTGACCGAGGGCGTGGCATGGAGCGTCGAGCAGGTCGCCGCCGAGGTGACGCGTGCCCGGCGGCGTCCCGGCCGGCAGGGAGCCGCCCGCGCGTGAGACGCTGGCCGGTCGTGTGGACACCGGGCTCCTCTCCGTCCGGACGGAGCGCCGTGCGGGCGGCGCGGGACCGGCCGGGAACCACGACGGCCTGCGCTCGTCTGTCACACCCCTCCGCCATGCTTGCTCCGACCAGAGACGGAGATCGGCACGGAGGGTGCCGGACGGAAGGGGAGGGCGATGGACACGGTCACCGTCGAGTGCGAGGCCTGCGTGATGCGGATGACGGAGGCGTGCGACGACTGCGTCGTCACGTTCCTGCTTGGTCGGGAGCCCGATGACGCGGTGGTCATCGACGCCGACGAGGCGAGGGCGATGCGGATGCTCGAGCAGGCGGGGCTGCTGCCGTCCCTCAGGTTCCAGGGCCGAGCGGGTTGAGCGTGCGGTCGACGTCCGGCCGGTGCCGGGGTACGTCGGCCGGGGTCGCGGTGGGAACCGATGACCGGAGGGCGCCACCTTTTGGTCACGAACGACTTCCCTCCGAAGGTCGGCGGCATCCAGGCCTACCTGTGGGAGCTCTGGCGCCGGCTCGATCCTTCGAGCTTCGTGGTGCTGACGGCACGGTCCGACCCGAGCTCCGAGGCGTTCGACTCGTCCGCCGCCGCGAAAGGGATCCGGATCGAACGCGTGCCCGGGCGCATCCTCTATTTCCCGACTCCCACCGCCCGCACCCGCATCCTGTCGCTTGCGTCGGAGGTGGGGGCGACGCTCGTGCTGCTCGACCCCGTCCTGCCTCTCGGGCTGCTCGGCCCGAAGCTCGGGCTCCCCTACGGCGTCCTGCTCCACGGGGCTGAGGTCGCCGTCCCCGCCAGGCTGCCGGTCACGCGCGGCCTCGTCGCACGAGCACTGGCAGGAGCGTCCCTCGTCGTGTCGGCGGGCCACTATCCGGCGTCGGTGTCGGCCCGCGCGCTCGCCGGGGGGCGGTACGCCAGCGCCGGGAGCTCGGTCTGGGGCACGGGCGCGGGCACGGACGCGGGCACGGACGCGGGCACGGACGCGGGCACGGACGCTGGCAGCCGCTCCCGCTCCGTCGGCTCGGGCACCGGCAACTCCGGCGCCATCG
>JAJZMD010000129.1:9439-11187 GCA_021803085.1 Actinomycetes bacterium
GCGGGCATCGGCTCCCGCTCCGGCTCGGGCTCGGGCGCGGGCATCGGCTCCCGCTCCGGCTCGGGCTCGGGCGCGGGCTCGGGCATCGGCAACTCCGGCGCCATCGTGCGGCCGAGGATCCTCGAGGTGTCACCCGGCGTGGACTGCGCGCAGTTCGCCCCGTGGGACGCGCCGACCCGGGCCGCCGCACGTCTCCGGCTCGGCCTGCCGGTCGACGCGCCCCTCGTGGTGAGCGTGAGCCGCCTGGTCCCGCGCAAGGGCATGGACGTCCTGATCGAGGCGGTGCGGCGCCTGCGCAGGTCGTACCCGGACCTCGTGCTCGCCATCGCCGGCACCGGGCGGGAGGCGCAGCGGCTCGCTGCGCGCGCCCGGCGTGGCGCGGCGCCGGTGAGGTTCTTCGGGCAGGTGAGCGAGGAGGACAAGCGGGCGCTGCTCGCCTCGGCCGACGTGTTCGCGATGGCGTGCCGGAAGCGTTGGTGGGGTCTCGAAGAGGAGGGCTTCGGCATCGTCTTCCTCGAAGCCGCTGCTTCTGGCACGCCCCAGGTCGCCGGTGACAGCGGCGGTGCCGCGGAAGCGGTGGACGACGGCGTCAGCGGGGTCGTCGTACGAAGGCCCCAGGATGCCGGCGAGGTGGCGGGCGCCCTTCGCCGCCTGCTCGCCGATGCCGAGCTCCGCCGCCGGATGGGCGACGCCGCACGCGAGCGGGCGTGCCGCGCGTTCGACTACGACGTGCTCGCTGCAAAGCTGGCCGCAGCCCTTGCGGAAGTGCAAGGCTGATCCGGCCTGCACCCAGGCCGGCTGACGGGGAGGAACGAGGTGGCGGAACAGGCCACGGAGCACGCCACGGTCGCAGCGCCGCCAGAGCGGTGCTACGCGGTCGTGACCGACATCGAGCGCTATCCCGAGTGGGCGGCCGACATCAAGCAGGTCACGATCGATCGTCGCGACGACCACGGGAGGCCGCTGCTCTGCACGTTCCGGGCAGCGGCGTTCGGGCGGAGCACGAGCTACACGCTCGAGTACGACTACTCCGACGCGCCCCACGTGCTGGCATGGCGCCAGACCAAGGGGGACATCACCACCAAGCTCGACGGGCGGTACGTGTTCGACCCCGCAATCGGGGGAGGCACCGACGTCACCTACCATCTCGAGGTGGAGCTGCGAGTCCCGATCCCCGGGTTCATCAAGCTGCGCGCCGCCAGCCGCATCATGTCCACGGCCCTTCGCGAGCTGAAGTCGCGCGCCGAGTCGACGGGGTGACCCGATGAGCGCTCCAGGGCCGGCAGGGGAGCCCGGATCGGAGACGAACGGAGCGGCGGGCGCCGGCACCGGAGAAGCCCACGGCACCGGAGAAGCCCACGGCACCGGAGAAGCCCACGGCACGCCACGCCGGATCGCCTACGGGGTGGACGTCGGGGGGACGAAGATCCTCGGGGTGGCCATCAGCCCCGACGGCGACACGATCGCAGAGCGCCGCGTGCCCACCCCCCGGCAGGCGGCGGCCACGGCGGCACGTGGCCACGGTGGAGGGACAGGACCGCGAGAGGTCCGGGCCGGGTCCGGGACGCACCCGGGCGACGCGGTGGCCGACGCGATCGTGGAGCTTCTCGAAGCGTTGCACGACGACGTCGTCGCGCGGGCACCTGCGCCCACCGCTCACCTCACCGAGGTCCCTGTCGGGATCGGCGTTGCGGGACTGGTCGACACGGAAGGAGTCCTGCGCTTCTCACCCAACCTGGCGGCGGCGA
>JAJZMD010000038.1 GCA_021803085.1 Actinomycetes bacterium
CGCAGACGTCCCTGCCGGCCAGCCCGTCTGCGATGGTCAGCGCCTGGATGGGGAAGGGGGTGGTGATCCCCTGGTCGGCCAGTTCCTTGACCAAGGGATCGGCGACACCGAGGGACTCGAACGTCCCGACGGTCTCGTACGTGTCGATCGTCATTCCTGCTCTCTCACCTCGGCGGGGCCCGGCGCCGTCCGATGTGAAGAGAAGGGGCCCAGACGGCCTCGTCACGTCGCCGCGATCGCGTGCCGTCCCATGCAATCTACCAGCGACACGCGCTCGACCAGCGCATACGGCTCCGGGGCGCTCGTTCCGGCGTGCCGCGAGCCGCCGATCGGGCGTCGGTGTGCCAAGCTGGCCTGCATGGCACGCCTCGAAGCCGGCGACAGCGCACCCGCCTTCACGCTCCCTGACCAGGACGGCAAACCCGTCTCGCTCGCAGACTTCAGAGGAACCACCGTGGTCGTGTACTTCTATCCTGCCGACGACACGCCCGGCTGCACGAAAGAAGCCTGCCAGTTCAACGAGAACCTGTCCGCCTTTCAGCGCTCGGGGGTGAAGGTGGTGGGGATCTCCCCCGACGGGGCGGCGAAGCACGTGAAGTTCCGAGAGAAGTACGGGCTCGCGTTCCCGCTCCTCTCGGATCCCGACCACCGCGTGATGGAGGCCTACGGCGCGTGGGGCGAGAAGACGATGTACGGCAAGAAGGTGGTGGGCACCGTGCGCTCCACGTTCGTGGTGGACGGTCACGGGAAGATCGTCCGAGCCTGGTACAACGTCCACGCCGACGGGCATGCTGCCAAGGTGCTCGAGGCGCTGCACGCCTGACCCGGCTCGCGCCTGACCCCGATCGGTGGGGAGGGCCGGGGTCCGTGTAGCAGGTCCGGGTAGAAGGCCCTTGTCCGTGAAGAGGGCCGGGGTCCGTACGGTACGCTTGCCCCGGGCAGCGATTGACGGCCGGAAGGGGACGTGTCATGTCTCTTCACAGCGGGCTGGTCGGTTGCGCCGCGAGCGTGGCCCTGGCCGCAGCTGCCCTGGCCGCAGCTGCCCTGGCCGGCGTGACGGGAACGGCGGGCGCGCCCCGAGGGGCCGGAGCGACGGACCGGGCCGGCCACTCGAGCCGCGACACGGGGAGCCCCCGGGCCGGGAGCCCCGGGGCCGCGGCGTGCCCACCCGCGCCGCCGGGGTACTCCTCGTGCCTCGTGCACGTCCTGCGCCTCCCCGTGGCGCTGCAGTCCCTCCCGGGCAGTGGCATCGACCCCGGGAACGGCCCTGCCGGGTACTCGCCGAACGAGATCGCGACGACCTACGGCTACTCGACCACGGGAGGCGAGGGGAGCACGATCGCTGTCGTCGACGCCTACAGCGACTCGACAATCTCCACCGACCTCGCCGCCTTCTCCACCCAGTTCGGCCTCCGGCAGTGCACCGCCTCCAACCACTGCCTGTCCATCGTCAACCAGACAGGTGGCACGGCCACGGCGCCGGCGCCGCCAGGCACAACGGGCTGGGCCCTGGAGACCAGCCTCGACGTGGAATGGGCGCACGCCCTGGCGCCCAACGCCGACATCCTCCTCGTGGAGGCGACGACCAACCGCGACACAGACCTCTTCGCAGCCATCCGGTATGCCGCGACGAAGGCGCAGTACGTGACGATGGCGTGGGGAGGCACGGAGTTCAGCGGCGAGTCGGCGCTCAATGTCGCGTTCGCCAACTCGAGCGTGAGCTACTTCGCAGCGGTCGGTGACACGGCCTCGGAGCTTTCCTATCCCGCCACGTCCCCCGACGTCGTCGCCGTCGGCGGCACGACCCTCACGGTGACAAGGGCCACCGGCGCGTGGAAGTCGGAGACCGCGTGGGCCACAGCCGGAGGGGGGTGCAGCAGGTACGAGACCGCCTCTGCTGCCCAGGCGAGCTACCCGAGCTACGACCAGAAGGGCGCGAACTGTGCGGGCAGACGTGCGGTGCCCGACCTCTCCCTGGACGCGAGCCCGAGCAGCGGTGTCGCCGTCTACGACACCGTCGGCTACCCGGGATGGATCGTCGCCGGCGGGACCAGCGCGGCGACCGACATGATCGCGGCCCACGCCGCGGAGACCGGTGCGCACGTGGACGCCACATTCGTCTACGGCGGGACGATCAAGGTGTACAACGTGTCCGCCGGCAGCAACGGCCACCCCTGCAAGATCGGCTACAACTTGTGCACCGGCCTCGGCAGCTGGAACACAGCGGTCGGGTCGGCAAGTGCCGGGTCGGCAAGTGCCGGGTCAGGAAGCAGCGTCGCCGGCGCGTTCGGGTTCACGTCAGGGGCGCAGGAGCTGGCCGCGGGCACCTGGTCGGGAGCGCTGACGGTCGCCCTCAGCAAGCCGGCAGCCGGTGCCGCCGGCATGGCCGTGACGGTCGCCTCCGGCTCGTCCACCGGTGAGCTCTCGACGTCTCCCGGCGGGACCCTTCCCAGCCGCTCGCTGACGTTGCACGTGCCATCGGGCTCTCTCGAGGTCCCGACCTTCTACTACAGGAGCACGAAGGCGGGCACCCAGACGATCACGGTCTCTGCGGCTGGTTGGGCGTCCGCCGTCCAGACGGTGACGGTGACGGCGTCGCCGACGCTCGACGTGGTCGTCACGCCCGGGCCGTCCTCCCGCTCCAAGCGGAGCTACCACGTCCCGCTGACCGTGACCGTCACGTCCTCGGACCGTCGTGTCGCTCGCGCCCACGTGACCATCTCCGTCTACCTCGGGTCCTGCACCGGCAGCGACGCGTCCGGTGCTGGCGCCACCGGACGCGTCGCGTCCGGCGCCGCCAGCACCGGCTCCCGTGGCCTCGTCGTCTTCACATTCGCGGTCTCGGCTACTGGGACGTACTGCGCCAAGGTGGCCGCGGCCACGCCGGGCGCCTCCGCGGGGTCGTCGACCGCCCCGTTCACGATCTCGGCTGCCTTGCCTCCCGTGGCAGGCGGTGCGCCGAGGTCCCGGGTGCTGGTCCTGGCAGCCTGAGGGAACCGTCACAGGACCTGCTCGTGCCGGACTGCGGGCTCGCGGTCCCGGGTGCCCGCCGGGGTCCTCCGGGCTGCCCGAGGGACATGCGGGCGGCGACGCCGGCTCGGGTCGCGAAGTGAGCGCGGCCGGGGAGCGGCACCGCGTATGGTGGGCGCGTGCCGCCTGAGAAGCCCCACTGGTCCCACCTCTTCGAAGAAGTCGTGACGTCCGGCCTGTGCACGGGCTGCTCTGCGTGCATCGTCGCCTGCCCCTACGACGTCCTCGGCTACGACCAGGAGCGCGCGTACAAGCCGTTCCACGTCGAGGCCACAGGCGGTTTCGACGGCTGCACGCACGGCGAGCGCGGGTGCACGCTGTGCACGAGGGCGTGCCCGCGCTTTCGGGAGTGGGAGCCCGAGATCGAGCAGTACCTCTTCGGTCGGGCACGCACCGACGACGAGGTCGCGGGGATCGCCGAGCAGGTGGTCCTCGCCCGGGCCTCGGACCCCGAGCTCTGCGAGGCCGGCCAGGACGGTGGACTGGTCTCGGCGCTCCTCGTCTGGGCACTCGAGCACGACGTGATCGACGCGGCACTCGTCTCGTCGCTCGAAGGCGACGGGACGTCCTGGAAGGCGGTCCCCGCGGTCGTCTCCGACCGCTCCGGGGTTCTCGCGACGGCAGGGTCCCGTTATACGTACTGCGCGAACCCGCTCGCCTACGCGCAGGCGGTGGAGGAGGGCGCCGAGCGCATCGCGCTGGTGGGCATGGGCTGCCAGGCTTCGGCGCCCGCGGTGATGGCAGCGCGCAGGGCCGGGAAGGTGGCCCGGCGCTTCGTCCTGTCGATCGGCCTCATGTGCTCGAAGACGTTCGACGACGCGATCTTCCCCGAGCTCTTCGAAGCTCGCTACGGTCTCCGGCGCGAGGACATCACGAAGATGAACATCAAGGGCGTCTTCCAGGTCTGGACGCGCGACGGCGAGTACCACGAGATCCCCTTGAAGGAGGCGCACGGCTGGACGAGGGAGGGCTGCCTGTCCTGCCCCGACTTCGCGGCGGAGCACGCCGACATCTCGACCGGGGGCATCGGGGCGTTCAACGACTGGACGCTCACGGTGGTCCGCACGGCCCGGGGCAAAGAGCTCTTCTCCTCGATGGTGGCCGACGGTGCAGTGGAGGTGCGGCCCGGCGAGGACGATCCCGGCGCGATCGCCCTCATGCGCCGTCTGAGCAGGGTGAGCCGGAAGCGGTGGCCGTCGACCGCGGTTCCGACGCCCGGCCGCCTCCCCGCGCCTCAGCCCGCCTGACCCGCCTCGGAGAGCGCCCGGGCGCGCTCGAAGACCGCGTCGAGCATCGGCTCGGTGAGCCTGCCGGTGAAGGTGTTCTGCTGGCTCGGGTGGTACGAGCAGACGAGCACCTTCCCGTCGGGGAGCACGCACTCGGCGAGGTGCGCGAAACGGGGCCTCGGTGAGAGCCCGTGCAGGGAGGAGACCGCCCCGCACGCGACCCCTCCGAGGGCGACGATCACCCGCGCGCGCCTGAGGAGCGACAGCTCCTCGCGCAGGTGGCACAAGCACGAGGCGCGCTCTTCGGGCGTTGGCCTGTTGGCGGGCGGTGCACAGCGCACGGCCGCCGTGACCCACGCCCCCAGGAGCTCGAGCCCGTCGCCCGGGGCACGGCTCTCGGGCTGGCTGGCCATCCCGGCTCGCCACATGGCCCGGTAGAGCCAGTCGCCCGAGCGGTCCCCGGTGAACATGCGCCCCGTGCGGTTGGCGCCGTGGGCTGCCGGCGCGAGCCCCACCACCACCACCGTGGCGTCGGGATCGCCGAAACCGGGCACCGGCCTGCGCCAGTAGGCCTCGGCGCGGAATGCGGCCCGTGGCGGGACCTCCTCGCGCCACGCGACCAGCCTCGGACAGCGACGACAGGCGACGATCGCCCCCGAGAGGCTGCCGAGGCGGTCGGACGTCACCGCTCGGAGCATACGATCATCGTCCGTGCCCCGGTCCGTGCCCCACTCCGAGCCCACGACGGTGCTGCTCGTGCGGCACGGGGCGACCCCCACCACCGGCAAGGTCCTCCCCGGTCGCGCCCCGGGCCTGCGCCTGTCCCCTGCAGGCCGCGCGCAGGCCGAGCGGGTCGCCTCGGGGATCGCCGCGATCGACCCGAGACCCGTGGCCGTCTACGCGTCGCCGCTCGAACGGGCGCGGGAGACGGCTGCGCCCGTCGCACGCGCGCTCGGCGTCCGGGTCCGCACCGAGCGCGGCCTCGTCGAAGTCGACATCGGCGACTGGACGGGGCTGTCGATCAAGCGGGCCTCCAGGCGGCGGGAGTGGATCACGGTCCAGCGGTGGCCCTCGAGCTTCGGGTTCCCCGGCGGCGAGTCCTTCACCGAGCTCGTCGCCCGGACGACGGACGCGCTCGGACGGCTCGTCCGAGCGCACCCCGGGCAGACGATCGTGGCGGTCTCGCACGCAGACCCCATCCGCGCGCTCGTCGCGTCCGCCGCGGGCGTCCCTCTCGACCTGTTCCAGCGGCTCACCATCTCGACGTGCTCGGTCTCCGCCGTGAGGTACGCCCCCGAGGGGCCGCGCGTCCTCTGCGTGAACGCCTCGGCCGAGGGGCTCGTGACCGCGTGAACGACGGCATGGACCTCGACGCGCCCGACGTCTTCTCGGTCGGGACCAGCGGCCCGGTCGGGCAGCGCCTCTTCCTGCTCCACTTCACCGAGGGGCCGTTGCACGCGACCGTGAAGGTCGAGAAGCAGCAGGTCGTGGTCCTCGCCAGCTATCTCGGCCGCATCGTCCGCCAGTTGGGACGGCCGGGCCACCTCCCCGACGACCTCGACTTCGACGTCGGCGTGGAGCCCGACTGGGTCGTGGGCACGATCGGCGTCTCCTACGACGAGGACGCGGACCGGCTCGTCGTGATCGTGGAGGAGGCGGGCGACGGAGGAGCGGTCGCGCGCCTGGCGATCACGAGGGAGCAGGCGGCCGCGTTCGCCATCCGCGCCACGAGCCTCGTGGAGGCCGGCCGGCCGCCGTGCCCCCTGTGTGGCTTCCCCCTCGAGCCATCGGGTCACGACTGCCCGCGGACGAACGGCCACGGTCCTCCGGCGACGTGAGCCACGTCGCCGCGGTGGACGTGCTCGAGCGCGGCGCGATCGAGGTGCACGGCCGGATCGCTGGCAGCTCGAACGTCACCTTGCTCGTGACGTGCGCAGCGGCGGGGTGCGAGCTGCTCGCCGTCTACAAGCCGCTCGCGGGGGAACGGGAGCTGTGGGACTTCGCGCCGGGCTTGCACCGCCGCGAGGTCGCGGCGCGCATCCTGTCCAGCTGGCTCGGGTGGGACATCGTCCCCGAGACGGTGCTGCGAAAGGACGCTCCCTTCGGGGAGGGGTCGCTCCAACGGGTCGTCGACGAGGACGGGACCTCCCACTACTTCACGGTGCGCGACGACCCGCGGTGGCACCACGATCTTCGCCACATCGCCGCGTTCGACGTCCTGGCGAACAACGCCGACCGCAAGAGCGGCCACGTCCTGTGCTCGGGAGACCGGCTGTGGGCGATCGACCACGGGCTCACGTTCCACACCGAGCCGAAGCTCCGCACCGTCATCTGGGACTTCGCAGGGGAACGCCTCGACCGCACCGTCCGCGACGACGTGGCGAGGCTGCTCGACGAGCCGGTGCCCGGCGAGCTGGAGGCCCTGCTCGACGACGAGGAGCTGGACGCGCTCGTCCTCCGGGCGCGGGCGCTCGTGAGGGCCGGGCGGTTCCCGGCGCCGGGGGCGGACCGCCCCTACCCCTGGCCGCTCGTGTGACGGCCGCGCGGGGAGCCCGCCGGCCCGCGTGCAGCTCCTCAGGACCGGGACTTCAGCGCCTCGACCAGCGCGGGGAGCACCTTGTGCACGTCCCCCACGATCCCGAGGTCGGCCACCGAGAAGATCGGTGCCTCCCGGTCCTTGTTGATCGCGACGATGTTCTTCGAGCCCTTCATCCCGACGAGATGCTGCGTCGCTCCGGAGATCCCGCACGCGAGGTACACGGTCGGCTTCACGGTCTTGCCGGTCTGCCCGACCTGATGCGAGTAGGGCACCCAACCTGCGTCCACGATCGCCCGGCTCGCCCCCGCTGCGCCGTGCAGCAGGTGGGAGAGCTCCTCGATGAGCGCGTAGCTCTCCGCCGAGCCGAGCCCGCGCCCGCCTGAGACCACGACTGCGGCTTCGTCGAGCTTCGGGCCGCTCGCTTCCTCGACGTGGCGCTGCACGATCGTCGCGGCGCCCGCCGGACCGGCGTCGACCGGCGGCAGGGCGATCACCTCGGCGGCAGCCCCACCCGCGGGCTCCGAAGCGAACGACTTGGCGCGCACGACGTAGATGCCGGGACCTTCTCCGGTGAAGCGCGCGTGCAGGATCTTCGTGCCGCCGAAGATCGGGTGCTCCGTCAGCACCGATCCGTCCTGCTCGGCCAGCCCCGTGACGTTCGTGAGGACCGGGCGGTCGAGCATTGCCGACAGGCGCCCCGCCACGTCGCGCCCGTCGTAGGAGGCAGGGATGAGCACCGCGTCGGGCTGCTCGCCGTCCCTCATGAGGGCGGCGATCGCACCGGCGACGGGCGCCCCCGGCAACCGGCCGCCGATGTCGCCGACGTCGTAGACGCGGGACGCGCCGTGCTCGCCCAGCGCCGCGGCGATCGAGGCGGTGCCCGGGCCCCAGGCGACGGCCTCCACCGCCGGGGCGAGCGTACGAGCCTTCGTGAGGAGCTCGAGGGTCAACGCCGTCGGCCCCTGCTCGCCCGTCTCCGCGAGCACCCAGACCCTGTCCATCTCAGATCACCTTCAGCTGCTCGAGGAAGGCGACGATGCGCGCGGCGCCGTCACCCTCGTCCATCACGATCTCGCCGCCCGCTCGCGCCTCGGCGTCCGCGACGTCGACGACCTCTTCACGCGCGCCCCGCACGCCCACGTCCGACGGGTCGATCCCGAGGTCCGCGAGGGAGAGCACGTCGATGGGCTTCGACTTCGCCGCCATGATCCCCTTGAACGAGGGGTACCTCGGCTCGACGACCCCCGCGGTCACCGTCACGAGGGCGGGCAGCGGGCACGTCACCTCGTCGTACCCGGCCTCGGTCTGCCGCTCGACCTCGAGCGTCGTGCCGTCCGTGGACACGCCCTTGGCGAAGGTGACCGATGGCATCCCGAGCAGCTCGGCGAGCTGGACGGGCAGCGTCCCGGTGTACCCGTCCGTCGACTCGGTCGCCGCGATCACCAGATCCGGCTCGGCGCGGCGGATCGCCGCGGCGAGGGCCTTGGCGGTGGACAGGGCGTCGGAGCCGGAGAGCGCGTCGTCGCTCACGAGGATGGCCCTCGCAGCGCCCATCGCGAGCGCCGTCCGCAGGCCCGAGGTCTCGCCGCCGGGGGCCATCGACACGAGGGTGACCTCGCTGCCCTCCACGTTCCCCGCGAGCTGCAACGCCATCTCGACCCCGTACGAGTCGGAGTCGTCCATGACGAGCTTGCCCGACCGATCGAGGGTGTGGGTGACCTGGTCGAGCGCGCCGGGCACGGCAGGGTCGGGAATCTGTTTCACGCAGACGACGACGTGCATGTGCGCATTGTTGACTACCCTGCGCGCTCTCCGCCATTCCGCGCGGGGGTCCCGACGGGGCCCCCTCCCCTCCCGGCGCCCGAACCGCCGTCCGAACCGGCGCCCGAACCCCGGCCCGAACCGGCGCCCGAACCGCCGTCCGAACCGGCGCCGCCCGGTCGGAGGATCCCGATGGCCACGGACACCCGGTCGGTGATGACGGCTTGGACCCCCAGGCTCCCCATCGCGGCGATGTCGGCGTCCGAGTTCACGGTCCAGACGTGGAGGCCGAGCCCCCGCTCGCGGGCGGCGTCGACCAGATCCGCGTCGACCTGCGCCACGAACGGATGGAGCGTGGCGCAGCCGAGCCCCGCCGCGCGCTCGAGGGCGGCGGCCGCGTCGGCGCGCCAGTCGACGAGGAGGCCGCACGCCACGCCCGGGAGCACCTCGCGAGCCGCGGCGAGGGACTCGGGATCGAAGGACGAGACGAGCACCTCCGTCGGGCCTGCTCGGGAGCCCGGCCCCCGGTCGCGGAGCGAGCCGGCGACGCGCGCGGCCTCCGCCGGCCCGCCCTTGATCTCGACGTTGACCCGGAGGCCCGAGCACGCGGCGAGCGCCGCGCCGAGCAGGGGGACGTCGGGGGGCAGCGCTGCAGCAACGGCGTCGGCGACGTCGCCGACGCCGGGCACGAAGCTGTCGTGCAGCACCGCGAGCGCTCCGTCCGCCGTCATGCGGACGTCGAGCTCCACGCCGTCGGCCCCCGAGCGGCGCGCCGCGCGGAACGCTGCGAGCGTGTTCTCGCGGGGTGCAGGCACGCCGTGGCAACCCCGGTGTGCGTAGATGGCGGTCACCCGCCCCTCCTTGCAATTCGAAGACGTTTGCTTATACTTCTCCGAGATCCGAATTCCGTGGCGGCCGCTGCGTCGGCTGGATATGTGAATTGGTTCACAACCGGAGGGCCGAGCGCATGGCACTGATGTGGAACCGGACGGTCGACTGGGACGCCGGCGACTGGCGCCGGGATGCCGCGTGCCGGAACACCGAACCCGACCTCTTCTTCCCCGTCGGGACCACCGGCCCGGCGGTGGAGCAGATCGAAGCCGCCAAGCGGGTGTGCCGTTCGTGCGAGGCGCAGGATCCCTGCCTCGACTTCGCGCTCGCCACGAACCAGGAGTCCGGCGTCTGGGGCGGGACCTCCGAAGAGGAGCGCCGCAAGCTCCGCAGGGCGTGGCTCGCGGCCCGTCGAAGCGCCGCCTCTTCCGCAGGGACGGTCGGATCGGTCGCCCCGGTCACCCTCCGGCGCTGACCGCCGCTCGTCATCGCGGCGGCGCGCATCTCGCCTGGTTCACCGATCGGCGGCTCGATGCCGCGCGTCATCGCGCCGCCGGCAGCCGGATCTCCACGAGCGTGCCCCCGCCGGCAGCGGCACCCATGGTGATCGAGCCGCCCAGCTGGCTCACGACGAGGTCCCGCACGATCGACAGCCCGAGGCTCGCCGTGCGCTCGATGTCGAAGCCCGGCTCGAGTCCCTTGCCGTCGTCGCGGACGGTGACGCTGAGACCCTCACGCGAGTGCGAGAGGGTCACCTGCACGTGACCGACGCGGACGGAGGTCGCGGGGGCGCCGTCGGCTCCGGCGAAGGCGTGCTCCACGGCGTTCTGCAGGATCTCGGCGATCACGACGGCGAGCGGGGTCGCGGTGTCGGCGGTGACCTCCCCGAGGTCGCCCTCGACGGCGATCTCCACCGCGTGCGAGGACACGACGGAGTCCTCCGCCATCCGCACCAGCGATCCGACGATCTCGTCGAACGGGACCTGGTCGCTCGGGTCCCTCGACAGGATCTCGTGCACGACGGCGATCGACCGCACCCGGCGCTCGGCTTCGTGCAGCGCGGCCCTGCCGTCCTCCGACGACAGGCGACGTGCCTGGAGGCTGAGCAACGAGGAGATCGTCTGGAGGTTGTTCTTCACGCGATGGTGGACCTCCCGGATCGCCGCGTCCTTGGAGAGCAGGAGGCGGTCGAGGCGCCGGACGTCGGTGACGTCGCGCATGAGGATCACCGCGCCGTTCGCGACGTGGTGCTCGAGCAGGGGGATGCACTGCACGAGGACGATCACGTCGGGACGCCGCTCGACCTCCTCGACGACGGGGTGGCAGGTGGCGAGCGCCCACACGACGGCGGACGCCTCCACGCCGAGCTCTGTCAGCTTGTGGCCCTCGAGCGTCGAGTAGACGCCCATGCGGTGGAACGCGTTGATCGCGTTCGGTGAGGCGAATTCGATGCGGCCCTCGCCGTCGACGAGCACGAACCCGTCGCCGACTCTCGGCGTCTCCTCGGTCCCGACCTCTTCTTGGGCGAAGGGGAACTCTGCTTCGGTGATCATCCCCAGCAGCCGGCCGAACACGGCGAAGTAGTTCTTCTCGTACATGCTGTGCGGCGTCGCGACGGCTCGCGAGTACACGCGCACCATGACCGCGATCACCTTGTCGCCGAAGCGCACGGGGACGTTCTCGACCGGGACCGACTCCCCGATGAGGGGGTGGTGGACTGCGCCCCGCACGATCTCGCCCCGCTCCAAGGCCGCCGCGGAGAGCGACCACGAGCTCCTGAGCACGGTCTGCCCGACCAG
>JAJZMD010000103.1 GCA_021803085.1 Actinomycetes bacterium
GCAGTGGGCGGGCAGCTCGTCGACCTGCCCATCGTGATGCGGGCGAAGCGGCTCTTGGAGGCGAGCGAGGCGGTCGCTGCGACCGCCGCCGCGACCGCCGCGAAGGCGCCGGGCGAGGGCGGGTAGGCGCGGGTCAGGCCGCTTCGAGGCGGTAGGAGCTGCCCGCGCTGCTCGGCACCCAGGCGCCGGGGAGCGCGGCAGCGAGCGCGTGCTGGGCGCGCCAGCCGGTGCAGTGCCCCGCGACGACGAGGTCGGGGCGCAGCTCTTGGAGGGCGGCGACGGTCGGCCCGATGATCGGCTCGAACGCCGACCCGCCGAGGTGGAAGCCGCCGATCACCGCCACCAGGCGATCGACCCCGGTGAGCCGCATCGCGTGCCGGACGATGTTGACCACGCCGGCATGGCCGCAGCCGGTCAGCACGACGAGACCTCGTCCCGCGAGGTGGACGACCAGCGCCTGGTCGTCGACGACGAGGGGGTCGTGACGCCACGTGCCGCCGTCCCAGGCCTCGTGGCTCCGCGGCATGCCCCGCTCGAACTCGGTCGTCCTGTCGACCTCGCCGGAGATGAGCACGCTGGCGTCCACGAGGAGCGAGGGGACGCGCCGCTCGACCACCTCGAAGCCCTCCCGCGCGAGCGCGCCCTTCGAGAGCGTCGGCAGCTCCGAGGCGTCGGCTCCCGGCAGGAGGACGCGCCGGCGGGTCCACACGGCCGGATGGACGGTCAGCGGGAGGCCCCGCCGGCGCCGAAGCCGGAGGAGGCCGTCGAAACCGCCGGCGTGGTCGTAGTGGCCGTGGCTGAGCACGACCCCACGGAGCCCCGAGAAGTCGATGCCGAGCCGCTCCGCGTTGGTCGCCATCCCTTCGGGGGACACGCCGGTGTCGAAGAGGAGCGTCGAGCTCGATCCGGCACGTCCCACCGTCACGAGCGCGGAGAAGCCGTGCTCGGCGACCATGCCCACCCGGGTGCGGCCTCCCTCGAACAACGGCGACGGCACTCCGGCCGCCCGGGAGGACGGACGGGCCACGCCGGCGTATGAGGGGAGGAGACCGTCGAAGCTGTTGTCGACGAGCGTCGTGATCTCGACCTCGTCCACCGCCGCGAGCGCGATCGGGTCGACGGCCGGCCCCTCCGTCGCTCGAGGCGTCGACGCCTGGTGCTCTGCCCCCCGGGGCGACGGCGCCTGGTGCTCCGTCGCTCCTGGGCCGCTGCACACGGTCAGGACCATAGACCGAGACCGCCCGGCGGGCGCGACCGTGGCGCGCCTCACCGGCTGCGCGCACCAACCCGACCCCGTCGTGCGCATCTGGGGCAACCTCGGGCTGAGCGAGACCGCCGACGTCTGATCCGATGCGATCGCTCTGGCCGCGGCCCACGCCGGCGAAGCTCTGCAGCGCATCGGGTCCGATGGCGGGCCGCGCGACGCTGCCGTCACCGATACGAACCCCGCCGACGATCGAGCGTTGAGCGCTTCCCTGCGCCACCGGTGTCGCCGTTGACACCTTCCTTCCCCCGCAATAGCATTCGCAGCGCGGATATCTGAGGGTACGCACGTCGACGCGTACAGGCGGAGTCGGCCACACGGTCGATCAGAGGGGGCCCACGTGCGTGGTTGTGTACGAAGTCAACGCGCCCTGCGAGCGGTGCTCACCGCCGCGGTGGGGTGTGTGACCGTGATCGGCATCGTTCCGGCGGCGGCCATCGTGTCCTCGGTCCCAGCGGGTGCGTCGCTCGCGACGCCGGCACTTCCCCTCCCCCACGGATCAACGGCCCTCTCGAAGAAGACACCGGCGGGCGAGCTCTCGATCGCCACCCCCGCGGGCCACAAGCCGCTCGGCATCGTGCCCCCCATCCATCTCCGGGCCGCTCCGACCTCGTCTGCGCCGACCTCGTCTGCACCCGGGCCTTTCGCCACACCAACGTCCTATCCGTGCGATGCGACGATCTTCCCAAGTGGGTGCCCCGGCCCGCTCGTGTACACGACAAAGAACCAGGCGATGGTCCAGACAGGCGGAATCATCGGCAAGGTGAGCGTCTATGCGGTGTACTGGAAACCTGCCACCTACACGAGCAGCTTCCCCTCGGGTTACGCAACAAGGATCGACACGTACCTGACCAATATCGCCGCGACAAGCCGTAAGCCTTCCAACGTGTTCTCAGTGCTCCAGCAGTACTACACAGCCATCGGAGGAACCAAGCACCACATCCACTACACAGTCACCTTCGCCGGCAAGATCACAATGACCACATCGTTCCCCACAAACGGATGCACGGCGCTTACGACATACCCTGTCTGCCTCGACACAGCACAGGAAGCCACACAGCTGAAGGCCTATCTCGCCGTGCATGCGACGTTGCCCAAAGGTATTGGTGCAATCTATCTGGTCTACTTTCCGCCGAAGGTGAGAACCTGCTTCACCACAGGAGCCTACTGCTCGGTGGTAAATACAGGGCAGACAACTTCGTCTCCTTCCAAAACAGTTTACTGCGCCTACCACAGCGGCACGTACACAACGGCGGCGGGTGAAAACATCCTCTACGGCAACATGCCGTTCCCTCCGACCTCCCGATGCAACGCGTTCAACGAAGCCATCACCGGGACATTCGACGCGACAGTCATGATCAGCATGACCAGCCACGAACTGAGCGAGACGATCACCGACTCGAGCACACAGTGGAGGACGTCAACAATAAACAAAGCCGAGATCGGGGACGTGTGCGCCTACGTGTATGGCACCCCGCTCGGTGGTACAGAGGCATCAGGGACAGCGTGGAACCAGACAATCAACGGGACTCACTACTTCACCCAGCTCGAGTTCAGCGACGAGAACTACTCTTTGACAACGGACGCGAACGGCTGCATCCCGAGGGAGGAGCTGCCGACAGCGTCGTTCACCGGATCGCTCAGCGTGACGGCGGGCGCGCCCGACACATTCACGTCGACCTCGGCAGACCCTGACAACTCGGTCACACCGCTTAGTTACACATGGACATGGGGTGACGGCACTGCCAAATCCACCACAAGCAGTCTCTCCCACACCTTCACCACTGCTGGGACATACACGGTCAAGTTGACGGTCACCGACGGAGATATGTGGACGAATTCCGTGACTCACGTTGTCAACGTGACCGCCACAACGACGGCCGCCAAGCTCGCCATCACCACCGAGCCGGCGTCGAGCACGGTGGCCGGCCACACCTTCAGCGTCGGGGTGTCGATCGAGAACGCGTCGGGGAGCGTGCTTTCGACAAAGACGACAACAGTCGCCCTTTCGATCTCGGCGGGGACAACCGGGGCCGCCCTCACCTGCACAGGCACGACGACCGACCACAAGGCCGCGACCGCCGGCGTGGCCAGCTTCACCTGCTCGATCGCGACGCCCCACAGCGGCTACACGCTGAAGGCGACGAGCGGCACCCTGACCGCGGCCACAACCGCGTCCTTCGCGATCACCGCCACAACGACGCCCACGCCGTCGCCTCCACCACCCCCGTCTCCTCCTTCGCCTCCGGCTCCGCCCAGCAGGGCGAGTAGCCATTCGACATGTGCGGTCATTTCCGGCGCCTGCCACGCATCCAATGGCGGGGTGACAGTGACAGCGTCGACCGGTCCTGGAGCGCTCACGGTGTCGCAGTACCCCGCTGACCCTGCGGGCACGCCGAGCTTCAGCTCGACCGGCGAGTACTTCGACGTCGAGACCTCGTCGACAAGCACCTTCGGCTCGGTCACGGTGAAGGTCTGCACCCTGAACGGCGGCACGAAGCTCTACTGGTGGAGCACAACATCGGGCAAGTGGGAGACGGTCTCGCCCGTGACCGGGCCGGCGGGCACGCCGCCGTGCCTCACCGCCACGCTGTCCGCGAAGTCCACGCCGACGCTTTCGCAGCTGAAGGGCACCGTGTTCGCGGTCGGCACAGCGCCAGTCCGGGCCACCACCCGGGTCTACGGCCCGACACCCGACGCCACCGCGGCGGCCGAGCTCGAGCGGGCCTTCCCTCCGACGGCGGGCTCGTGCCCTGCCTCACGGGCCGTCGTCCTCGCCACGACAGCCACCTACGACGACGCGCTGTCGAGCCAGTTCCTCGCCCAGTCCCTCACAACCGGGACGCTCCTCACCCCGACCGAGAGCCTCTCGGCGGTCACCGAGGCGGCCCTGAAGGAAGAGGGGATCTCGACCGTCTACGTCGTGGGCGGGCCCCTTGCGATCACGACAGCGGTGGTGAGCCAGATCGAGAGCCTGAGCGCCTACGGCTGCGGGGGCAAGACACCCTCGGGCAAGGTCGCCGTCGTCCGCATCTTCGGGCAGACCCAGTACGCGACGGCGGCCGCCGTCGCAGAGCACGTCGGGACTGCCGCCTCCCTCTCGTTCCAAGGCGCCTACCAGACGACCGACCCGACGGGAGGGACCGGCAGGTTCAACGACACCCCGGGCGCCGGGACGGCCGCGCCGTCGGGACCAGAGCGGACCGCCGTGCTGGCCTCGGGGACAGAGTTCCAAGACGCTCAGGCCGCCTCGGTCGTCTCCTACCGGACAAAGCTGCCGCTCCTCCTGACCCCGGCGACGACGCTGTCTGCCACAGCGGTCGCCGCCATCGAGAAGCTCGGCATCAAGCAGGTCATCTTGATGGGGGGGACACTCGCGGTCACCAACACAGTGGAGCAAGCCCTCGTTGCAAAGACCGGGGTCTTCGTGGTCAGGGTCGCAGGGAAGGACGCCACCGACACCGCCGTCGAGCTGGCCCGTTTCGAGGTCGCCGCCACGTCGTCGGGCCTCGGCTGGACACCGGGCCACCGGGTGCTCGTCGCCCGGGGGAACGGCTTTTCCGACGGGATCGCAGGGGCGGTGCTGGACAGCCCGAAGAACACCGCCACAGGGCCCCAGGGCTCCGCACGGCCGCTCTTGCTGACCGAGACACCGAGCGTCGTGGGCACATTCCTCACCGCCTTCTTGAAGACGACAGGGGTAAAGGGGATCGGCGGGACATCGACGAAGACCCTCACGGCCCTGACGGCCCTCGGTGGCCCGCTCGCCCTTTCGACAGCGGCGCTCGCAGCGATGGAGGCGGACCTCGGGGCGTAGGACGTGGCTCGTCGGTCAGCGTGCGATCGCCTCCCACCCCGCCTCCTCGGAAGCGACGTCTCGCACGAGGTTCCCGAGCACGAGGTTCACGTCGTAGGAGTGGAAGCCCCAAGCCGGTCCCATCGTCTCGGTGACGACCGGCCGCCTGTCACCGTGCGCGGCCACGTCCGTGACCTGGAGCCACGTGGCCCCGCCCCGGCTCTCGCAGTGCCCGGTGTAGAGGTGCGGGAACGTGAGCCACTGGGTGGTGACGGGGGGCTGCACCTTCTCGACCTCCCGCAGGAAGTAGTCGTCCAGCGGTGCGGTGCCCCCGCCGATCGCCGCCGGGTTCACGCACGCGACCCGCTGGCCGACCACCGCCCTCTGGCCACCCTGGAGGCTGACGCCTTGTCCGGGACGCCCAAACATCGAGTCCGCCGGCGGCTCGGCCGGGAAGCTCGACCACGCGATGACGCAGCCGGATTGCCGCGGGGTGCTGCACAGCGGAACGTGCCTGAAGCTCCCCCCGACCTTCTTGCCCGTCGGGACCTGGACGTTGCCGCCGGCGAGGATCGCCACCACGAGCCTGGACCGCAGCGACCGCACCGCGTCGATCTGGTCGGCGATGAGCTTGATCAGGAGCACCGCACCCTGCGAGTGACCGATGAGCACGAACGGCCTGCCGTGATCGTCGCGGGCGACGAAGGCCTTCCACGCGTCGAGGAGGCTCGCGTACGCGACGGTCTCGGCCTTCTCGAGGGTGGCGCTCACGCGATGGGCACCGAGGCCCCGAACGGCCTGAGCCGTGGCCTGCCGGTACATCGGAGCCCACACTGTGCAGACCTGGGAGAAGAGCGACGCCTCGTCGATCGCCGCCCCGACCTCGTTGACCTGGACCTCGAGGTTCGAGTTGTCGGAGTGCTCGGTGCTGACCGTGGGGTACACGAAGAAGCAGTCGAACTTCCGCGCGGACGGCGGGTGGACGTTGGTGGGTCCGGTGGGGAACCTCGGGCCCGACGCCGGCACGCTGGTCGCGGCGCGCGGGAAGGTGCAGGGGTCGTTCGCCGCTCCGGGCCGGCAGAGCCAGACCACGGACCGGGGGTGGGACTCGGCGCGAAAGGCCGGGGAAGCGGCAGCGCCCGCGCCCGCCGCCGCCCCCGGCGCGGGCGCTCCGTACGCGGCGGCCGCAGCCAGCGCGACCAGCGCGACCAGCACTGAGGGACCGGGCCGCACGGGCCGCACGGGCGAGCTTCCTCGCCGCCTGAGCACGCGGCGCCGTTGCATCACGACACGTTGGCGCGTCGCGGCGCGGGACGCAACCGCGGCGTCGGCGAGTCTGGGCAGCACCCGGGCCGGGTCCACCGGCCTATCCGGACAGCTCCGCGCTACCGTTGCACCGCGCTCGACGCTTTCGCCGCGCCGTAGCGACCTCCATCATTGCCCCTGCGCGAGGGAGAAGCCGGGCTGGCCGTCGAAGGTGAACAACCCTTCGGCCTTGATGAAGGGAAAGCCCGCCCCTGCCAGACGTCCGAGCAGCGCGACGACGTCTTCGTGGGGCACCGGACTGCCTGCTTCGCCTGCCTCGAAACGGCACCTCCAGTGGTCCACGCAGAAGGTTTCCGGGATGCCGTCCGGGTAGACCTTCTGGCCCCGGTTGGTGATCATGACGAGGGCGAGCGGGCCGGCATTGTCTTCGAGGCCCTTGGCCAGCTCATCGACGGGCTGGCGGGACTCCACGAACACGTCGATGCCCACCAGTTCCTTCCTGGCGGGGAGACGCTCCGAGACCGCAACGGAGATCCGCTCCGAGCTCGACGGGTAGCGGGCGGGTTTCAGCGTCTTCGGTGCCTCGCCCAGCCGGGCGATCACCGCGTCCGCGAACTGGGAGGTCCCGACCCTCTCGCTCGAGACTGCGGGGTCGTAGATGTCATCGGTGTGCACGCCATCCTCGATCGTGCGCAACCACGCGTTGTGGACCCGCTCGGCGGCCTCCCCCTGGCCGATGTGGACGAGCATCTGCACGGCCCCGAGCAGCAGGCCCGAGGGATTGGCGACGTTCTGCCCGGCGAGCGGAGGCGCAGAGCCGTGGATCGCCTCGAACATCGCGACCTCGCTGCCGATGTTCGCACTGCCTGCGAGGCCGACGGAACCGGCGATCTGCGCCGCCACGTCGGAGAGGATGTCGCCGTAGAGGTTCGGCAGGACGACGACATCGAAGGCCTCGGGGGTGTCCGCAAGCTTCGCCGCTCCGATGTCCACGATCCAATGCTCCGACTCGAGGTCCGGGTACGCCGCCGCCACCTCCTCGAACACCCGGCGGAACAACCCGTCGGTCATCTTCATGATGTTGTCCTTCGTGAAGCAGGCGACCTTCGAGCGTCCGTATCGACGGGCATACTCGAACGCATACCTGACCAGACGTTCGGTTCCGGGCCTCGTGATGAGCTTCAGGCACTGGGTGACATCTTCGGTCTGGCGATGCTCGATCCCGCCGTAGAGGTCCTCCTCGTTCTCGCGGACGATGACGACGTCCATGCCGGGATGCTCGGTCGCGACGAACGGGTGGTACGAGGGGCAGGGCCTCACATTCGCGAACAAGCCGAACGCCTTGCGGACGGTCACGTTCAGGCTCTTGATCCCGCCCCCTTGGGGCGTCGTGATGGGAGCTTTCAAGAACACCTTGGTCCTCCGCAAGGACTCCCAGGCTTCCGGGCCGATGCCGGCGGTGCTTCCCGCCGCGTAGGCCGCCTCGCCGATCCGGATGGTCTCCACGTCCAGATCGGCGGCGCCGGCCGTGATGATGCGAAGGGTGGCGTCCATGATCTCCGGACCGATGCCGTCGCCGTACGCGACGGTGATCGGGACCGCGCCGGTGCGACCAGTGCTCATGTCTTGCTCCTTGCTCGTCTCGCCTGCGGGGGAGGGGGTGGCTCCGGTCATCGCAGCGCCGGCACCTGGTACGAAGCTCGAGGCGCCGTGGCCACGACGCTCATCATGCGCACCATATTATACGAATCCTAGCTCGTATGTAGAGGCGCACCGGCCGGTTACGGGCCTGGCAGCCCCGCCGGTGGTCCGCCGGTGGTCCGCCGGAGGTCCGCCGGTGGTCCGCCGGAGGTCCGCAGAACACGACCATGTCGTCGGAACGGATCCCGAGAGTGGTCAGGATCCCCTCCGCGGCGTGTCTGCCGGCAAGCCGAGCGTCGCCGGGGAGCCTGCTGGGCGGTCTCATGGACGAGAGACGATCTGTGTCTCGTGAAACCTGCCGGGATACTTTCTCGGTCGGCGAATCGCCTGGTCGGAGTGCTGGTGCCCGTAGCCTGTTTCACGAAGCGAGCTACCATGGAACTCATGGCGGGGGCGCACGGAGAGCCGGGCGAGACGTCCAGGCCGGCCTGGACGTTCCTCACCAACCACGGCCACGTGCTGGTCTGCATCGCCACTGACCCCGGCGTCCGCGGCCGAGACATCGCCGCCCGGGTCGGCATCACCGAGCGTGCCGCCCAGGCGATCATCGCCGATCTCGTCGGAGAGGGCTACGTGACGCGAACCCGGATCGGCCGGCGCAACCACTACGAGATCAACCCCAATCGACCACTGCGCCACCCCGTCGAGCAACCTCACAGCATCGGCGAGCTCCTCCAGCTCGTGGGCACGCTCGACACGCCGCGGCGCCGGAGAGCGACCGCCTCGTGAGCTGAGCCTGGGACAGCCGCTCTCGCTGCCGCACCCACGCCCCGGCGGCATCCCAAGGTGTGTTTTACGAAATTTGATACACGAAGCAAGATTCCTTAGTCACACTAGGATGACCGGATGCTCGGACGACGGCGAACGTGTGACCCACCGGCGTCCGGCGATCGGACCACGAGTCCGGGCGCGACGGGCCCCTCCTCGCGCAGATGGGGGCAGGCCGACCACCCCTACACCGGCGGAACGGCAGTGCTCGCCACGAAACACGACAAGCTTCCTCTCATCGCTCCACCGTTGGAAGCGGCCGTCGGGCTGCGGGTCGAAGCAGTCGCCGTCGACACCGATGCTCTCGGCACCTTCACCGGCGACATCCTCCGTCAGGGGTCGCCACTCGACACCGCCATCGCCAAGGCACGCCTCGGGATGAACGCCGCCGGCCGCCCCCTTGGCCTGGCCTCCGAGGGAAGCATCGGTCCCGATCCCAGCATGCCGTTGGTCCACTCCGACCGCGAGATCGTCGTCCTCGTGGACGACAAGAACGGGATCGTCGTGTGGGAGAGCCATTCGAGCTGGGACGTTGTCGCCAGCTCGACGAGCGTTGGCCCCGATGAGGACCTCGGATCGTTCCTCTATCAGGCACGTTTCCCCGGCCACCTCCTGATCGTCCGGCCGAACTGTGGAGCGTTGCACCCGATCCACAAGGGGATCGCCTCCCTCGCACATCTGACGGCCGCCGTCGCCGAGTGCGCTGCCGCCGCCACCGACGGCTCGGCCCGTGTCGAGACCGATCTGCGAGCCCACGCCTGCCCCTCGCGCCGCGCCGTCATCGCGGTCGCCGCCGAACGTCTTGCCAATCGGGTCGCCGCCCGCTGCCCTGCCTGCGGCGCACCAGGATGGGGACGCATCGATGTCCTCCGCGGCGTTCCCTGCGCCTGGTGCGGCACGGAGGTACCACGCCCGCGAGCAGAGATCGACGGCTGCGTCGACTGCGAGCACCGCCGGACGCGCTCCATCGTCTCCGCCGAAGTTCGCGCTGACCCCGGCGAATGCCCCTACTGCAATCCATAGGGGGAGAAGGAGAGCAGGCAACGCTGCGATGTCCATGGCCGACCTCCGCCAAGGGTAGGGCGCACCGGCGCGCCCTGAAGGAGTCTGGCGTCACGATGTGAGCTGGAGGGCGGCAGCGGCGAGATGACAGCACGACATCCTCGCGGTTGAACATCACGGGGCACAGCCTCGACGCTCACCGGCTACCGCTCAGCGCGCACCAGCGCGCACCCACCTCGTTCCCCGGCCGACGCCGTTGTCTTACAACGCAGGGGGGGTGATGTGCTTGTACAACGAAAAGGTGGTGACACGGTGTGCTTGTACAAAAACACAGCTGGTGACGCGGTGTGCTTGTACAACGAAAAGGTGATGGCGCGGTGTGCTTGTTGCGGGCGAACCCGGTCGTCTCTACGCTTGCGGTCGTCAAGGCAACCGGCCAATCGGGCCGGATGGCTAAAAGGGGGGCGGCATGAGAGGTTTCCGGCACTTGGCCACCATCGCTGCGGTGGCATTTCCACTGTCGATCAGCGGGATGGTGCTGTCTTCAACGGACGCGGGTGCGTACGGCGCCGGTGCAGTAGCCCAGCTCACGATCTCGGGGAACTGTGACAACCCGAGCTTCTCGCTGTGCGCTCCTGCGGCGAAAGGGGGCGTCGGCCTCGGTGGAATTTGGATTTGGATGGCGCTCTATCGGACAAGCGCGAGCACAACGACTGGCTCCGTCGACGGGACCTTGGCCCTGTGCACACACGGTCATGGCGCCAAGGGGGGGTCCTTTACATCGACCTGGACCGAGTACACAACAATCCACGAAGCGCTCACAGCGCATGCGATTCCGATCCTGACAACAAGAGTCGCGGCCACACTCGGTGGGTACGGTTCGGGACCTGTGTACGACATCCTCCTGCCCGGCGTCGCGCCCATCCCGTTCGCGTTTCCTGCTGGGATGGGCCATTACGACTTCCACCCCGTGGCTGGCGTCAGCATTCAGATCCAGGTGGCGCCCTAGCGTCGAGTGGACGGGGGCAGAGCTCATCGCGTGCGCTGCCGGGGGCGACGTCTCCCATGTGACCGTGAGCGCCGATTACGGGCCCCTCCCCTTCGCTGTTTCACTCCGGAATCGCTGCACGGAATGGTCCGGAACAGGTGTACGAAAACCTCCGGCGCGCGCAGGTCGCGACCGGCGACGTTAGGTTCCGCGTCCGTGAGGCCGGCAAGGAGGGGTCGAGCAGGTGGGCCTTCATCTTCAAGCTTGCCGGCGGCAAAGTGCAGAGCTACGACCAGTTCAATGACACTGGGCTGGCCGAGGCCTTCCGCTCGATCGAGATCGGCATTCTGACTGGACCGTAGGATTACGGCGCCCGCACTTCGCCGCACCTCACCCGCTGATGCCGCATTTCCCCAGTTCAGCGAGCCAGGAGGGGTTCGAACATAGTCCCATCACCTCCGGCCACCGACGCCTTGGTCGGCGAGCTTTTGAGCGAGAACGCCCTCTACCGCCTGCGCCAGGCCCAGGGGGTGCTGCGCCTGGCCGACCGCTACGGCGTGGAGCGTCTGGAGGCCAACTGCCGGCGGTCCCTCGAGGCCGGTGACCCCGACTACCGCACGGTGAAGGGGATCCTCGTTGCCGGCACCGAGCACGAGAGCACCCAGCTCGCCCTGCCCGGCATCGAGGTGCCGGCGTGGCTACGCGGCCCGCAGGCCTTCGGTGGCAAGGAGCGGTCGTGACGGCCACCCCCGAGCGCCAACTGGCCGGCGTGCTGCGCTCGTTGCATCTGACCGGGATGCTCGACACCTTGGAGATCCGCCTGGCCGAGGCACGGAGCGGCAACCTCGGTCACGTCGAGTTCGTCCAGGTCCTCATGCAAGACGAGCTCGCCCGACGAGACGCGGCAGGAGTGCAGCGGCGCATCCGGGCCGCGGGCTTTCCGGCCGAGGCCACCAGTTCGCGAGAGGCGCAAATCCCCGACCATCTGCGGTGAGTGCCTCGGGCTCTGCGGAGAGATCCTCTCGGAACAGCTTCGAAAGTCCACGTCGAGTCGCAAGCCATGCGCCGGCCACCGCCCGTCTAACGAGATAGCCAGTACCGCGTCTATTGCGATAGACTGACCCGGTGACCGCCCGCGCAGTCACCTGCAGGCTGCGCGAGCACGGCTGCGAGCCGGTGCGCCAACGGGGCTCGCACCAGATCTGGCGCTGCGGCAACTGCCAGACGGTTGTGCCCCTCCACGCCGGCGACATCCCGGCCGGGACGCTGAGATCCATCGAGCGAGATCTTGAAGCTTGCCTCGGCCCGAGGTGGATCACCAGATGACCGACCACTCCACTAACGAGATGACGGAGAAGACCATGAAGACCTACACCGCCCGCCTGGAGCGGGAGAAGGACGGCCGCTGGACCGTCGAGCTCGCCGAAGAACCACGGGTCCACACCTGGGCCAAGACCGTCGACCAAGCCCTCGCCCGAGTCCGGGAAGCCGCCGCCCTGTGGTTCGACGCGAACGAGGACGACATCGAGGTCATCCCACAGCCGGTGCTGCCAAAGACCACCGGCAGGACGGTCGCCCAAGCTCGTCAGGCCCGCCAAGACGCCCGCAACGCGGACCGTCGTGCCGTCGAGAAGAACAAGAAGGCCGCCGCCGCGCTCACCGCTCGCGGGATCAGCATGCGCGACGCCGCCGCGATCCTCGGCATCTCCCACCAGCGGGTCCACCAACTCCTCGCGCAACAGGAGACCCCGCCGCGGCGCAAGGCAGGCTGATAGCACCAACGGGTTCGGCCAACCCAAGGGTCGGCGCGCCCACGTCACGGCGGACGCCTCTTCGGTTGCACCCGAAGACGGAGCGTGACCAGCTCCTCTTCGACCAGTTCGAAGAGACCTGGGCCGCCGACCCCGACGTCATCGACCAGGCCCGGACGAACACCCTGGAGAACTTCCGCCTGGTCTACGACCACCGCTTCTTGGACACCGTCGTCTCCCGCATGGACGAGAACGAGGCCATTTTCAAGCGGATCCTCGACGACCCCGAGTTCCGCCAGGTGCTCATGGACCTCTACGCCGGCCGGGTGTACCGACGGGCCCGGGAGCGAGCAACCGACGAGTAATCGATGTGCTCCGAGGGCTGTGGAGCGATGCTGTCTGCATGACTATCTCGTGTCCCCGCTCCGCCCTCACCTTCGAGAGCCAGGCCACGACGGCCACGCGCTGTCCTTCGTGCCGGAGGGTTGTGCACGTCTCCCGTGGGACCAGCTCCGCACGCTCCCGCTCGTCGCAGATGCCGCATCGGGTGGAGCAGGCCAACGACGGCGGCGACCCTGGTGAAGGTGGTGGCGCCGTCGTCATCGTGGCGCTCGTCGCCTTCGGCGGCTGGCTTCTGTGGCAGTGGTGGCGGGGCCGACGGCCCCGGACGAACGAGACCGGCCTACCTGCGGAGCTCGCCACCGGGCCCTACACGTTTGCCAGGCCGACGCCCACGTTCGCCCACGACGGCGCCGCGGCCGAGCAGGCGCCGTCTGCTACAGCGGCCGAGCACGACGCCACATGGGCGCACACAGGGCCGTACAGCGCCACAGACCCGCAGGTCACGGAACCCACCGAGACGCAGTAGCCACCCGGTCGGCCCTGACTGGCGGACCAGCTCCGGTGACCGGGAGCGGTCCCGCGATCACCTGCACGTTCTCGGTAGAGACCGCCGCCCGGTAGCTGCCTGCCTGCCACCACCACCGCCGGTCGCTGGAGCGAGCCCTGGCACCGCACTGTCCCACCCAGTCTCGCCGCGCGCCGCCCGGACGACCTGGCCCAAAACCTCTTGGTGGGCGCTGCCGGGATCGAACCGACGACCTGCTCGTTGTAAGCGAGCTGCTCTGCCAACTGAGCTAAACGCCCGATGTGCCGCAAGGCATGCGACATCGGTGCAACCCGGCGCACGCGCCGCGCAGCGTCCAATTGTGGGTCCGCACCTGCTCGGCTCGCAATACCGGCGGACAGGACCTCTTTCAGTCACAGCTCAGCTGCAGACAGCTGGGCGAGCAACGAGGCGGTCGCCGCGGCGATCGGTCTTCGCGGCGAGCGGTCCCGGACTACGAGGTCGAGACCGTCCCGTTCGGCAACGACTGCCCCCGCCTCGGTGCAGACGAGCATCGCTGCCACGTAATCCCAGACCGACAGCGCAGAGCGTCCCGCGATGCGGTAAGCGTCGAGCACGCCTTCGGCCACTGCGCACATGTCCAACGAGGCGGCCCCGAGCGCGCGGAACTGCGCCCACCCGGGGTACGCACGCGGAAAGCCGGAGATGCCCACCACCGCATCGGACAGCTCGTTGGTCGTCGCCGGGTGGAGGGGGACTGCGTCACGGAACGCCCCTCCGCCACGCACGGCGTGGTAGCGGGCTCCCGACACCTGGTGGACGACGACGCCGGCGAGCGCGCCTGCCTCGTCGAGAACGCAGAGGCTCGTGGCGTACCACGGGATCCCGAGCGCGGCGTTCGTCGATCCGTCGACCGGATCCACGACCACGAGGAGCTCCGACTCGGGTCCGGAACGGCCCGACTCCTCCGACAGGACCCCCAGACCCTCGCCGTGGAGCACCGCGCACAGCGCAGCGTCGGCCACGACGTCGAAGGCGTACTGCCCTGGCCGCGTGCCCGGCCGTCGGCGGTCGACGGGGTCGATCCCGTCGAGCGCTGCGCGCACGGCCCGAGCCCCTTCCAAGAGCACCGGGAAGAGCTCGTCGGGTTCTCTCGGTCCTCTGCCCACGGCCCGGCAGACTACCGGCGGGGTCGCACCCGGCCCGTTGCACGACGGCCCGGCCCGTTGCACGACGGCCCCGCTCCCACGAAGGTCGCGACCGCTGGCACGGAGGTCGCGCCCGCTCGACGCCGCACCGACGCATGACCGCCCTCCGCCCACCCCGTAATCTCGTACTTACTGTGGCTGCTATCGATGTCGCCGGCTACGTCGCCGACCTGAAGGACCACTCCGTCGACCACGGGTTCCACGTCCACGACGAGCGCCATTTCGTCGAGACGTACTCCCTGCGACAGGTCTGGGAAGTCGACCTCCACCCCGAGGAGGGTTGCGGGGGGCCGCTGGACCTGCACCTCGCGCTCGAGGTCGACCCCCGCGTGCTGCTCTCCTTCGAGGACGTCGTCATGGAGCTCTCGGACGACGAGGAGCCTCCCGACGACTTCCACTTCCCGTTGACGTTCACGTGGGCCCTCCCCCCTCTTCCGCACGGGCCCGACCTCCTCCGGCTCGCCATCGACCTCGCCGGCATCGGCGGCATCGAGCTGCCCCTCGAGGTATCAGCCATCGACTCGTTCGCTTCAGCGACCGACGGCCCCGAGCGCCGGCTCAACATCGTCGCCAGGCACCCGGTCTCCCTCGCCAGGGTTCTCGGGGGCGAAGAGCTGCTCTGCGACGTCTTCGATCGGTGCCTCGCGGTGAGCCGCTTCCTCCTCGAAGCTGCCGAGACCTGGCTGGGGTGACGTGGACGCGCCGGCGACCCGCGCTCGCCGGCCACGTGCCGCGCGCATCCCAGTCCTGGCAGTTGCGTTGGCCGCCGGTCCGGCATTGCTCCTGGGCGGGTGCTCGAACGGCGGCGCCGCGCTCGCTCAGGCTGCCTGTGTCCATATCTACGACTCGATCCACCTCTACACGGAAGCCGAGCATGCGACGTCCGCGGCAGCCGTCCGTGCCGAGGTCGACCGAGCGACGAGCGAGCTCAACCAGGCGCTTCCACTGGCGGCCCGGGCAAACTCCGCCGACGCGGCGTTCAACCCCCTCATGACCACGCTCCAGGAGGCAGGACGAACGGCCGAGTCCAACCTGATCACAGCGTTACGCGCGCAGTGCGAGGCGGCGAACAACCCAACATCGCAGTCCCCGGTCCCTGGTCCGACGACAGCGGGCACACTGCCTGCAAATGCGGGCTCCTCGGGCTGATCAGAAGGCGCGCCTCCGGCCGACGATCACGTGCCGGCGCCCCTCCCGCGCCGGACGAGAAGGCAACTGAAGCTCCGAGATGGCAGACGGGGGCTGCAGCACTGACGGTTGTCCGTCGGCCGCAGCCATCCGGACGGCAGTGACAGGAAGGGGCAGGCGGCGACAGGCGGCGACAGGCAGCCACAGACAACGACGCGAGAGACGCGGCGTGCGTCGATATGGTGGCCGTGAACCCAGGAGGTGGGGAGGTGGGCGCAGAGGCCGGTCGGGAAAGCGGCTCCCGGCGTCCTGCCGAAAAACAAGCCCGGCGTCCTGCCGCGGAAGCAAACGAAGCAGAGAGAGCAGAGGAGCAACCCTGGAAGAGCGGCGCACCGGAAGCTCGGGGGTGAAGGGCACCGCTCCGGGGACGGGACCGGCGGTGCGGGCCGCGGAACCTCTCGATCGGGCGGGTCGCGGCTCCCCGCGGCCCCCGACCCCCTCGGCTCGGCGTCGCCGGAGATCAGCACGCCGTCGCTCCGTCCTGCTGATGCGCCGCAGGCGCCGTCGCGCCGTGACGCTGACGTTCGTCACTGCCGTCCTCGTCCTCGGGGTCGTCGCCGTCTCGCTCTCGGGATCGAACGGGTCCGCCCTCCCTCCCCTCCCGTCGACACCGTTCCGCGCGCGCATCGTGACGATCGCCGAGTCCCAGCTCGGGTACCGGACCGATCCAACCCGCTCCTACTGCAACAAGTACACCGCGTTCTGGCATGCGGGCACAGCCACAGGGTGCGGCCACGGCCTGCGCAGCGAGGAGTGGTGCTCTGATTTCGCGGCGTGGGTGTGGCGGCGAGCGGGCGCGCAGTTCTCCTACGGGTACGGCCCGGCGGACGTCAACGCCGCGTCGGCGAGCTTCTACCTGTGGGCCGTCGGCCACGGCACGTGGCATCCGGCTGCGAGCGGCTACACGCCCCGGCCGGGCGACGTGGCCGTCTACGGCCTCGATCCCACAGGAACCGCGGCGGCACACGTTGCGATCGTGACCTACGACGCGCCAGGGGCCCGCGGGCCCGACGTGGTGAACGGCGACGGGGACCGCACCGGGTTCAGCGTCGTCGAGACCGGCACCGACCAGTACACGGCGGACATCCCGGGAACGCGCGCACCCCTCTCGGGCTTCGCGTCACCGATCCCGCCCGCCCCCTCCGCCACGTAGGGCGTTCAGGAGAGCGGTCAGGAGCGCGGTCAGGAGAGCGGTCAGGAGCGCGGTCAGGAGCGCGATCAGGAATCAGTCGGCCAGACCACCGTTGCGGGTGCGGCCACGACCGGGCCGGACGGCCGGTCTTCACAAGCCTCCGCGAAGCGCCGTTCCCAGTCGTCGTCGACCTGTCCCGCGGCGTGGAAGAGAACGGCGTCCGCGCGAAGGCGCGCCGTACCGTCCTCTTCGAGGGTGCCGACGTTGGTCGCAACGAGGACGTCGGCGAGCCGGTGCACTGTCGCCTCGGACCCGGCGGAGGCGTGGAGCGGCGCTGCGACGACGACCGAGACCTCGCGCACGTCGCCCGCTTCGGCGAGGACGACCGTCACCTTCTCCAGGTCGACCACGAAGCGCACGCCGCGCGCGCCGTCAGGGTGTGACCGTGGCGCCGGGGGCGAGGACTCCGCGCTCCCGGAGCCGCCCGACGAGCCACGCCACGCTGCCTGGGCCCTCGATGGCCTGCTGCCACCCCTCGAGAAGACGCTCCACCTCCTCGCGGCTCGGCACGTTGCCGACGACCTCGACGGTCATGGCCTCGAGCTCCTTCTCGTCGGTGCTGTGCGATCCCCTTGCGTGGATCCCGCCGAACGGTGTCGCCCATCCGGACGGCGCCGGCTCGCGCATCACGTAGAGCTCCCCCGTGTCCTCGACCCAACTGAGCTCATAGCGGACGCCGTGCGCGTCCCGCCAGTCCTGGCCGAACTCCACCTCGACGGAGCTGCGGCGCCGCGTGTCCTCGTCGTAGAACTGCTCGATGTCCATCCGGGCGCACTGTAGCCCGCCCACTCCCGGGCCCGAGGTGGGCGGCCCCGGAGCTGCTCATCGGCCGCGGGCCGGCAGTGGCCGGCTCCTTCCTCGGCGTGCCCTGGTCACGAGGATTTTCCTGCGGGGGAGCGTGGGTGGGAGCGACGGGGGGATCGCCGGTGGGATCGCCGGCGCGCACCGTCCCCGCATGACGACCGACACACTCCGACCGCTCGACCGGCTCGCATGGGACTGGGAGTCCCGACGTCGCTCGCAGGCGTCTCGGGACGCATTGCGCGCGCTGGCACGTGCCGAGCCCGAGGTGGCCCGGGTCGGCGCGGCGGACCTCGGCGACCTCGTCGAAGCGCTCATCGGCTCCGACCGGGCACCACGGCCGGAGTCCCGGGGGCGGCCCGAGCGGGACCTCGCAGCTGCGCTGTTCAGGGCCGCGTTGCGCTCGGGGCACGTCCACCCGCTCGTGTCCCGCGCGCTCGTCCAAGCGCTCGTGCCGGGGCTCGTCGGCGTCGCGCGCCGCCTCACATGGGGAAGAGGAGGCGAGTGGGAGAACCAGGGAGCCTTCTTCGTCGACGCGATCACGACCGCGTGGGAGGTCGTCGAGGAGTGGAGCGGACAGGACCGGACGTACGCGGTGCTGGACGTGCTCTCGGCCATCCGCTGCCGGCTCCGCCGGCGCATCCGTCGACATCACGATCTGCGTCTCTCCGAACGTCTCGGCTCCGACGACGAGCGACTGCCGGAGTGGGCGACAACCAGCGGGAGCGACGTCGAAGAGCTGGCGCGAGCCATCGACAGGGAGCGGCACGCGCTCGACACCGGCGACGCCGCCGTGCTCTACGCCCACCGTGTCCTCGGCTACTCGATCTCCGAGATCGCTGCGCGCTCGGGCCACACGAGGCGAGCGCTGGCGGCGCGCAGGGACCGGGCGGCTCGCGCGCTCATCGCGTGAGCGGCGTGGACCGTGGCGAGGCCGGGTCCACGCTCGCAGGGGACCTGCAGAAAACGCGGCAGCCCGCTACGTTGTCGGGGCGTGGAAGGTGCGTGCCCGGCGGGCACGGACTTGGGGAAGGGGAAGACGCCGCGCGGCAAGGACCGGCCGCGGGGCGACGAGCGCGGCCCTCGGCAGGCACGCGGTGGCTGACCTCGCCCGCCGGTCCCGTGCCTGGGGCATCCTCGCAGTGTTGCTCGCGCTCATGGCGCTCGTGACGGCGCTCTCTTCTCGGTCCGGGACCGGCGGTGCGCAAGGGGCGGCGGCGCACGAGCCCTCGAGGTCCGGTCAGGCTGCGCCCGCGTCGCGGCCACGGTCGCCTGCGAAGCCGACGGAGTCGCACGTGCCCGGTCGAGCGCCGGCGGCCCTCGGGACCATGGGCGGCTCGGTCGGACGACGTCCCGCGGGCGGACGCTCCGGTGCGGTCGGAGGCAAGGGAACCCGCGGGGCCGCGACGTCGAAGGGCACCGGCGGGGCCGGGGTCGGGCGCCCAGGGGCGGTTGCGGGCGCCCAGGGGAGCGCGCCTGACGCCGGCGCCTCCGTCGGGGGCCTCGCGTCGGCTGTCATCTCCCCCTCCGCACGTTCCACCACGACCGCGCCCAGCGGTCCCGCCTCGGGAACCGTCGCCACGGACGGCGCTGCGCCGCCGCGGTCGGCGAGCGAAGCGACCACCCGAACCTCCTCGCACACTGCCGCGTCGTCCGAGGCGTCGCGCACTGCGGCGCGCACGGCCACGTCCAGGCAGGCGTCCCGCAGCACCTCCCCCACTGCCGCGTCGTCGGTGCCGTCCCGCACCTCGCTGCACCACCAGGCGTCCCCCACTGCCGCGTCGTCGGTGCCGTCCCGCACCTCGCTGCACCACCAGGCGTCCCCCACTGCCGCGTCGTCGGTGCCGAGAGGCACCGGCACGGCCGCTGCCCCAGGAACGTGGACAAGCCCGGAGCGCGGTCGCATCGAAGCGCCCTCCACGTCGGTCTCGTATGCCGCAGCGGGAGGAGGAACGGTCTCGGCCGCGGCCACCTGGACCGGCGCCGCGACGCTCGAGCTCGAGATCGCCTGCCCCGGTGGTGTCTCCGTCGCGCGCAGCGGTTCGTCGGGGCTCTCGCTCGAGGTGGACGACAGCAGCGACGCTGCGACCTGCATGGTCACGCTCGGCCTTCCCCCGGGCGTGCACGCCGACGTGTCGTACACGCTCGCCGTCCAACCCACCGCCCTGGCGCAATGAGATCCGCCGGCATACGTCGCTCCGCGAGAGAGGCCATCGTCGGCATCGCCGCCGCGTTGGTCGTCTTCGGTGCGGTGCCGGCGGTGCTCGTGGGATTCGTGGGCCTCCCGGTTCCCCACCGATGGGCGTACCACGCCGTCGTGTCGTGGCATGGCCTCTTCGACCTGTTGACCGTCGCGAGCTGGTGTGCCTGGGCAGGATGCGCGTGGCCGATCCTGAGATCGGTCGCATCCCGAGTGCGCTCGGGCGACGTCGCACCGACCGCAAGGTTCTCCGACCGGATCGCAGCCCGGATCGCTCTCGGCGTGCTCGTGCTGTCGTCCTTGTTCGGGCTGGGCGCGTCGGTTGCCGGCGCGTCGGTTGCCGGCGCTGCCGCGGCACGGTCGGCTGCCGCCGCAAAGTCGGCTGCAGCAGCAGGGTCGACGGGTGCCACCCGGTCAGCCGCGGCTACCGCACCTGCACCGTCGTCGACTGTGTCGCCCGGGGCTGCGCGGGTCGAAGCGGCCGGCGGGCGGAGCTCCATGAAGGCGGCCTCTTGCGTCGTGGGGCCGGGCGACACGCTCGCGAGCCTCGCGGCGATGCACTACGGAGCCGTTTCCGACTGGCCCGCGATCGCCGAAGCCAACCTCGGCAGGCTCATGCACGACGGAACGTGCTTCGTCGACCCGGCCGTCATCGCTCCGGGGTGGAGACTCCTCCTGCCGGCGCTCGACACCGGCGCGCTCGACGCGGGCGAGGTGCGAGCAACGGGCACCGGAACCGCCCGCACCCCTGCCGGCGGCACTCCCGCCACCCTGCTTCCCTCGGGCAGCTCCGTGCTGCCCCTGGCCGAGCTCGCGGCATCGGGCATCAGCGCCCTCGTCGCGGGGCTGCTCGCTCGCCGCGCTCGTCAGCTGCGGCGTCTGCGCGCCTTCCTCCGGGAGGAGGGGGAGGAGAGCGCCCTTCCCGATGCGCACGAGGCCGATCTCGGCGCCCTCCTCGCACCGTTCGGGCGGGTCCCGCTCGTCGACATGGTGGAGGTGGCCGCCCGCGATCTCGGAGACGTGCTCGCGACACTCTCCCCCATGCCGGGCGCAGTCCAGTGGCTGCGTGCCGGGCGCGACGGCGTCGAGGTTCTTTTCGCCGAACCTGTGCCGGCGGAGGTACGGGGATGGCGACGGACCGGGCGCACGACGTGGCTGCTCCCCGCCACGGTCGCCGTCGCGGCGCGCCAGCACGCACGCGGTGAGCCCTGGTGCGCGCTCCTTCTTCCCCTCGGTGATGACGACCGCGGCACGTGGCTGCTCCCGGTGCGCAGCGGATCGAGTGTCGCCGTGGTCGGGCCGCGAGCGGCAGACCTCGTCCGCGCGATGCGCGCCGCGGTGACGACGTGGAGCTGGCACGAAGGGATCGTCGTGACCGAGGACGCCGACAAGGTGACCGACGCGCTGGGTCGCTCGGCGCGGTCCTCGTCCGGCATCGAGGCGTCCGGTCCCCAGGTGCTCTTCGTCGGTGACCCGAAGGCTCTCCCGGCGAGCGCACGACGAGCGTGCGCGGTGCTCACCGCCGGAGATGCAGACGCGGAGACCGTCGTCTTCGTCGACGACCGGGCAGCGAGCGCCCACCCGCTCGGGCTGACCGTGCACCCCCCGCTGCTCGACGCCTCCTGGAAGGGCGCCGTCGACGCACTGACCGACCCGACCGGCGACATGGCAGCGGACCGGCGAGCCGGGCAACCCGGACGTGGGGGGTCGCCACCGGGCGGTCCACCACCAGCGAGCCCCCCGCGCCCGCTCGTCCACCGCGGAACCGCACGCGCCGCCATCCGCGTCGCCGACGATGGGACCACAGGCACGACGGCGCACCCGAGCCCCACCTCGGGCGCCGGCACCGCGCGTGCGGCCCCGAGCCGTGGGAGCGCACCTGACGTCCAGACTCGGGGCAGGGCGGAGGTGCGCCTGCTCGCGACCGTTCCCGGGATCGTCGGGCTTCAAGGGGAGCTGCCGGCGAAGCGAGCCCGGAGGGCGCTTGAGCTGATCGCCTATCTCGCCATGCAGATGCCCGACCCGGTCACCGGCGACCGGCTCCGGACCCGGGTCCTCGGGTCGGCCGACGCCGACGCGGCGGCCAAGACGCTCTTCAACACGGTGGGCGCCGCACGCCGGGCGCTCGGCGTCGCGCCCGACGGCGAGCCGCTCCTCCCTCCGGCTTCCCGCTCGGGGCAGTACCGGCTGTCCCCGCTCGTGACCGTCGACGCGTCGCGTGCGTGCGCGCTGGTCCACGAAGGGCTCGCAAGCGGTGACCCGACCGAATCGGCCGCTCGGCTCCGTGAGGCGCTCGAGCTCGTGAAGGGCGAGCCCTTCGGCGGCGTCCTCACCGGCTACGCGTGGTGGCAGGCGGAAGGCCACGAGCGGCGGGTGGCCGATGCGCTGGTCGACGGCGCCTGCGCGCTCGTCGGCGCGGCCCTCGGCTCAGGAGACGTCGACCTCGCCCGGTGGGCCCTCGCGCAGGCGAGGAAGGTGGAGCCCTACAGCGAGTCGCTCGCACGCGCGGCGATGCGCGTCGCTGCGGCAGGCGGGGACGTGCGCCGCCTCCACGCGGAGTGGCAGGGGTGCCTGCGCATGATGGAGGAGCTCGACCCGGGCGGGGTGCCGTCGGAGCGGACCGAGCGGCTCTACGCCTCACTCCGCTCGAAGCTCGCAGGCACGGGCAACGGAAGTGGAGGCCGAGCTCAGGCGAGCGTCGCCGCGATCGAGGCTGCGCCCCTGAGGAGCGTGCCGTCGGCGCCTTCGACCGTGTAGTGGTGCGACGGGCGGGCACGGGCTTCCGCGACCATGTCGGAATGCGCTGATGAGCTGAGCGGGCGCTGGCGCAGGCGCTTCCCCATCGTGACTGTGTGGGTGCGCTTGATCCTGACGGGATCCGGCACAGGGATCCCGAGGCCGCAGGAGTCGCCCGGTCACCGCCCGCCGATGGGGAGGCGGCGGACCCTGATGCCGGTGTCGTTGATCACTGCAACGGCGCCCGCGTCGAGGTCTTCTTCGATCGCGGCCAGGTTGGTGAGGAGGATCATCGCTTGCTCGTGGGGCCGGCGCCGGACGCGGCGACGGAACAGGACGACGGAGGGCACGGTGACGTCTCGAGCGGCAAGCAGTCGGCCGAAGTCGGTGTCGGCGGAGACGAGCACCCGACCCTCGGTTGCCGCTCGGGCGAGGATCCCGGCATCGTGAGCTCGAGAGAGCCTGTAGCTGGCCACGTGGACGGCGTCGTGGCCGGCGGCAGCCTGGTGGCTCGCCAGCTCGGCCGAGAGGCACTGGTCGATGAGGAATGTTAAGCGGGGTCGAGCAGAGGGACGAGACGCTCTTGGAGCGCGGCCGCCGCGTAGTGGAGGGCCTCGGCCACGTCGGCGGGCTCGAGGTCCGGCAGAGCGGCGACGACCTCAGCGACCGTCATGCCGTCGGCGACCATGTCGACGACGGTGGCAACAGGGATCCGCATACCGCGAATGCAGGGCTGCCCACCCATCTGCCCTGGTCGCACCGTGATTCGTTCGAAGCGCATAGCGGCGATCTCCTTGGCAGCCAGGCTACCGCGGCACCCTCAGGTCGGCGTGTGCCCTCGCGTCGCTGGTGAGCTCGCCGTCGACGAGCTCCGCTCGAAGCTCGCAGGCACGGGCAGCGGAAGTGGAGGCCACGGTCAGGCGAGCGTCGCCGCGCTCAGGCGAGCGTCGCCGCGCTCAGGCGAGCGTCGCCGCGCTCAGGCGAGCTTCGCCGCGATCGAGGCTGCGCCCCTGAGGAGGGTGCCGTCGGCGCCTTCGACCGTGTAGTGGTGCGACGGGCGGGCACGGGCTTCCGCGACCATGTCGTCGAGCAGGGTCCGGAACGCCACCGGGGGGTCGATCCACAAGTACCGGGCGAGCGATCCCGGGATGGTGTTGATCTCGTTGACGTAGAGCTCTTGTCCGTTGGAGAGGAAGTCCACGCGCGCGACGCCGCGCACCGAGCAGAGCCGGGCCACGGACATGGCCACGTCGCGCAGCGACTTCTCGAGGCCGCCGTCGATGGCCGCGGGGAGCTCGCGCGGCGCGCTCGCCATGCCCTCGCCGCCGACGTACTTGTCCGCGTACCCCAAGATGTCGGGTTCGCCCGCCGCCCCTCCGGCACGCGGGGTGCGCAGGGGCCGTTCGACGGCCGAGAGCGCGAGCTCCGGCCACGAGCGCACCGCGATCTGGAGGTCGAACAGGTCGGCGCGGTAGGGCTCGATGACCGCGCCCTTCTTCAGGTGACGGTTGGCGTCGAGCAGGGCGAGGGCCGTCTGGAGATCGGCGACGTCCGCGACGATCCCGATCGAGGAGCCGCCGAACCTCGGCTTCACGATGTAGGGGGGCCCGAAGCCGGCGTCGCTCGTCGACCCGTCCAGGAGGGCACGCGCGAGCGTCGGGAGGCCCGCTGCGGCCATCACGTCGCCGAACGCGAGCTTGTCCATGCCGAGGGCCGCACCGGCGACCGTCGGGCCGGTGTAGCGGACCCCTGCGAGGTCGAGGGCGGCCTGGAGCGTGCCGTCCTCGCCGGGCCCCCCGTGGCAGCACAGCACCGCCACCTCGACGCCGAGGGGGCGCGCCCTGCCGAGCCGGCCCGCCTCCGAGACGAACCCCGACTCGAAGAGGAGCTGGACGCGCGTCGCGCCCCGGGGCACGCCTTCCGAGAAGGCGCTCGCCTCGAGTCCCGGGTCGACTTCGTACCACTCGCCCGTCTTGGTCCAGTACAGGCAGCGTGCGCCCAGCGCGCGCGCAGCTTGGAGACCGGTGAGGACGCTGACGTCGTGCTCGGGGGACGGGCCGCCGAAGACGACGGCGCGATCAGAGGTCACATCGGCCACGGTGCGCTCCATGGGGGTTGCCGGAGCCGTTGGCGACCCCGGCGTCGGCGACCGGTCGGCGACCGGTCGGTGACTAAGGGTAATGGTCGGGCAGGTCGTTCTCGTAGAGGACGGCGTCGCCCGGCCCCAGGTTGGCTCGCACCCAGGCCACGGCCTGCTCGCGGGTGCGGACCACGACTGCCTCGCCGAGCCCGGCGGCGCCGCGCAGGAGCGCGCGCCGGTTCGTGTTCCCTACGACCACCACGCTCGACGCGACCGCGCACGCGGCGCGGCCGAACGCTTCGTTCTCGACGGCCTGGCGCCGCCCCAGCTCGACCATCCCCGGGGTCACCACGACCCTCTTCCCCGTCGCCGGCGCCGCAGCGAGGAGCTCGAGCGCGGCGCGCGCCCCGGCCGGGTTGGAGTTGAAGGTGTCGTCGATGACGTGCACGCCGGACGCCGAGGTGTCGGCGGTGAGGCGGTTCGCCACGGTCGTGATCGTCGGGATCCGCTCGAGCAGCGTCTCCGCGGAAACGCCGAGCTCGAGCGCGACGGCCACCGCGCAGGCGACGTTGGTGGGCTGGACCCCCGGACGCAACGGCACCGGTGCGCCCAGGGCCGTGCCGCCGACGAGCACCGTGGCGCCTTCTTCCCCCAGCTGGAGCCTGACGTCCGCCCCGGGGTCCTCGACCGCCGCCCGCACGACCCGAGGGCGCTCGGCGCCGGCGCCGACCCGCGAGCCGAACGCGCCGAGACGGCGGTCGTCGGAGTTCACGACGACGGTGCGGGCCCCCTCGGTGATCTCGGACTTGGCGGCGAGGATCGCGTCCTCGGTGCCGAAGCGCTCGAGGTGCACGGGCCCGACCGCGGTCATCACCGCGATCTCAGGGGGGCACCAGCGGCACAGGTCGCGGATCTCTCCCGGCCCGTAGGTGCCCATCTCCGCGACGAAGACGTCGGTGCCCTCGGCGAGCTGCTCGTTCACCGCGCGCGCCAGGCCGCCCCGGTTGTTGTACGACGCAGGGGTGGCCACCACCGTCTTCGTGCCGGCGACGAGGTGCGCGACGTGGTTCTTCGTCGACGTCTTGCCGTAGGAGCCGGTGATCGCGACGATCGTCGGTCCGACCCGCCGCAGGCGCTCCGCCGCCATGGCCACGAAACGCTCGGACAGCCGGCGCTCGATCGGCGCCGTCGTGAGCAGCGCAGCGTCGACGAGGGCCGGCACCGCCACGAGCGCCGCGGCGGCGAACGGTGCCGGGGCGCCGACACCCGCGCCGACGCCGAGCAGCACGGCCTCGAAAACCAGCCAGACGGCCGCGAGCGACTGGAGGCGCCGGGTGAAGACGAGCGGCGAGGTGCGTCCCCGGATCGGCAGGTGCAGAGGGGCGACGACCGCGACGACCGCCGTGGCGACGGCGGCCAACGGCCAGAGCCCGCTCAGCACGACGCCTGCGAGCCCGGCCAGCCCGAGCAGGAGGTCGACCGGTTCGCCCGTCCACCAGCGGAGGGCGAAGCGGCTGGCCGAGTCGGGGATGTAGTGCTCTCGTTGCGCGACACGGAGCCACCGCGCTCCTGCGGGCACGATCGCGAGGGTGCACGCGCCGAACGCGCCCCACGCCGCTCCGCTCGTGTCAGCCAGTGCCGCCAGCATCAGGCGAGGTGGCGCTCGACGGCTGCTCGCAGCTCGCCGGGAGCGACGAGTGGCACGAGGTGACCGGCGTGGGGCAGCACCACGAGGTCTGCGGCGCGCGCTGCGTCGGCGTCGTGCAGGCGAGCCAGCCCGGCCTGCGCGACGCGAAGCGGCACTGTGAGGTCGTCCTCGCCCCACACGAGCGTCACCGGGCAGGAGATGGCGTCGAGCTGCGCTTCGTAGCTCTCCGCCACGATCCGGCCGTGCACCTGGCGCATCACCCCGCTCGCAGCCGCGTAGTCCGCCGACCCGTAGCGCCGCCGCGCGCGCTCCATGCGCTCCTCGGAGACGACCCCCGCCCGGTGGAGCGATCGAAGCGCGCGGTACGCGAGCCGTGGACGCCGCGCGGGGCCGAGGCGGAGGAGCGGCGCGGAGGTGAGCACCAGCGCGTGGACCGCGTCGGGGCGCTGCGCTGCCAGGTGGAGCGCGACCCGGCCCCCGAAGGAGTGCGCGAGCACGACCACCGGGCGTGCCATCTCCTCGAGCACCGCGCCGACGCAGTCGGCGTAGTCGGCCGAGCCCCACGGCTGGGCGGGCGGCGGCGCAGACCCGAACCCGGGAAGGTCGACCGCGATCGCCGCGAGCTCGGCGGCGCCCACGGGACGGAGCACCGCGTCGAAGTCACGATGGGTCCGGCCCCAGCCGTGCAGCGCCAGGACCCTCGGCTCCCCGTCCCCCGTCCGGGTGCCGAAGAGCCTCCCGCCGGCGAAGGTGCGCAGCACCTCACCGCTCCTCTCCGGCGCCGTCGCTCCGGCGCCCGTCGGTGCCCACGTGCTGGTGCATTCTCCCCTCTGGCGTCGTGCGGCGCTCGATCCTGCCTGGTCACGCCGTCGCGTCCCGCCCGCGGCGACCGGGGTCGACGGGATGGGCAAGGCCTGCCGGCGGGCCACCCTACCGACTCGAGGGCCGTGCCCGGCCACGACGGCCGCCGCAGGTCACCGCGCACTGCCCGGTGCCGCCAATTGCCGCTTCGCGCCGCCGCCCCAGCCACCGGAGGGCTGCGTCTGCGTGCCGCCACGCCAGGCGCTGGAGGGCTGCGTCTGCCAGGCACTGGAGGGCTGCGTCTGCGCGCCGCCACGCCAGGCGCGGCAGGACTGGGTCTGCGCGCAACGCCTCGGTAGCGTGGACGCGAGTGCCTGCTTCGACCGACGTGGCGCGATCCCCCGACATCATGGAGCTCGTGGCCGGGCTCGAGCCGGCCCAGCGCGAGGCGGTCCTGGCCGACGACCCCGTGGTCTGCGTCCTTGCCGGCGCGGGAACCGGAAAGACGAGAGTCCTCACCCTGCGAGTCGCGCGCCGAGTCCGGGACAAGAGCGCGCATCCGACCCACGTCCTGGTGTGCACCTTCAGCCGCAAGGCGGCTGACGAGCTGCGCGACCGTCTCTTCACACTCGACGTCGGGCGCGAGGTGCAGGCCGGGACGTTCCACCGCACGGCCCTCCGCCTCATCACGCACCATCGGCAGGAGCGCGGGCGCCCGCCGCCGGCGATCGTCGCGGATCGCCGACCGCTGCTCGCCGACCTCCTCGAAGACGGGCGAAGGGCGCCGCGGGAGCGGCCCGGAGCCAGAGCCGGAGCCGGTCCCCAGCGCCACGACGCGCGCTCGACCGGCCGCCGGCGCAGCGACGTCGCCCGCCTCGACGCGGAGATCGGCTGGGCGAAGGCTCGCCTGATCGGGCCGACCGACTTCGAAGAAGCCGCGCGGCAGGCGGGGCGGCGGCCGTTCGTGTCGGCAGCGCGGGTGGCCGAGCTCTACGACCGCTACGAAGTGGCACGGCGCCAGCGCGGGGCGCTCGACCTCGACGATCTCCTGTGGCACTGCGGAGACCTTCTCGAGCAGGACGACGCGTTCGCGCGTGCGATGCGCTGGTGGCATCGTCACCTCTTCGTCGACGAGATGCAGGACATGAACGACGCGCAGTACCGGCTCCTGTGCCTGCTCGTCGGTGACGAACCGGACCTCTTCGTGGTCGGCGATCCGAACCAGTCCGTCTACGGCTGGAACGGCGCCGACCCCGAGCTGCTGCAGCGGGTGACCGAGGAGCACGCCGGCACCCGCGTCGTGCACCTCGAGACGAACCACCGCAGCGCGGGCCCCGTCGTCCGCATCGCCGCCGCAGCCCTCGGGAAGGACGTGCCTCCGCAGAGCGCGAGGGTGGACGGTCCGCTGCCGACGGTCGTCTGCCTGGGAGACGACGAGGAGGAGGCACGCTGGGTGGCGCGCCGGGTCTGGCTCGCCCATCGGCCCGGTCGCCGCTGGTCCTCGATCGCAGTCCTCGCGAGGACGAACGCCCAGCTGGTCGGGATCGCAGCGGCGCTCGACGCCGAGCACGTGCCGCACAGGGTCTCCGGCGCCGAGGTCGGGCCGGCCAGCGACGTCCGCGACCCGGGCGACAGGCCGGGCGACAGGCCGGCCGACAGCCCGGACGACAGGCCGGCCGGCGCCACGCGGCACGAGAAGCCCGACGGCTCGGGGCGCGAGCCCGGCGGCCGCGAGCCCGACGGCTCCGGCTCCGACGGCACACCGTTCGCGAGCCCGGACGACGACGCCGTCGTGCTCAGCACCCTGCATCGGGCAAAAGGGCTGCAATGGCGGACCGTCTTCGTGATCGGCGTCTCCGACGGCCTGATCCCGCTCGTCACGGCTCGCTCGCACGCTGCGAAGGCGGAGGAGCGTCGGCTGTTCTACGTCGCGCTCACCAGAGCCGAAGAGGAGCTCACCTGCAGCTGGGCGCTCCGGCCGGCCGGGGAGACCGCGCTCGGCGGGACGCCAGAGCGGCGACCCTCGCCCTGGCTCTCCTCCGTCGAGCAGGTCCTCGCGCAGCTCCGAGAGGACGCAGCCGAGGCAGGCCCGTCGCGTGCCGCCGAGCGGCTCGCCGAGATCCGCAACATGCTTCCTCCCCCCCGTGCAGCCGGCGACCCGAGAGCACGATGAACCAGCTCGAGCTCGTCGACGAGTTGCGCGCGATCGTCGGCGCCGCACATGTCGATGCGGGATCCGACGTCCGCGGAGAGGACACGCACGACGAGTCGTTGACCGGCGAGCCCGTCACGCCGGCGGCCGTGGTCCGGCCCTCGACCACCGGCGAGGTGAGCAGCCTCCTCGCGCTCGCCGATTCGGCGCTCGTGCCCGTCGTGGCGCGAGGCACCGGCACGGGGCTGTCGGGCGGGGCCCGGCCGGTGGCCGGCGGCATCGTCGTCTGCTTCGACCGAATGGACAGGATCCTCGAGATCGACGAGCAGAACCACGTCGCAGTGGTACAGCCCGGCGTCACGTTGCGCGCGCTGGACGACGCGCTCCGCCCGTTCGGCCTCGTCTACCCCGTCTATCCCGGCGAGATGGGCTCGTCGATCGGCGGCAACGTGGCGACGAACGCAGGCGGGATGCGCGCCGTCCGCTACGGCGTGACGCGGCACCACGTCCTCGGCCTGGAATTGGTCCTCGCAGGCGGTCAGGTCATCCGGACCGGCGGGAAGTTCGTGAAGTCGTCGTCGGGCTACGACCTGACCCAGCTGGTGCTCGGCAGCGAAGGGACGCTCGCGCTCGTCACCGAGGTGACGGTGAAGCTGGCGCCGCGTCTCGTGCATGTCGCCACGCTGCTCGCGCCCTTCGCGGCCATGGAGCTCATCGGGTCGGCCGTCGCGCCGATCCTCTCAGGCGGCGTCACCCCGCTCGTCCTCGAGTACCTCGACGCCCTGGCGATGGGCGGGATCGTGAGGGAAGCCGGGCTCGAGCTCGGCGTTCCCGACGAGGTGCGCAAGGCGGCCGCGGCGTACCTGGTCGTCGTCCTCGAGAGCTCCCGTGCCGAACGGCTCGAGCAGGACACGGGCGCGACGGCAGACCTCCTCGGGCGCCTCGGCGCGCTCGAGGTCTACGTCCTCCCGCCCACGGCCGGAGCGGACCTGATCGCGGCACGCGAGCGTGCCTTCTTCGCCGCCAAGGCCATGGGGGTGGACGACATCGTCGACACCGTCGTGCCGCGAGCCGAGATCCCGGCCTTCCTCGAGGAGACGGCGCGGCTCGCGGCCGAGCACCAGGCGATCGTCTCGGGCTGCGGGCATGTGGGTGACGGCAACGTCCATCTGTCGGTCTTCCAGCCGGACGCCGCTCGCCGCCACGAGCTCCTCGAGGCGATCTTCCGCGCGGCACGCGACCACGGAGGCGCGGTCTCCGGCGAGCACGGGATCGGCACGGAAAAGCAGTCCTACTGGCTCGAGCTCGAGCACCCGGTGAAGGTCGGGCTGATGCGGCGCATCAAGGCCGCCTTCGACCCGAACGGCATCCTCGGCCCTGGACGCCTGCTCGACGCTCCGGTCCCTGGCGCCAGCACGCCGGGGTCGCGACGCCGCCCGGAGGGGCGGGAAGCGGAGCTGGAACAGGAGAAGGAAGAGGATCACGAAGAGGACCGGGAGGAGGAAGGGTGAACGGCGCCGAAGCGTTGCTGAGGACCCTGGTGGGGTCGGGCGTCGACGTGTGCTTCACCAATCCGGGCACCTCCGAGATGCACTTCGTGGCTGCCCTCGACCGGGTGCCCGAGATGCGCGGCGTGCTCACCCTGTTCGAAGGGGTCGCGACCGGGGCGGCCGACGGCTACGCACGGATGACCGGAAAGCCCGCGACGACGCTGCTCCACCTCGGTCCCGGGCTCGCCAACGGCTGGGCGAACCTCCACAACGCGCGCCGCGCGAGCACTCCCCTCGTGAACATCGTCGGTGACCACGCCACGTACCACCGTCGCTTCGACCCCCCGCTGCAGGCCGACCTCTGGGGTCTCGCACGCACGACCTCGGCGTGGCAGCGCTCGACCGCGCGGGTGGACGACGTCGGCGCCGACGCGGCGGACGCGGTCCTCGCGAGCTACGGCCCGCCCGGCCGCATCGCCACGCTGATCGTGCCGGCGGACGTGTCTTGGAGCGAAGGCGGCGCGCCCGCGCCCCGCCACCCTGTCCCGCCTCTCCCGCTGGTCCCGCCCGAGACGATCGAGGAGATCGCGAAGGTGCTGCGCGGCGGCGAGCCCTCCGTGCTGCTCATCGGGGGAGCTGCCATGCGCGAGCGAGGGCTCGACGCGGCAGCCCGCATCGCGCGCTCCACGGGCGCGAAGCTCCTGTGCGAGACCTTCCCGGCCGTGCACGCCCGGGGCGGCGGGCTCCCCGAGGTGGAGAAGCTCGCCTACTTCGGCGAGATGGCGATCGCGCAGATCGAGGGCGCACGGCACCTCGTGCTCGCCGGCGCGCGGGCACCGGCGTCGTTCTTCGCGTATCCCGGGAAGCCGAGCGATCTCGTCCCCGAGGGGGTGTCCGTCCACGAGCTCGTCGCGCCAGGGCTCGACGTGACCGCAGCGCTCGACGCGCTGGCCGACGCGCTGGCCGACGCGCTGGGTTCCGGCACGGGCCCCGACGCGCTGGGGGCCGCCACGAGGACCGGGACGCTGGGGGCCGGCGCGCTGGGGCCGCAGGCCGCGCGCGGGCGCGCGGGTCGCCCGTCGGGGCGCCTCACGGCCGAGTCCATGGCCGCGGCCGTCGGGCACCTGCTGCCCGACGGCGCGATCGTCGTCGACGAGTCGATCACGAGCGGAGTGTCGGTTCCTGCGGCGACGGCCGGCGGCCCGCGCCACGACTGGCTCGCGCTCACCGGCGGCTCCATCGGCCAGGGGCTGCCGGTGGCCACCGGCGCTGCCGTCGCGTCGCCGGGACGGCGTGTTTTGTGCCTCGAGGCCGACGGCAGCGCCATGTACACGCTGCAAGCGCTGTGGACCCAGGCGCGCGAGAGCCTCGACGTGACGACCCTCCTGCTCGCGAACCGGTCGTACGCGATCTTGCAGCTCGAGCTCGCGCGAGTGGGCGCGACGGGGAGCGGCGAGCGTGCGGGAGCCCTGCTCGACCTCCACCGTCCGACCCTCGACTTCGTCTCGCTCGCGCGCGGGATGGGCGTCCCCGCCGAGCGGGCGACCGACGCGGAGGGCCTCGCTGCGCTCCTCGAGCGGAGCTTCTCGGAGGACGGGCCGATGCTGGTCGAGGCCGTCCTCGGCTGACAACGCGCCGGACGCGCCGGCTCGCGCAGACGTCAGCCGAGCTCCACCACGACGACGGTGTGGTCGGAAGGCTTGTCGCCCTTCGGGCTCTTCTTCCGCGCCTCGCGGTCGATCTCGGCCGACACGGCCCGCGACGCGAGCGGCGCGGAGAGGAGCACCAGGTCGATGCGCATCCCCAAGCCCTTGTGGAAGCTGCCGGCGCGGTAGTCCCACCACGAGAAGATCCCGCCCTCGGGGTGGAACCGGCGGAACGTGTCTTCGAGCCCCCAGTCGAGGATCTCGCCGAGAGCCCGGCGCTCGGGCTCGCTCACGTGCGTGGCACCTACGAAGGCTGCGGGGTCCCAGACGTCGGCGTCGTCCGGGGCGATGTTGAAGTCGCCGCACACTGCGACCGCGTCGCCGGGGTCGTAATGCTCCGCCAGGTACGTGCGCAGGCGAGCGAGCCACTCGAGCTTGAAGCGGTAGTGCTCGCTGTCGAGGCTCCTGCCGTTCGGCACGTAGACCGAGTGGACGCGCATGCCTCCGCAGGTCGCCGCCAGCATGCGGCACCCGTGCACGTCTTCTCGGGACCCGAACCCGCACAACGGTGCCTCGAGCCCGACTCGGCTCGCGATCGCCACGCCGTTCCACTGGCCGTCGCCGTGGTGCGCCGAGTCGTAGCCGAGCGCGGCGAAGGCAGCCGAGGGGAACGCGTCGTCAGCGAGCTTGGTCTCCTGCATGCACAGGACGTCCGGAGCGTTCGCCTCTGCCCATTCGAGGACCAGCGGGAGCCGGGCGCCCAGCGAGTTCACGTTCCAGGTGGCGAGCTTCACGCCGGGTCGTCCTCCGCCGGCACCAGCACGAACAGCAGGTCCGCCTCGCAGGCAGTCTGCTGCCCCACGTAGGCGCGACCGTGCCCGGTCCCCGCACGTGCGGACAGCCGGCCGACGACGATCTCCAGCTCCAGGGTCTCTCCGGGCACGACCTGGCGGCGGAAGCGGGCGCGGTCGACGCCGCCGAAGAGCGGCAGCCTGCCCGAGAAGCGTCGGTCCGCGAGCACCGCGATGCCGCCGAGCTGCGCGAGCGACTCGAGCATCAGGACACCCGGCAGGGTCGGCCGCCCGGGAAAGTGGCCGGCGAAGAAGGCCTCCTCGCCGGTGAGGTGCCAGCGACCCGTCGCGGACCGCCCGGGCTCCACCGAGACGATCTCGCTCACGAAGAGGAACGGGTCGCGGTGGGGCAGGACGTCGGTCGGCCGCATCCTCGCGACGCTACCAACGGCGGGATCGGCAGTCCCGGGCGTTCAGCGCCCGCTACGGGTCCGTCCGGCAACGAGCTCGGGGAGCGCGAGCTCGGCGACGCGCCGCGGGGGGTCCAGGGCCACAAGGACGAAGCGCCGCCGCTCCCCGCGCGTCAGCACCTGTCGTGCCTTGCTGGGGGGCGGGTCTCCCAACGCAGCCAGCGGGATGTAGGAGTGCAGCACCCCGCCTCCGGGCAGGTCGACGTCGACCATCGCACCGTGCGAGGTGAACGACTCCACCTGGCCCTCGAGCTCGCGCTCCAGAGGGTACGTCGCCACGAACGTGATGAACGCGAGCGGCTCGTTGACCGCCGGCGGGGGCGCCGCAGACCGTCGACGGCGATGACGCCCGTCCTTCGCTTTCCGCTTCCCGCGCCCTTGGTCCCCGAGGCTCTCCGGGCCGTCTCCGGCCGGCTCGCGGGCAGGGGCGATCGCCTCGGCGAGGGCCTGACCGATCGCCTCTCGGACCGCGGGGTTCGTCGCAGCCGTGCTGCGCGCGGCGCCGGCTCGGTCCGCGCCGTTCGTGGTCGTCACCGGAACGAGCGCCGCCTTCTTCGAAGCCGCCTTCTTGGGAACCGCCCTGGTCGCCGCCTCCTTCTTCGCGGCGGGCTGCGCCTTCTTCTTGGCCGCGACCTTCTCGGGCGCCGCGACCTTCTCGGGCGCCGCGACCTTCTCGGGCGCCGCCTTCTTGGCGGCCGCCTTCTTGGCCGCCGCCTTCTTCCCCGAGGGCTCTGCTGCTTTCCTGGCTGCGGCCTTCTCGGGCGCTGCCTTGGCCGGCGCCACCTTCGCGGGCGCCGCCTTCTTGGCCGGCGCCACCTTCGCGGCCGCCACCTTCGCGGCCGCCACCTTCTTCCCCGATGGCTCTGCCACCTTCGCGGCCGCCACCTTCTTCCCCGAGGGCTCTGCCGCCTTCTTGGCTGCGACCTTCTCGGGCGCTGCCTTGGCCGGCGCTGCCTTGGCCGGCGCCACCTTCTTGGGCGCCGCCTTCTTCCGCGAGGGCTCCGCCGCCTTCTTGGCCGCCACCTTCTTCCCCGAGGGCTCCGCCGCCTTCTTGGCCGCAGCCTTCTTGGTCCCGTCGGCGACGGACTTCTCGATCGCGGTCTTCTTCCTGGCGGTCACAGCCGCCGCCGAGGGCGCGCCGTCTCCGGTCGTCCCCGGCCAGACGTCGCCGACCTTCGGGGTCGAGCCGTCCGGGAGCAGGGGTGCCCTTCTGGCGGCGACCTTCTTCGCTGCCTTCGCGAGCTCTGCCGCCTTGACCGGCGGCGACAACGCGCGCACGTCGCCGCTCTTCGCCTTCCCCTGCGCGTGCCGGCTCTTCGGGCCGCGCACGGGGATCCTCGGCGTGAAGATCCATCCGACGCCCGGCACGGGTTTGCCCCCGACCAGCCTGCCGCTGTCGAAGAGCCAAGGATGCTCGGCGTGGAACTCCTGGAACGAGTCGTTCGACAGGACGACCGCTCCCGTCCGCTCGGCGATGCGCAGCACGAACGCGTCACCACGCCCGATCGCGCCGGCAGGGGGCGAGACGACCTCGCCGTGGAGCTCGGCGTCGACGAGCTGCTTGCGCTCGGAGGGATCGATGCGGTGCTCGAAGGACGCGTCGACGACCACGACGATCTCCGCGCCGGGGTTCTCGGCCGCGTAGCTTCGGACGGCTTCGTCGAGCTGGTGAAGGCTCGGGGTGGTGCGCCCCTCGGTGGCGAGGTTGGAGCCGTCCACCACGACGACGTGCTTTCCGGGCGAGAGCGTCACGTGCAGGCAGCCTCAGGTCTCCGGAGCTCAGCCGATCGCACGGTCGAGAAGAGAAGACTGTTCGAGCTGGTGCAGCGCGCCGCTCCCCGTCGCCGGGCTGGCGGACTCCGGACGGCTCACGTGGAGCAGTGCGTACCGGTCGCGCAAGATCCGATGGAGGCGCGAGTGCACGAACGACCACGCCCCCATGTTCTCGGGCTCCTCTTGGAGCCACACCACCTCGGTCGCTGCGGGGTACCGGTCGAGCACATCGCCGATCTGCCGCTGCGGCCAGGGGTACAGCTGCTCGACGCGCACGACCGCGACCGCCGGCGGGTGCGGCTCGACCGGCGGCGCGGCACGTGCAGGGCCGCCGCCCTCGAGACGCTCGTCACGACGCTGCATCGCCTCGTGGGCGACCTTGCCGCTGCAGAGCACGACGCGTCGCACCTGTGCGGGATCGGGCACCGAAGGATCGTCGAGCACCTCTGCGAACGACCCGGACACGAGCTCGGAGAGCGGCGAACGTGACCGAGCGGCGCGCAACATCGACTTCGGGGTGATGACCACGAGCGGGGTCGCCGGCATCCGCATCGGCTGCACCCTGAGGAGGTGGAAGTACTGGCTGGCGGTCGACGGCACCGCGACGCGGAGGTTGCCGCGCGCCGAGAGCGTCAGGAAGCGCTCGAGCCGCGCCGAGGAGTGCTCGGGGCCCTGGCCCTCGTAGCCGTGAGGCAGGAGGAGGACGAGCCCGGCATGCTGGCCCCACTTGTCCTCTGCTGCGACGAGGAAGTTGTCGATGATGATGCTCGCGCCGTTCACGAAGTCGCCGAACTGGGCTTCCCACGCCACGAGCGCGTCCGGCGCCTCCACCGAGTAGCCGTACTCGAAACCGACGGCGGCGTACTCGGAGAGGAGCGAGTCCCGCACCGTGAAGCGCCCTGGCCTCCAGCGCTCGGCGCCGGAGAGATCTCCCAGGTGCGCGAGCGGCACGTACTCGTGGCCGTTGTCGTGGTCGACGAGCACCGAGTGGCGCTGGCTGAACGTGCCGCGCCTCGTGTCCTGACCGGTGAGGCGGACGTCGACGCCCTCCGCGAGCAGCGAGCCGATCGCGAGCTGCTCGGCGAGCGGCCAATCCACCTCGCCCGATGCGACGAGCTCGGTGCGCTGGGCGAACTGGCGGACGAGCTTGGGATGCAACGTGAAGCCTTCCGGCACCGTGGTCGTGCGGTGCGCCAGCTCGACGAGGAGCGGCTCGGCGACTCCGGTCTCGACGCGCGGCACCTCGGGCCCGGGCTCGCCCTCGGGCTCGGGGCCCCCTTCGGCTACCCGCGACCTCGACGGCGGGTGCGGCGGTGCTGCCCGGACCTCGTCGAGGACGGCCTGGAGCTGCGCGTTGAACGCGTCGAGCGCCCGCTCCGCCTCCTCGAGGGTGAGGTCGCCGCGCCGCACGAGCGTCTCGGTGTAGAGCTTGCGGACCGAGCGTCTGGCGTCGATCCGCCGGTACATGAGGGGCTGGGTGTAGCTCGGGTCGTCCCCCTCGTTGTGCCCGTGCCGCCGGTAGGTCACGAGGTCGATGACGACGTCCTTGTGGAAGGCCTGGCGGAAGCCGAAGGCGAGGCGCGCCGCGCGGACGCAGGCTTCAGGGTCGTCGCCGTTCACATGGAAGATCGGCGACTGCACCATCTTGGCGACGTCGGTGGGGTACACCGAGCTGCGCGCTGCGCCGGGCGCGGTGGTGAACCCGAGCTGGTTGTTCACGACGATGTGCACGGTGCCGCCGACGCGGTACCCCGAGAGCGCGGAGAGGTTCAGCGTCTCGGCGACCACCCCCTGGCCGGCGAAGGCCGCGTCCCCGTGGACGAGCACCGCAAGGATCGGGAACTGGGTCGGCTCCCTCGCGCCGGGCACCGCGGAGGTGCCGTCGGTCGGAGCGAGGAAGTGGTCTTGCTTCGCCCGGGCCATCCCTTCCACCACCGGGTCGACCGCCTCGAGGTGCGAGGGGTTGGACGCCATGGTGATCGCGAGGTCCAGCCCCGAAGGCCCGGCGTACTTCCCGGTGGCGCCCTTGTGGTACTTCACGTCGCCCGACCCTTGCACGGAGTCGGGGTCGAGGATGCCTTCGAACTCCTCGAAGATGTCGCGGTACGACTTGCCGACGATGTTCGCGAGCACGTTCAGCCGGCCACGGTGGGCCATGCCCATCACGGCTTCGACGACCCCGCTCGTCGCCGCGTCGTCGAAGAGCGAGTCGAGCACGACGATGAGGGACTCCGCACCCTCGAGCCCGAAACGCTTCTGCCCGACGTAGCGGGTGTGGAGGAACCGCTCGAACACCTCGGCCGCGTTCAGCCGGTCGAGGATGCGCCGCTGCTCCTCGGCGCTCACCGCGTGGTCCACCCCCTCCACGTGCTCTTGGATCCAGCGCTTCTGCTCGGGGTCCTGGATGTGCATGTACTCGATGCCGAGCGTCCTGCAGTACGCGTCGCGCAGGATGTGGAGGATCTCTTCGAGGGTGGCCCACTCCTTCCCTGCCAGCCCGTCCGCGACGAACCGGCGCGGGAGGTCCCAGATCGTCAGCCCGTAGGTGAGCGGGTCGAGCTCCGGGTGGATCCGCGGCGGCTCTGCGTCGAGCGGGTCGAGGTGGGCGATCAGGTGCCCTCGGACCCGGTACATGTTGATGAGGGTCTGCACGTGGACCTGCTTCAAGAGCCGCTCGTGCTCCCGGTCCTCGGACGCCGGCCGGTCGGCGTGCCAGCGGACCGCCTTGTAGGGCACGGCCATCGACTCGAAGACCTCGTCGTAGAAGTCGTGGCCCCCCCTGAGGCACTCGGCGACGTACGCGAGGAACAGCCCCGACTCGGCCCCCTGGACGATCCGGTGGTCGTAGGTCGACGTGAGGGTGACCACGCGTCCGATGCCGAGCTCGGCGAGGAGCTGGGGGTCTGCCGCCTCGAACCCCGCCGGGTTCGAGATCGCGCCGACCCCCACGATGACGCCCTGGCCGGGCATGAGGCGCGGCACCGACTGCGCCGTGCCGAGCGTCCCGGGGTTGGTCAGGCTCACGGTCACGCCCGCGAAGTCGTCGGGGCCCACCCTGCCGGAGTGGACCTTGCGCACCAGGTCCTCGTAGGCGAGGACGAACTCCCGGAAATCGAGGGTGTCGGCGTCCTTCACGCACGGGACCATCAAGGTGCGCGACCCGTCACGTCGCTCGACGTCCACGGCGAGGCCCAGCCCGATGTGGGAGTGGTGGACGACGCCGGGCACGGTCTTCCCGTCTGCGCCCTCCTCCTCCACGTAGGACGAGTTCATCGCGGGCACCGCCACGAGCCCCTTCACCACGGCGTAGCCGATGAGGTGGGTGAAGCTCACCTTCGCCCCCGTCGTGCGGGCGAGCTGGTTGTTCAGGATCTGGCGGTTGACCTCGAGCAGCTTGGCCGGCACGGAGCGCACGCTCGTCGCCGTGGGCACCGCGAGGCTCGCCGTCATGTTCGCGGCGATCCGGGACGCCGCGCCCCGGAGCGGGACCGTGGGGTCGGGTGCTCGCGGCGCGACCACTGGAGCCCGGACCTGCCCGGTCGCGGCCGTGGCCGGGACGGGAGGTGCGGTGGCCCCGGCGGACGGTCCGGCGGACGGTCCGGCGGACGGCACCTCGGAAGGCGCCGGCGGTGCGGACGTCGGCGGTGCGGCGGTCCCCGGCGGCGCGACGGTCCCCGGCGGCGCGGTGGTCCCCGGCGGCGCGGTGGTCCCCGCGGCTGGCGGCCAGGTGCGAGCCCCCCACGGCGCGGGCGCGCCGGCGTGGCCGTTCCCGACCGCAGGCCCGACGTTGTCAGCCGACAAAGTCGGGACCGACTGCGTCGGACTGGGCTGGCCGGTCCGGGTCGCGTCGAGGGCTGCAGCGGGCTCGTCGGCGGCGCGCCGAGCCCGCTCCGCCACCTCCCTGGCGAGCGTGTCCATGGGGGCGGGCAACGGAGCAGGGTGGTAGTCGGCGAAGAAGTCGCGCCAGCTCTCGCTCACCGAGCTGGGATCTGCCCGGTAGCGGTCGTACATGTCGTCGACCAGCCAGGCGTTGGGTCCGAACGCGCCCTCGGAGGGGCGGCGGGCGCGCGTCCCCGCCGCGGGCCGACGGTCCTCTTCACCGGGCGAGATCACGCTCCAAACCCTACCGGTGCGTAAGCGGTGGCCCGCTTGCGCTTCACCCGAGGGGGAGCCGACGACGTCCGGTATGGTCCTTGCGTGACCCCGAGCCGCTCCGCTCTCGGCACGGAGCCGCGCGTTGGTGGGGACGCCGACCTTCCCGGACTGCCCGAGGAGCTCTTCGTCGACGAGCGGCACCCCGCAGGCGGGTCGCAAGACGGCTCGGGTCCTGTCGTCGTGCTCGTCCACGGCTCCCTCGACCGGGCCTCCAGCTTCCGCCGAGTGGCACGGCGGCTGGACGGCCTGCGCGTCGTCACCTACGACCGGCGGGGCTACCGGAGCTCGCGGGCCGCCCCGGTGTCCGACGACCTGGCAGTCCACGTCGACGACCTCGTGCGCGTCGCGACCGCCTACGCCGGGCACCCCGCGGGGCACGACGGCGTGGTCGCCGTCGGCCACAGCGCGGGCGGCACGATCGTCCTCGGCGCCGCGGTCGAGCGCCCCGATCTCTTCCGCGCCGTCGGTGCGTACGAGCCGACGATGCCGTGGCTCGGCTTCCACGCCGAGAGCAGACCTTCGCAGGCGGACAACGAGAGTGGGCCTTCGCAGGCTGACGCCGAGCGCAGACCTTCGCAAGCTGACGCCGAGCGCAGACCTTCGCAAGCTGACAAGGAGGAGGACCACGATCCGGGTCTCGGGGCCGAGCGGTTCTTCCGGCGCGTCGTGGGGGGCCGGGCGTGGGAGCGGCTCTCCGAAGGCCAGCGGGCCGAGCTGCGGGCGGACGGGGCCGCCCTCCTCGCGGACCTGCGCGCCGTCAGGCGCGACGTCCCGTTCGACGTGACGGCGCTGGCGGTTCCGACGATCGTCGCGTCGGGCGGACCGTCGAGCTTCCCCCATCATCTCGACACGGCCGACTGGCTCGCCGCGCACGTGGCGACCGTGCGCCGCTCGACGATCGCCTGCGCCGGCCACGGAGCGCACCTCAGCCACCCGGACGCGTTCGCCGCGTTCGTGCGCGACGTGGCAGCGATGGGCGCTCGCGCCCGAGACACGGATTGAGCGCAGGCCGCACGCCGCCCGGTTCGCCGACAACCGGCCGTCCCCGCGACGCGCTCGAGACCGCGGGCTGGGTCGCCATGGCCGTCGCGCTCCCGGCGATGGGTGCTGCCCTCGCGCTCGACGCGCGCGCGGTGGGCGGCGCGGCATCCCAGGACTGGCCCCCCTTCGTGCTCGTCGCAGGGCTGCTCGTCGTCGGGCTCGTGGCCCGGGCCGACGGGCTCTTCGACGCAGCCGGCACCGCCATGTCGGACGCAGCCCGCGGCGGGTGGTCGCTCTTCCTCGCCGCTGCCGCGTTGGTGGCCGTCGTCACCGCCGTGCTGAACCTCGACACGGCGGTCGCGTTCTTGACGCCGGTCCTCGTGGTCGCGGCGCGGCGACGCCGGACCGCGGAGGCGCCATTCCTCTATCTCGTGGTCTTCCTCGCCAACGGCGCGTCGCTGGTCCTGCCAGGGTCCAACCTCACGAACCTGATCGTCCTCGGGAGGGTGCACCAGTCCGGCAGCGCGTTCGCCGGGACCATGGCGCTGCCGTGGATCGCCTCTGTCTGCGCGGTCTGCGCAGTGGTCGCGGCCCTGTGGCGTCGGTCGCTCGCCAGCGCGGGGCCGCGGCTCGACGAACCGGTCGAGTGGCGCGCGGGCGCGGGGCTCGCCGGGATCTGCGTCGTGGTGGTCGCGATGCTCGTCCTTCCGCCGTCGTTCGAAGCGATCGTCGCGCTCGGTGCCGGGGTGGCGTCGGCCGCCTGGACCTTCCGGACGAGGCGCGTCCACCTCGGCGAGCTCCGCCGGACCGTGAACCTGCCGCTCCTCGGGGGGCTGTTCGCCGTCGCCGTCGACCTCGGCACGCTCGGGCGCGCCTGGTCCGGCCCTGCCCACCTGCTCGCCCACGCATCCACGGTGTGGACCGCGGTCATCGGTGCCGGGGCGAGCGTCCTCGTGAACAACCTGCCCGCCGCGTCGCTGCTTGCTGCCCGCGTGCCCGCCCATGCGCACGCGCTCCTCGTCGGGCTGGACCTCGGCCCGAACCTCGCGGTCAGCGGCGCGCTGTCCGCCGTGCTCTGGCTCCATGTGGCCCGCACCGTGGGGGCGCGGCCGAGCGCCCGGCGCTACACGGCAGCGGGCGCCCTCGTCGTCCCGGCGTCGATGGCGCTCGCGCTGCTCGCGCTCGGCGCGACCCGCTGACCGGAGCGTCGCGCGGCGACCGCGCGCGCACGACGTGCGCGCCTGCACCTCGGGGGCCGGGTCGTCCTCTTCCTCGGTGACTGACGATCACGCCCGGTGACGGGCGGTCACGCCCCGCCGGAATGCAGACCGGAGACGGGCTCGGGGGCGGGTGTGATCCGGTGCCGGAACCGCGGCCGGAGCCGGTCCGCGTCGGGGGACTCGCTGCCGCGGATCCCCGCGATGAGGGGCGAGTTGCTGAGGACCAGGCCCCCGCCGAAGAGCACGAGCAACGAGAGCGCCTCGAGCGGGCCCCACGCGCCGTTCGTGCGCAGGTTGTCGTCGAAGAGCGCGATGCCAATCAGGATGCTCGCGAGCGGGTCGACCAGCACGAGCGCCGACTGGGACGCTGCGATCGGGCCGGCGTGGTAGGCGTTCTGGGCGAGGAAGACCGCGAGCGCTCCCGACCCTGCGAGGGCGTACGTCTGCCAGTGCCAGAAGATCGAGGTCCAGTCGTGCGCAGCGAAGCCGGAGACCTCCTTCGTGCACGCAGCGGCGAACGCGAACGCCACGGCACCCGCGAACCCGAAGCACGCGGCGCGCCACCAGCGCGGGCCGCGCAGCGCGAGCAGCGTCGCGCAGGCGACGGCGGCGGCGCACGCCACCCCCACCTCGAGCCAGTCGGCAGCGGTCGGGATCCCGTTGCCGCGTCCGGGGTCCGCGAAGATCAAGAACCCCGCCAGCCCGAGGGCTGCGGCCGTCGCGCCGACCCACTCCTTCCAGCCGAGCGAGTACTGGAACCAGACGCCGAGGATCACGACGAGGAAGAGCAGCTCGAGGATGAGGATCGGCTGCACCTCCGAGAGCCTGCCGAGGTGCAGCGCGGTCGCCTGCATGACGAAGGAGAGCAGCATCAGGCCGAACCCCGCGAGCCAGACCCTGCTGCGGAGGGCGTGGACGATCAGGCGCAGCCTCATCGTGTGGGACGCTGGCGCGTCCTCGACCCCCAACCGCTGGAGGATGCTCGTCAGCGCATTGGCGAGCGCCGCACCCATTGCGAGCAGGTAGACCATCCTAAAGACATCCTAAGAGAGGAACCGCGCCTCAGCGCCAGGGAAGATCCGCCACGAAGGCCCAGCTGCGCCGGTGGATCGCCGACAGACCGTACCCCGCCAGGGCGATCCGATGGCGGGGCGACGGGTAGCCTTTGTTCCGCTCGAAGCCGTACGGCGGGAAGTGGACCGCCTCTTCGCGCATCATGCGGTCCCGCACCACCTTGGCGAGAACGGACGCCGCCGCCACCGCGGCGCACCGGGCGTCGGCGCCGACGATCGTGAGCACCCGCGAGGGCACGGGGGCGTCCGGGAGCCTGAAGCCGTCGTCCGGCGACGTGCGCGCCGTCTGTTGCGCGACGACCGCCTCGGCGAGGAAGTCGTAGGACCCGTCGATCACGAGGGCGTCGGGGACGAGGTCGAGCCGGGCGAGCGCCCGGTGGGCCGCGAGCCGCCACGCCCGCGTCATCCCGAAGCGGTCGCACTCCTCGGCGGTCGCGTGCCCGACCGCTGCGTCGGCGCACCAGCGCGCGACGTCGTCGAAGACGAGCTCGCGGCGGTGCTCGCCGAGCATCTTGGAGTCGCGGAGCCACCGGGGCACGGTGCGCGCACGCAGCCCGGCGTGCACGACCGCGACCCCCACGCTGAGCGGGCCGGCCCATGCGCCGCGGCCCACCTCGTCGACGCCCGCCACCCACCGGCATCCCTCTCGCCACAGCCCGCGCTCCACGTCGAGCGTCGGGCGGGGGGCAGGGGCGCGGGCAGCGGCGGGGACAGGGGCGCGGGCGCCCGCGGGAACGCGGGCGCCGGTGGGGACGCGGGCGCGAGCAGAGGGGACACGAGCAGAGGGGGCCGCGTCCACCTCGCCCCCGGTCATCGCGGCGGCTCGAGCCGGGCGACCAGCGGCAGCTCCGACGGGTCGGCGTCGGTGTGCAGGAAGGCGTCCAGCATCTCGGCGGCGACGGCCTCCGTCGTGAGGCGCAACCCGAACGCGAGCACGTTCGCGTCGTTCCACCGGCGCGCGCCCGCAGCGGTCGCCGCGTCGGTGCAGAGTGCCGCGCGCACGCCCGGCACCTTGTTGGCGGCGATCGACACCCCGGTTCCCGTCGTGCAGCAGACCACCCCGCGATCGGCCTCGCCCGAAGCGACCGCCTCACCGACGGCACGGCCGGCGTCCGGCCAGTCCGAGCCTTCCGCCAGGACCTCCACCTCGTGCCCCTCGGAGCGGAGGAGCTCCACGACCGCCGCCGTGAGGGGGGTCCGCTCGTCCGTGCCGAAGGCGATCCTCACGACGGGCTCCCCATGTGGTGCCACCGTACCGACACGGGGACCGTCGTGCGGGCCACACCACGGGAACGTCGACCGGGCGCCGGCGTGCGCCCGCCGTCCGCCGATGTACCGCATGGCGGGCGCCCTAACCTTGCCCGCATGGCTCCCCGCAGGGTCGCGATCGTGCCCCACACCCACTGGGACCGGGAGTGGTACGAGCCCTTCCAGTCGTTCCGCCTCCGGCTCGTCGAGGTGGTCGGCGAGCTGCTCTCCCTCCTCGAGTCCGACCCCTCCTACGCCAGGTTCCTCTTCGACGGCCAGGCGGCGGCGCTCGACGACTACCTGGAGGTCCGCCCCGAGACAGAGGGGCGGATCAGGAACCTCGCCGCGTCGGGCCGGCTCGCGGTCGGGCCGTGGTACACGCTCATGGACGAGTTCCTCGTCTCGCCCGAGACGATCGTGCGCGACCTGCAGCTCGGCGTGCGTACGAGCGCGGCGTTCGGCGGGGCCATGCAGGTGGGCTACCTGCCCGACATGTTCGGGCACGTCGCCCAGATGCCCCAGCTCCTCCGTCTCGCCGGGTTCGAGCACGCGGTGGTCTGGCGCGGCGTGCCCGCGTCGATCACGTCCACCGGGTTCGTCTGGGAAGCGCCTGACGGGTCCTCCGTCCGTGCCGAGTACCTGCCGTTCGGCTACGGCAACGGGTCGCTCCTGCCCGACGACGCCAAGGCGCTGGTCAGAAGGGTGCGCGACCACCTCGAGCAGATCGGGCCCTTCCTCGTCTCGGACCTCCTGCTCATGAACGGCTCGGACCACCTGCCGCCCCAGCCCGGGCTCGGGCGCGTCGTCGCCGAGGCGAACGCCCTCCAAGACGATCTGCGCTTCGAGATCACGTCCCTCCCCGAGTACCTCGCGCGGGCCCCGGCCGACGGGCTCCCCAGGTGGCGCGGTGAGCTCCGCTCGGGCGCGCGGGCGAACGTGCTCATGGGCGTCACGTCCAACCGCGTCGACGTGAAGCGCGCGGCGGCAGCCGCCGAGCGGGCCCTCGAGCGCCGCGCGGAGCCCTACGCCGCGCTGTTCGTCCCTTCCGAGTCCTGGCCGGAGGCGCAGCTCGACCTGGCGTGGAAGGAGGTCGTGCGGAACGCGGCGCACGACTCGATCTGCGCGTGCTCCGTGGACGACGTCGTCGACGAGGTGCTGCAGCGCTTCGCAGCCGCCCGCGCGATCGCCGACGGCCTCGCGGCGCGGGCCCTCGGCGCCCTCGGCGCGTCGATGTCCGCGCCGGGCCCGGTGATCGTGAACCCCTCGGCCCGGGAGCGCAGCGGGACCGTCGAGGTCGTCGTCTCCGACGACGGACCGGGCGAGCTCGAGGGCGCGTCGGCGCGCGGCGTCGTCCAGGTCGTCTCCGAGCGCGCGGGGCTGCCCGGCACCCTCACCCTCGACGCCCAGACCGTGCGCACGATCCTCGGCATGATCGACGGCACGAGGATCGACGCCGACGCGTGGGTCCAAGACGTCGTGATCGACGACGACGACACCGGCATCGACGTCACCGTCTCCATCGGCCCGGACGAGCGGCCCGAGCTTCCGATCGCCCGGGCTCGTGAGGACCTGATGGCGCGCCTCGGGGCGCGCCCCACCGCGCCGGTCCGTGTCCGTCTCGACCAGCCCCCGATCCGGCGGGTCGTCGCGCGCGTCGGGCCGGTGCCCGGCTTCGGCTGGCGGTCGTACGCGCCGTCGCCCCTCGCTCATCCGGTCACCGTGGAGGAGCGGACAGGTGCGGTGGTGATCGACAACGGCCTCCTCGCGGTGCGCGTCGACCTCTCCGACGGCACCTACTCGCTCGGCGACCTCACCGGGCTCGGTCGCCTCGTCGACGGTGGCGACCTCGGCGACTCCTACAACTACTCGCCGCCGGCGAGCGACCTGGTCGTGGACGCGCCCGAGTCCGTGACGGCGGAAGCCAGCGAACGCGGGCCGGTCAGGGCGCGGGTCGTGGTCTCCAGCCGCTACCGATGGCCAGATCACGCGGAGACCTCCTCTCAACGCCGGGTGGGGACCCAGCTCGCAGACCTGACGACGACCCTCGAGCTGCGCGCCGACGAGGCGGTGCTGCGGGTGACGACGTCCTTCGTCAATCCCTCCCGGGACCACCGGGTGCGCGTCCACCTCCCGCTCCCCGAGCCCGCCTCGTGCTCGGAGGCGGAGTCCGCCTTCGGCACGGTCCTGCGGGGCCTCGACGCCGAGGGCCGCCCCGACGAGCGCGGTCTGCCGACGTTCCCCGCCCGCCGGTTCGTCCGCGCGGGCGGCCTCACCGTCGTCCACGACGGCGTGACCGAGTACGAGCTCGTCGACGTGACCGGCACCGGCGCGGACGCGAGGGCGCACACCCTCGCGCTCACGCTGTTGCGGTCGACGGGGATGCTCTCGCGCCTCGGCATGGCGTACCGCCCGTTCCCCGCGGGGCCGCTCACCCCCGTCGACGGGCTCCAGCTCGTCGGCAGGACCGTGGAGCTCCGCTACGCCGTGGCGCTCGGCGACCAGGACCCCTGGACGCTCGCCGACGACGTGCTCCTCCCCCTCGAGGTGGTGGGATCCTTCGGCGGCGGTTGGCGTGAGGAGGCGGGGAGCGCGCTCGAGGTGGAGGGGGCGGAGGTGAGCTCGGTGCGGCGCGAGGGAGGACAGCTCGAGGTCCGCGTGTTCAACCCCTGGGACAGTGCGACGACGGTGCGCGTCGGTGAGCGGTCCGGGTGGCTCGTGGACCTGCGCGGCTCCGCCCTTGCGCGCTTCGACGGCGCCTTCGAGCTCCGCCCCCACGGCATCGCGACCGTGCGCCTGGCCGGGCCCGAACCGCACCGGTAGCACTCGCGGCACGGGCACCGCTGCTCAGTCCCCGACCTCCCGGATCAGCGCGTCGTCCCACTCGGGCCGCGGCGGTCGCTCCATGAGCGCCGAGAGCGCGTCTGCAGGCGAGGTCTCCCCCGCGACGAGCGCCGCAACCTGCGCGGCGATGGGCATCTCCACACGATGGGCCTCCGCGAGCCCGACGAGGGGCCGGGCGGTCCGCACCCCCTCGGCCACCATGTGCATGCCTGAGAGGACCTCTTCGAGCTGGCGGCCGCTGCCGAGAGCCACACCGAGCGAGCGGTTCCGGCTCTGCGGGCTCGTGCACGTCGCCACGAGGTCACCGACGCCCGCGAGCCCTCCGAACGTGAGCGCGTGCCCGCCGAGCGCGAGCCCGAGCCGCACCTGCTCGGCCAGCCCACGGGTCACGAGCACCGCCCGCGTGTTGTCGCCGAAGCCGAGGCCGTCGCACACCCCGGCGGCGATGGCGATCACGTTCTTGCTCGCGCCGGCGATCTCGCACCCGACGACGTCGGTGCCGGTGTACACGCGGAAGGTGCCGCAGTGGAGAAGGTCTTGGACGCCGCGGGCGATCGACTCGTCCTCGCAGGCGACCACGGTCGCCGCGGGATGACCTGCGGCGACTTCGCGCGAGAGGTTCGGACCGGTCAGCACCGCGACGGGGTGACCGGGGAGCACCTCGGCGACGATCTCCGACATTCGCAGGTTCGTGCCGGTCTCGATCCCCTTCGCGAGGCTGACGACCGCTGCACCTGCGGGCAGCAGCGGCGCCATGGCCTGGAGGACGGCGCGGACCCCGTGCGAGGGGACGGCCACGAGCACGACCGCCGCGCCCGCCACCGCGTCCGGGAGCGACGCAGTGACGCGCACCGACGGCGGGAGCGCGACCTCGGGCAGGTACCGGCGGTTCACGCGGGTCGTGTCGAGCTCCCGGGCGAGCTCGGACGAGCGCGCCCACAGGGTCACCGGCCCCTTGGCGGAGAGCAGGAGCGCGATCGTGGTGCCCCACGAGCCGGCGCCCACGACCGCGACGCCGCCGACGTCTTCGGAGGAGCCTGACACTCTGGCCGAGCCTACGGACGCCGTTGTCCCTCGTGCGAACCCTGACCGTCTCCTCCCGTCTCCTCCTCGATCCCCGTGCGGGCGTCGCCTCGCCACAGGTAGGGTGCAGCGCGTGAAAGGC
>JAJZMD010000127.1 GCA_021803085.1 Actinomycetes bacterium
TTGAGCTTCCGGCGCGCCCGTCGCGCGGCGCTGTCAGGTGCTTGGCCGTGAGAGGTCCGTGTGGCCCGTCGGCTCCCCGGGGCGTTCCGGTGCCCGGCATGCCGGGGGCCGGTGACGCGTCAGGGCCGAAGGGGCGCGTGCGTGCGCAGCTGATTCTCGGCAGGACGGGCTCCCCAGGGCCGTTTTTCGTCGAGGCCGCGCGCGAAGGTCGCCGGGCTCGGTGCTGCGCCCTGGCGAACTCCCGCCGGTGTTGAGGCGCTCGTCTCTGACCCATCGCTGTGGGAGGGCAGGCGTTTCGACGCGGTACTCGACGTGAGCAAGTTCGGGGCCGCAATGGGTCCGCACCTTCGCCGGGATTCTCGCGTCCCAAGTCGGCACGGCACCCTCCTGTCCTTGCAGGACATCTACGTTGCTCGGCAAGCAAAGGCGACGCGACGATTGGTAGGGCGCCGTTGCGCCGTTGCGCCGTTGCGCCGTTGCGCCGTTGCTCGGACGCCAGCGGTCCTGACAGCCACACCGTGCTCGAGTGCATCCCGAGCCCCGGCCCCGTCGAGGTCTGCCACACCCATCTCGGCATCGAGCGGGCAAAGGTACGGCGCGCAAAGGTTGCGGGAAGAACTCCGCGAAGAGCTCGACGGTCCTCCGCCGCATCGTTGGCTCGCGCCGGGCAACCACGTCGTAAGGTCGTCCCGCAGGACGGTGACGTCCGGCGCGGGCCCGATCGCCGAACGCGACGCGAGATGCACAATTGCGTTGGCCCCGTCGTGGCGGGCGCGAACCCCGAAGGGCGCGTCGACCACCTTGCGGTAGTCGGCGACGTCGACCCGCACGTGGTGCGTGCCGGGCGCTTCGGGGCCGCGCAGGCGGTGGCCGGGCTAGAACTCCGTGATCGTCACGCGGTCCTCAAGCCAGGCGAGCATGTTGAGCACGAGGAAGTTCCAGTTCTGGAAGCCCTTGGTCATGATGGGCTCGCCCGAGTCGGGGTGGTAGAACTCGTGGAGACCTCCCGATGTCTCGAGGTCGTGTCCGAATAGGCGCACCGTCTTCTCGGCGATCTCGCGGGCGTCTTCGTCGAACCCGTACTTCACGAGACCGCGGAAGACCATGTAGTTGCTGATCCCCCAGATCGGCCCGAGCCAGTTCGAGGGGTTGTTCGAGGCCCGCAGGTCGTACATCTTCTCGAGGCGCGAGAGACTGCGGATCCCGTAGGTGGCACGGAACGTGCGCGGGTCGCGGACTCGTTCGACCATTGCCTCGGCCTGGGCCTGGGAGGCCATACCAGCCCAGAGGGGGAGGAAGCTTGGCCAGCTGTCGACCCGCAGAAGGAGCGAGGCCCACGAGCGTGGGGCGCCGCGGTGGAGCCAGTCTCCGGGGTCGATCGGGCGCAGGGCAAGGTCGGCCGAGTAAAAGGTCCCGTCGCGTTCGTCCCACAGGTGCGTGCTCATCGCGGCCGCGAGGTCCTGCGCCTGGCGCCTCCTGCGGATCGCCTCCGTCGGGTCTCCGAGCTCCTCGATCAGATAGGCGTAGGCGAGGAGCTCGCGGTAAAGGAGGCTGTTCAGGAAGACCGAGGCCGTACTGCGCCCAGGGCGGTAGAAGACGGCCGGATCGTTGTCGACGCCGACGGCGAAGTCACTCTGCCAGTACGCGAGCGCCGTCTCTGGGTGCACGTGGCTCTCGAGGTAGCGGTCGACGAAGCGCCCGATCGCGGGGAGGTGCGGGCGGGTCCACTCCGCGCTCCCGAGGCGCTGGGAGATGAGGGCGGCATGCTGGGCCACGACCGGCTTGTGCATGTTCTCCGCGAATCCCCCGGCGCGCGAGGGGTCAGCGTGGGTCAGCCGGCCCTCCGGGGTGAGCTGGATCGGCATGACGCCGTCCTCGTCGGTGTGCTCGAGGAAATTCAGGATGCAGCCTTGCTCGTAGGCTGCATATTGAGCGCGGCGGTCGGTGTCGGCCTCGACCTGACCGAGCACGATGCTGATCGACCAGGAGTCCCAGTCCCACAGGGCTCGTGAGTAGAAGGGCGAGTTGGGGCTGGACGGCACGGTATAGGGGTGGACGAGCTGTCCCGTGGGCTCACGTGTCATCTGCCCGCAGTGCGCGTGGATGTGCTCGGTGAGGAGACGTGCCCAGCGATCCAGCATCGGCCCTCCGGGCGTCGGCTCGAGTCGCCGAAGCGTATCAACTGGTTGACCAAATGTAGGTGCCGCGTCTGGCCCGTGTCGCGGCGCCGCGAGGCGGCGAGCGCGAGAGTCAGCGGCCGAAGCTCCCCATCGGGAGCGCGCTCGCGTCGGGACCCACGGTGGAGCGCGTGGCCGGCTCGAGGTGGAGCGCGCTCGCGACGCGGCGAGCGCGGTGGTGGCCGGGGCCGAGCGCCACTGGCGCGCAGGCCTCGACGTCAAGGACGGCGCGGGTGCCGGTCGGGACAACCGCCTCGACGTCGAGCACCTCGCCGTCGAGTTGCCAGGAAATAGCGACCGTGCCATAGGGGGACTCGTGGCGCGCGGACGCGGACGTGAGTGTGCCCCCCGGGCGCGGCCGGAAGAGGATCTCGCGGTAGCCGGGAGCGACCGGGGCGAGACCGGCGACGACGCGGTGCAGCCAGTCGCCGACGGCGCCGAACGCGTAGTGGTTGAACGAGGTCATCGTCCCCGGGTTGACGGTCCCGTCGGCCAGCAGCGCGTCCCAGCGCTCCCAGATCGTCGTGGCGCCGCAGGAGACGGCATAGAGCCACGACGGACACTCGCGCTGCAGCAGGAGGTCGTAGGCGGCGGCAACTTTTCCCGCGTCGCAGAGCGCGTCGCAGACGACGGGCGTCCCAGCGAAGCCCGTCGCGATGCGGTCGCCCGCCGACCGGACGAGCTCTGCGAGGCGCGCGCCGGCGGGAGCCCGGTCGCTCTCGGGCAGCAGGCCGAAACAGAGCGCGAGCGCGTACGCGCTCTGGCTATCGCTCGAGAGTTGGCCGGGAGCCGTCACGTAGCGGGCGACAAAGGCGCGACGGATCCCTGCGGCGAGGTCGCGGTAGTGGTCGCGCTCGCCGTCGCGTCCGAGGACGGTTGCGGTGTCCGCGAGCCGGGTCGCCGAATGGAAGAAGTAGGCGGTGGCGACGAGGTGGGGATCAGTCATCGCCCGCGCGGGGTCCTGGGGCGGCGCGCTGGGGTCGAGCCAGTCGCCGAGCTGGAAGCCCTCGTCCCAGAGGTGGTCGGCACCGGCGAGGCGGTCGACCAGGTCAACCCAGGCCTTTGCGCTCTCGTACTGGCGTTCGAGGAAGCCGGCGTCGCCGAAGCGCTCGTAGAGGATGAAGGGCGTGAGGACCGCCACGTCGCCCCAGACGGCCCCGGGTCGGATCGGCGTCCAGGTCTTGTGCGCGGGGATCACGGGTACGTACCACGGCACGGTCCCGTCTGGGAGCTGCTCGATCGCGACGTCCCGCAGCCAGGAGTCGAGCACCCCGCTGCAGTCGTAAAGGAAGGTGGCCGTCGGCGCGAACACCTGGAGGTCGCCCGTCCAGCCGACGCGCTCGTCGCGCTGGGGGCAGTCTGTCGGGATGTCGACGAAGTTGCCGCGCATGCTCCACACGACGTTCTCGTGCAGGCGGTTCACGTCAGCGTCCGAACACGAGAACCACCCCGTACGTTCCATGTCGGAGTGGTAGACGCAAGCGACGATGTCGCCGCGCGCTGCGGCCGCGCCGAGGTCCCCGGGCCAGCCGTCGACCTGCACGTAGCGGAAGCCGTGGAGGGTGAAGCGCGGCTCCCACTCCTCGACGGTGCGTCCCGCCAAGATGTAGCGATCCGTCGAGCGCGCCCCGCGCAGCGGGCGGGTGTAGATCTCCCCATCCTGGAGCACCTCGGCCGTCGAGAGCACTACCTCAGCTCCCTCTGCCCCCGAGACACGGATGCGCAGCCGACCGACAAGGTTCTGCCCGAAGTCGAGCACCTCCTTGCCGGCTGGAGTGCGCAGTGCCGCAACGGGTCGGCGCTGCTCGCTACAGCGGACGGGGGGGCCTGTCGGCGCGACGAGCGTTGCCGGGTCGCGGGAGAAGACCGCCACAGGGCTCCAAGCCCGGTCGTCGAAACCGGGAGAGGACCAGCCCGGCATCTCCGCGCGGGCGTCGTAGTCCTCGCCGTCGTAGATGCCCGAGGAGAGGATCGGTCCAAGGTGCGCGCGCCAGGCGTCATCGGTGGCGACGAGCAGGCGCCTGCCGTCGGAAAGCAGGATCTCCAGCTGTGCGATGAGGCCGAGTTCGCGGCCGTAGAGGTTGCGGAACCCACCGTTCCAGCCGAGGCGGCCGCGGTACCAGCCGTCACCAAGCCATGCGCCGAGCACATTCGTGCCCGCGTGGAGCACCGAGGTGACGTCGTAGGTGGCGTACTCGAGGCGCGTGCCATAGACGGTCCAGCCGGGCGCCATCGCTTCGCGCCCGACGCGTCGGCCGTTCAGCTCGACCTCGTACAGACCGTGCGCGCTCACGTAAAGCCGCGCCCGGGACCACGGACCGGGCACCGCAAACTCTCGGCGCACCAGTGGGGGCCTGCGGGTGTCGGAGTCGTGGTCCTCAGGCCAGCGGGGACCGACCGGCACGGCGTGCCAGTCACCCGGCTCGAGCAGACCGGCCTCGAGCAAGGCCGGCGCGCTCCAGGGCGACGTGTCGCCCTCCCGGCCGACGACGCGCACGCGCAGTGACGCGCGCTCCCGGGAGACGAGGTCCTCACCTGGCCAGGGGACGAGGACGGAGTCGGGCGAGTCGACGCGAGCGCGCGTCGCGACCCCGTCCCGGGTCACCTCGAGCTCGTAGGCCACCTGGGTCCAGCTCGGATCGGCGTCGACCTTGAAGGAGACCCTGGGCCGACGGTCCCCGATGCCGAGCGGTTCGCGGTGGTGTTCGAGCGTCGGTGCGCCCGAAACAGTTGCCATGCCGCTCCCCCTCGTTCGTGCGCCGCAGCGTGCCGTTGGGTACAGTAGCAGTGGCCAACCGGTCGACCACCTGGGACAGCGGTGGGGTACGGACGACGGATCGGAGAGTACGACGCCTGTCTTCGACTTGACCTCGGGCTGGATCAACCCCGAGACGCGGCCGGATTGGCTGGAGGTGGTCGCCGTCGGGCGCTTCCGGGTCGCCGCGGGCGGTCGCTTCGACCGGCACTTTCACGACGATCACGAGCTGTGGATCATCACCGAGGGCAAGGCGAAGATCTCCTCGGAGGGCATGGAGCACTTCGCGCAGGCCGGTGACCTCGTGATGACGCCAGCACAGCAGGTCCACGACATCGTTGAGGTGTACGAGGAGCTGGCGGGCTTCTTCATCGAGACGGGCCACCCACCAGGCGGCCGTGCCGGGCACCAGTACGAGAAGGACGAGGACCGCGCCGGCCACGTCGTCCCGGGGCGCCCGCTGCCCGCTGAGTTCCCGGTGCACTGAGTGCTGACGATCGAACGGGGGAGCATGCGACTAGAGGGCAAACGAGCGATCGTCACGGGTGCCGCCGGCGCACTCGGACGCGTCATCGCGACCGCGCTGGCGGACGAGGGTGCGGCCGTTGCCGGGTTTGACCTCAATGGGTCGGGCTGTGAGGAGACGGCGGCGCTCGTCGCGGCCCGCGGCCGGCCGGCGCATGCGGTCGCGGTCGACCTGACGGACTTCGCGGCCGTCGGACGCGCGGTTGGGACGGTGCGCGAGAGCTTCGACGGTGTCGACATCCTGGTCAACTGTGCCGGCGGGGGCGTCGTCTGTGCGTTTCACGAGATGGACATCGAGACCTGGCAGCGCCAGCTTGACCGGAATCTGACCGCGGTCTTCACTGTGACGCGCCACGTGCTTCCCGGGATGCTTGCGCAGCGCGAGGGACGCATCGTCAACATCGCCTCGGTCGCCGCGATCGCCGGTGGCCGGCTCGTGCGGGGCGCCACCGCGTATGCCGCGGCCAAGGCTGGGGTCGTCGGCCTGACAAAGGCGCTCGCGATCGAGGTCGCCGAGGAGGGCGTGACGGTGAACTGCCTCGCGCCCGGTGCCCAGGCGACGCCGGGGCGGGACCGCGACACCCCCGAGCGCCGCGAGCAGTTGCTGTCGCAGATCCCGACGCGCCTGCTCGGGCGACCCGAGGATCTCGCAGGCGCGGTCGTGTTCTTGGTCGCGCCGGCGGCGGCGAACATCACCGGGGTGATCCTGCCCCTTGACGGCGGCCACTCAATATGAGCGGAGGGAGACGATGAGCGACCGGTTGCAGCGTGGGCGTGAGAAGTTCGAGGAGCTCTACGGCGCGGGCAAGTCCCAAGGACTGATCGAGATGCAGACCGGGCTCGCCCAGGACCTCGCGCGCTACGGCATCGAATTCAATTTTGGGGACATCTATGCGCGCCCGGGTCTCACCCTCGCACAGCGCGAGATGGCGACCATAGCGGCGCTTGTCGCGCTGGGCGGCCTCGAGCCGCAGCTACGCGGCCACACGCGGGGCGCGATCCATGCCGGGCTCAGCGCGACCGAGATCCTCGAGACCGTCATCCACACGGTCCAGTACTCAGGCTTCCCGCGCGCGCTCAACGCGATCCGTGTTGTCACCGACACCCTGACCGAGCTCGGAGTGGAGATCCCGCCGCCGCTCCACCCCGCGTGCGACGAGTGAGCCCTCGGCGCGGGCGCTGCGCAGTGGGGTCGGATCGGTGAGCGTCGGTCTTAGTACCTACGCGTTCTTCTGGCGCATGTCGGCGCAGGTGGGCGACCCGCTCAGCCTCGAGGAGGTCGTCGATGAGACAGCGGCGGCCGGTGCCGAGGTGCTGCAGATCTGTGACCACCCCGAACTCGTTGAGCATTCGGCAACACAGCTGGCCGCGCTGCGCGCGCGGGGCGCGGCGGCGGGCGTCGCGTTCGAGGTCGGGTTTCGCGGCGTGCGCGCGCTGCAGCTCGACCGATTCCTCGAGGTCGCCGTGGCGCTCGGGGCGGGGGTCGTCCGCACGATGCTTGCTTCGGGTGACGACCGCCCTGCGCCATTTGAGGCGGTTGCCGAGCTGCGGGTCGCCGCGCCGCGTTTCGCCGACGCCGGCGTGCGGCTCGGACTTGAGACCTACGAAGCGTGTTCGACCGAGGAGCTCGTGCGCGTGGTCGAGGAGGTCGGCGACCCGGGGGTCGGGATCTGCCTCGACCCCGCGAACATGGTGGCCCGACTCGAGCACCCGTCCAAGACGATCGATCAAGCCGCCGCGCACGTCGTCAATTTGCACGTGAAGGACTTCACGTTCCGGCGCGCGCCGGGTCTCGTGGGCTTCAGCCTCGTCGGCTGCGAGCTCGGGACCGGCCTGCTCGACGTCGGATACCTGTACGGCCGCGTGCGGCCACGCTCACGGGGGATCAGCGAGATCGTCGAGCACTGGCTCCCCTGGCAGGGGAGCGCGCAGGCGACCGTTGAGACCGAGGCGCGTTGGACGGCGCATTCGCTCGCCGCCATGGGACGCCTCGGCGTCTGAGGAGGTCGCGGCGAAGATGGCCTACCTGGTCAACGATCCCGGGGAGTTCGCGGACCAAGCCGCGGACGGCCTCGCGCTGGCGTATGGGCGCTTCGTGCGCCGGGTCCACGGCGGTGTCGTCCGGCGCCGGCCGCTCCGACCCGGGGCGGTAGCCGTCGTGATCGGCGGCGGCTCCGGCCACTACCCGGCCTTCGCAGGGCTGGTCGGCGAGGGGCTCGCGGCCGGCGCCGCCATGGGCAACGTCTTCGCCTCGCCCTCGGCCCAACAGATCTGCAGCGTTGCCCGCGCGGTTGAGAGCGGGGGCGGGGTGCTCTTCAGTTTCGGGAACTACGCGGGCGATGTGCTCAACTTCGCCGAGGCCGAGGCGCGTCTCGACGCCGAGGGCGTCGCATGCGTGTCGCTCCCGGTGACTGACGACGTGGCGAGCGCGCCGGACACCGAGCGAGCGCGCCGACGGGGGATCGCCGGCGGCCTCGTCGTCTACAAGGTCGCGGGTGCCGCCGCCGAGGAGGGCGCGGAGCTCGCCGAGGTCGCGCGGCTCGCCGGGGCGACGAACGACCGCACGCGCTCGATTGGTGTTGCCTTCTCCGGGTGCACTCTGCCCGGAGCGCGCGAACCTCTGTTCAGCGTCCCCAGCGGTCGCATGGCCGTTGGCATGGGGGTGCACGGGGAGCCGGGCATCGAGGAACGGGACGCGCTCGGCGTGGACGAGCTCGCGGCGCTCCTCGTCGGGGCCCTCTGGCGCGAATCGCCGGTCGGGTCGCACCAGCGCGGGGAACGGGTCGCGCTCGTACTCAACGGGCTGGGCGCGGTGAAGTACGAGGAGCTCTTCGTGCTCTACCGCAGCGTCGCCGCACTGTGCGCGGCCGACGGCGTGGTCCCTGTCGAACCAGAAGTCGGCGAACTGGTCACGAGCTTTTCGATGGCGGGCGTCTCGTTGTCGGCCTGCTGGCTTGACGACGACCTTGAGCGTCTATGGCAGGCGCCAGCGATGGCACCGGCGTTTCGCCGTGGTGCGCTGGCCCCAGGCTCGGCATACGAGGAGCCGCAAGGTGGTGAAGTCGTCGTCAGGGACGCCATCACGAGTAGCCCGGACTCGTCGCCGGCAGGCGCGCGCGTTGTCGACGCGGACGACGGGTCGCGCGCCGCGGCGCGCGTGGTCGCGGCAGGACTCGCCCGCGCCGCCGCCGCGCTGAGCGCGGCGAAAGAGAGTCTCGGCCGCTACGACGCCGTCGCCGGCGACGGCGACCATGGCATCGGGATGGAGCGCGGCTCGGCTGCTGCTGCCGCAATGGCCGCGCGCCTCGCGGCCGCCGGCTCGGGCGCGGGCAGTGTGCTCGCCGGGGCGGGAGCGGCATGGGCCGATGCCGCGGGCGGGACCTCCGGGGCTCTCTGGGGACTCGGGTTGCGCCGGGCGGGTGCGCGTCTCGGAGACACCGGTGCACCCGGTGCCGCTGCGGTCGCCGACGCGCTCGACGAAGCGGGTGCTGCGGTCGCTGCGGCGGGCGGGGCCGTCGAGGGCGACAAGACGATGCTCGACGCCCTGCTCCCTTTTGCGCGGGCGCTGCGCGCGGCGCTGCGCGCGGGCGCAGACCTCGGCGCCGCCTGGACTGCGGCGGCGCACAACGCTGCCGAGGCCGCCGAGGTGACGGCCGCGCTCGTCCCGCGCGCCGGACGGGCGCGCGTGCACGGGGAGAAGAGCCGGGGCACCCCGGACCCCGGGGCGGTGTCGTTCGCACTGGTTGTCGACGCGGCCGGGAGGGTCGGGGAAGCTGGCGGGGATGCCTAAGGGACAGCCGGCCGTGCCGGGTTGGCGGATCGTCGTCGGTGCGGATGACGCTGGCTACGCGTACAAGGAGGCACTCAAGGAGGAGCTGCGGACGAGCGCGCTCGTCGCCAGCGTGGACGACGTCGGCGTCGACGCGGACAGCCACACCCCCTACCCCTCCGTCGCGATCGCCGCGGCCGAGAGGGTTGCGGCAGGACTCGCCGACAGGGCGCTGCTGGTCTGTGGCACCGGCCTCGGGGTGGCGATCGCCGCCAACAAGGTGCCGGGGATCCGCGCCGCGACCGCGCACGACAGCTACTCGGTCGAGCGTGCGGTGCTCAGCAATGACGCGCAGGTGCTCGCGCTCGGCCAGCGGGTGATCGGTCTCGAGCTCGCCCGACGGCTCGTGCGGGAGTGGCTCTCCTACCGCTTCGACGCGACGTCACCCTCCGCGGACAAGGTCGCCGTCCTCACCGAGTACGAGCAGCGCGCCGGCCGATGAGTAACCCTCTGTCAATCCCCGACCGCCGCGCGGCGACGAGCCGCGGCGTGTCGCTCGGGTTCGCAGGGGACGTGATCTTGCCAACAGCGCCAGATCACTGCGCCCACGAGCGCGCGAGGGCGGGCTCGGCGTGTGCGTGTGACATGCCTGCGGCCCGGAGCGCCTGGGGGCGAGCGTTCCCCCACCCGCTCGCCCCGATTGTGTCCCCCGCGAGGCCGCGCAGGACATTTTGCCGCCGCCTGGAGGCCGCCCAACGGAGCGAGACGCTGCGATGGCGGCCCGAGCTCGTGGTCAGCGTGGTGACACCTGCGAGGCCGTCGTGAGATCCGGCGTCGGGAACGCGCGCCCGGCGGTTGCCGATCTCAGCGAGCAGCGCTGCAGCGTCCACCGTCCCCGCTCACGGCTGCGAGGTGAATATCGCCCGATCCGGGCGCAGCACCGCGGGCAGCGCGGCGATGTGCTCTTCAAGCCGGTCGATCTCGGCGTGCAAGGCGCGCAGCATCGCGACACAGGCGAGGGTCACCGTTGCCCGGGCATCGCCGTCCTCGCGTCCCGCCGGCGCCTCGCGCATGTGTTGAGAGGGCTCGGAGGCGCTGTTTTTGTCGCAGCAGCGATTGGCGGCGAGCCACGCGGCACCGCTTGGCGGGGAGAAGTGTACGAGGAAGCTCGGGCTGATCGCGCGGTCGATGTCATAGAAGCCGCCAACTGCGCCGGGAAAGACGACGAGCAGATTGACGCGCGGCTCGTTCGCGACATGGATCCGGCTCTCGGCGAGCGCCTCGCCGCGCGGGCAATCCGCAACCACACGGGCGTCCTGGCGTGATCGAACCTCTTGCCGTCGAGGGCGTGGCGGTCCCACAACGCCCTCGTGGTGCGACTCGCCACGACGACCGCTTGGTCTTGGGGTGTGGCGGCTGGTTGCCCACTGAACGGCGCTCTTTGGCGTATCGCCCGATCGCCACTCAGCACGTCCTGGGCTACGGGACCTCACTGAACTCATCGTGGCGATCGAGCCGCAAGCGCAACCGGCGATGGTCAGGCGGTCATGAGGGGTGCATCGAGCGCTTTGCGGGTCCCTGCACGGCCATGGTCCTCCCGTGAGCGCGGCGTCAGGGGCGGCTCCGGCGTCCTTCCGGCCCGCCTTCGTCGCCGTCAGCCTCAAGCTCTACCTCTCCCATCACGAGA
>JAJZMD010000100.1 GCA_021803085.1 Actinomycetes bacterium
GTACGGGATCGATGTGACGATCTCCTTGAGCCGTCGCCCTCACGGGGCGATCGCGGCTCTCGAATTTCGCGCCGTGGAAGGTTGCGCCGAGCAAAGTCGCTGGTCGTAGGAGTGGCGCCCCCGGCCGGAGCCGGGCCAGTCCTCCGACGCGTGGTCCGGCTGACCCGGCGGCTGGAATTGGGGTGATGGCGCGCTGTCGGGTGTCGTCGAACCCTGAGCGTGTGTGGTGCAGCATTGCCTCCGAATGTGATGAGGTTGTCGCCGCGGTGGCAGCCCTAGTCCTGCCACCGAAGTCCCGACCCGCCAGCCGAGCCGTAGAAACCGGCAGAGCCGAACGCGAACACTCCGCCGTCGGCGCCGACCAGCCAGTAGCCGGTGTCACCCGGGGCGGCGGCCATGCCCACGATGGGTGCACTGGGCACCACGCCGACACTCGGCAGTGAGCCGAAGAACGGCGGCGGCGCGCTGTGGTTCCCGGCAGGAGCGCCCACGGAGAACACCCCGCCGTCGGCTCCCACTAGCCAAACGCCCTCGCCGCTCGGCGTGACCGCGATTCCGGTGATCAACGACGTAAGCGGACCTGCCAGCTGGGACGTCGAAGGAGACGGCACCCCCGGGAACGGGATGCCGAAGGGCTCGTTCGTGTTCGCGTTCGCGATGTTGCCGTATCCAACCGACCAGCCGGTCGCTGCCGCTTCGTAGTAGGCGCCGCCGTCCGACGTCGCCCCGAGGTCGACGAAGGGCGCGTCGCCGACCGGGCCACCGCGGCCCGGTGCCGAGCCGTAGAAGCGGGCTGGCCCGAAGGCGAAGACCCCGCCGTCGGCACCGACCAGCCAGTACCCGCCGGCCGGATCGGCGGTGATGCCCACGATCGGAGCATGGGGGACGACCCCATCGCCGGGCAGGGACCCGCAAAAGCGGGCGTCACCGAAGCTGAACACCCCGCCGTCGGCACTGACCAGCCAGTACCCCTTGCCGTCGGGGGTGGCGGCGATCCCGGTGATCGGCGCGGTCGAGACCACGCCATCACCCGGCAGCGAGCCGTAGAAGGGGGCGTCACCGTAGCTGAACACCCCTCCCCCCACCTGGGCCAGCCAGTAGCCCTTGCCTGTCGGCATGGTGGCCATGCCGACGAAGCGTGAAGGCGGCAGCGCTGAGGTGGTGACCGTGAAGGCGGCCGACGAGGTGACGAGGCCTCCGGTCGCCATCGAGCCGCAGGTGACGCGGAAGACGTAGCTCCCGGGCGTCACTGCCGTGAACTGGCCCGGCCCCGGAGCTCCGAAAAAGCTCGGCACGACAAAACGCCCCACGACGCCGTTCTCGGTCCCTGGTGCGAGCGCGGTGCCTCCTCCCGCCGATCGCGCGAAGGTCACGCCCGTACAGCCCGAGGATTCGCCGCTCGGCCCGCTCACCGATATGCGAACGACCGAACCGACCGGACCAGCGCTCGGGCTGACCGACACAGTCGCCGGCACCGTGGCACTGGCGGGGGTCGTCGACGCCGCGAGCATCCCGCCGGCGAGGACCACCATGGCCGCTGCCGCCGACAGGTACTTGCACCGCCGGTTCCACCGACCAGTGCGAGGCGGAGTGCCGACCGGCGCTCCGCTGCCGTCGCCACGAGCCGAATCACGCCGATCCCGAGCTGACACTTCCCAGGCGAAACGATGCACCGCCGCATTTTATCCTGGAACACCATCGCCCTATTGGCAACCGGCGGCACGGTCAGGTGACGAGGTCGTTGTAGGCCCGCAGGTTTCCCGCCGCCTGGGCTGGGTCGTCGAGGAGGCGGGGGAAGTCGAGCGGGGAGGTGTTGTAGAAGTGCTCGCCGGCCACCGCGCAGAACGCGGGCTCTACGTTGTCGACCTGGCCGCGCAGCTTCGTGGCCCGGGCGAGGACGGCCACCTTGGTGGGCTCCAGCACGCAGTCGAGGCGCCGGAGGACGGTCAGAGGGAGGATGACCTTGCCGTACTCGGACTGCTTGTAGTCGCCCCGGAGCAGGTCGGCGACGGATCAGATGAACGCGGCGTGGTTGTTGACCCTGCTCTCGGCCATGCCGACGTGAGCCCTCCTCGCGCTCTGACCTGGGGACGTCGCCCCCTCAAGGCTACCGGCGGCCGACATCGGCCACCTGGATCAGACCTGGCCTGCCGGGTCGGTCCGTCTCCGCTGGCCGGGTCGAGCGGCGCTCGCAGAAAGACGCCCCCGATCTCTTGAAGCCGCGGCTATGGCGCGCGTCAGGTCACACGGGCAGGGACCCGAGCACCCACCAAGCTGCCTTGCGCGGCGGCGTAGATGAGCCCGGCTTCTCGATGCTCGGAGTCGAGATGGAGGTTGCATCCCGTCAAGGCGACCAGCTGTGCCTTCTCCGTCACTCCCTTCCGCAGCTGTCCGAGCGCGTCGGCATCGACGCTCACCGACAGCGCGGCGTTCCCGTCAGGAGACAGCACCGCCAGGTATCCGTCTTCGCCGACCTCGGCCACCCAACCTGGCGGCACCGGCAGCTCGGGTAGCGCGTCCGCCTCGATCTGTCCGGGCGTGACGAGATCGAACCCGAGCTTGAGGTAGGCGGCGACCACCGCAGTCACCGCGTCGGCCGGATCGTCCTGCCACGTCACCACCCGCTCCGATGCCTCCCACGCCACGCCCACGTGACCCGACGGCAGGATGAGCGGGCACCACCTGACGTCGAGCTCCCTCGTGGCGGTGCCCGACCGCACGGAGAGCTGCTCGGCCAGGCCGGGGCGCTGGTGGACACCGGAGGGCCCGCAGCGAGCGTGGGATGCCACGACGCTGAACACGGTCGCATCGGCGGGATCGACAAACACCTGGACTGCCACGGATGTCGAGGAGCCGGCCGGCAGGTCATCGCCACAGATGACGCACGTGACCTCGGTCTCGGCGAGGGCTGCACAGAACTCGTCCAGCTCGCGAGCAGGAACGCAGTTGCGAACCTCCGGAGCCACATCGACCTGTCGCATGTGACGAATCTAGGGTGCCCAGCGGTAGCCAGGTGTCTTGGCGGCTGGGCCGCTTGCGATCCTGCGCCCCGGCACCGGGCCCAGGACCGGCCTCCTCGCTGAATCCACGCGCTGACCTGGGCATCTGGGCGAGAAAGAATCTTCGAAGACCCCTTGACTTCGCGGAGGGATCGAGGTCTCATACCGGTCCTTTGGCGCGCTGCCGGCCGGTCGTGGGCACCCATGACGAAAATGAATCCCGATGTAGTTGGCCCGTTCGCGGCCGCTTGCGTCCGGGGCGGTGGTCGTGAGCCGCAGTTGGTCCGAGAAGGTTTGTCGCCGATCGGCCCTCAGCTGCCGGTTCATAGGTCGTGACGCAGGTACCGACCCCTGCCCCCGAGAACGCGCACCCAACGTCCTCGAAGATCTTTTGTCGATTTTCGGCCCCGAACCCCATGTTCTTCTGGTGGAGGCGCGTGTCCGTCTACCCGCCACGCAGGAGACCGCGAGAACCGATGTCCAAATTCGCCCCGGATCGGCTTGTTCTTTATGGGAGCCATCACCACGACCAAAGGAGATCCATGCGACACCACCGCCACGTTCCACGTTGCCACCAGCCCGCCGGTGACCGGCGATGCCAGAGGCGATGGGTGACGCGCGGTCACAGGTTCACCGGCTACCCCAGCTCCAGGAGAACCCTCGACGAGACCGGGGGCGGTTCGGCCCCGAAGGCGCCGATGACGTTCGACGGGCCTGGAGGCACGCGAGTCGCCCAAGTTCCTCTGTCCGAATTCGGCCTTACCACCCCTATTTGGAGGACGAGGCCGGCCACCTCGTTGCCGTGCCCTGACTGACAGCTCACGAACACCGGCCGGCACCGAGCCGGCCACGACGAAGAGGAGATCCACCATTCCGACACCGACCACGACCATCACCCAGCCACCCGCGACCTTGCCGCAGCCGTCGGCTGCGTCTGGCCCTGCCGACTCGCCGCTCGGCCGCTACCTGCTCCACCCCGGCAAAGAGACCGCCGCGTTCTTCCATCACGTCCTCCACGTCTTGGCCGTCTTGGGCCACGTCGCCGTGCCGATCGCAGGAGGCGTCGTTGCGCTCCTGGTCGCTTGGAAGGTCCTCCAGGGCTTCGGCCGGCTCCGGGCACCGACGAGCGGCCACCTGGTCGAGGTGGAGCTGCCGCCCGTGGTCGACCCCAAGGGGTCGGCGGTCTTCTGGCGCAACGTCCACGCGGTGCTGGCGGGCCGGCGCAGGCTCGTTTCGCCACCCCCGCACGTCGCCTTCGAGATCGAAGGCTCACCGGCAGGGGTGCGCCTGCGGTTCTGGGTGGCCGCCTGCGTCTCGGCGATGGCGGTCGCCCGGGCCATCGGCTCTGCGTGGCCCGGCGCCCGCTGCCACGTGCACGACGCCACCTCGCCGGCCATGTCCGGCCGGCTCTCCCTCTCGGGCGAGCTGCGCCTCGCCGGCCCGTCGTGGCGCTCGCTCTCGACCGAGCATACGAGCGACCCGTTGCGCACGGTGATCGGCGCCCTCGAGGCGGAGCGCGAGGGCGAGCACGCCGTCGTCCAGGTCCTCGCCCGACCGGCGACCTCCCGCCAGACCCGCGCCGTCACCCGGGCCGTGCGCTCCCTCCACACCGGAAAGCCCACCGCGCTCGTCCCCCGGCTCCTCGCCGCCTGGCGGACGACGAGCCCACCACCCCTGCGCCCCGATCCCTTCCGGGCGGCCGCGGTGCGCCGCGGGGTCGACAAGGTGACCGACCTCCCCGCCTTCGAGGTCTGTGTCCGCTACGGCGTCGCCTCGGGTTCGGGTGAGCGTGGGAGCCGGAGGCGCCTCTCCGCCCGGGCGAGTGAGCTCACCGCCGCCTTCGGCGTCTACGCCGCAGACACCCACTTCGTCGCCCGGCGACGACCGGGCTGTCGCCGAGCGCTCGAGCGCCGGACGCTCCGGCGCGGCCAGGTCGTGGGCCTCTCCGAGGTGGCGGCCCTGGCCCACCTGCCCTCTGACGAGCTGGTCCCAGGCCTTTCCTATGCCGGGGCGGCCGCGGTTGCCCCGCCGCCAGGTCTCGCGTCCGGAGCCTGGGACGAGACCTCGGAGGACCACGATGACTGGCTCTGAGCGCGCCGCCGGGATCCGGGTGCTCGGCGACACCGAGGTCGGGCCTCGGCGCGCGGTCGCCCTGCGGGTGAAAGATGGCCGGTTCCACACCCACGTCGTCGGCGCGACCGGCTCGGGCAAGTCCACCCTCCTCGCCAACATGGCGCTCGCCGACATGGCTGCTGGGCGCGGGGTAGTGCTGATCGACCCCAAAGGCGACTTGGCAGACGACCTCCTCGCCCGGCTCCCGGAGCAGGCTCTCCGCCGTCTGGTGCTGATCGACCCGAAGGAGACCGAGGCCCCACCGGCCTTGAACGTATTGGACGGCGAGCCGCCAGAGGTGGCCGTCGACCACGTGGTGTCGGTCTTCGCCCGGATCTTCTCGGCCTGGTGGGGTCCGCGGACCGATGACGTGCTGCGCTCGGCGTGCGCGACGCTGCGGCGCCTGCCGGGCGCCACCTTGGCCGACGTGCCGCTGCTGTTGACCGACCGCAGGTTTCGGGCTCCCCTCGTCAGCGGGCTGTCGGAGCGCTCGGGGCTTCGGGGCTTCGGGGCTTCTGGGACGCCTACGACGCCTTGACGCCAGCCGGCCAGGCCCAGGTGATCGGGCCGATCATGAACAAGCTCCGGGCGGTGTTGGCCCGCCGCTTCGCCCGGGACCTCTTCGGCTCGGCCACCTCCAGCTTCAGTATGCGCGAGGTGCTCGCAGGCGGCGTGCTCTTGGCCCGTCTGCCCAAGGGCACGCTCGGGGAGGACACGTCGCGTCTCGTCGGCGCGCTCTTGGTGGCCAGGGTGTGGCAGGCGGCGACCGCCCGGGCCGACGACCCAGTCCGCCCCGACGTGACCCTGTACGTCGACGAGTGCCAGAACTTCCTGGCGCTGCCGACCGCCATCGACGACGTGCTGGCCGAGGCGCGCGGCTATCACCTCTCGGTGGTCTTGGCCCACCAGCATCTCGCCCAGCTCCCGAAGGACCTCTTCGAAGCGGCGTCGGCCAACGCCCGCAACAAGGTGTACTTCTGCGTCTCGCCCGAAGACGCCCGCGTGCTCGCCCGCCACACCGAGCCGTACCTGAAGCCCTACGACCTCTGCCACCTCGACGCTTACCAGGTGGCCTGCCGGTTGGTGGTCGGCGGACGGGACCTCCACGCCTTCACCCTCCGCACCCGCCCGCTGCCCCCGGCGATCGGCGGCCGAGAGGCCGAGGCCCGACAGTGTGCCCGCGCCCACGGGCGCTCACGGGCCGAGCGCCGCCACGAGCTGTTGGTGCGCCGTCGCCGGCACCGTCACCAGAAAGGGGGCGGCGGGCCTGGCGGCGTCTCGGACGGCGTCTCGGGCGGCGTCTCCCCCGGCGGCTTTGAGACGCCGGGGCCACCTGGGCCGAACCACCGGCACAGGGCGTCTCCCACCCCGGCGTCTGAGGACCCCGACTCCTGGAGCAATCCATGAGTAGTTCTTCTTCTCCTCGGCGGGGCGGCGCATCTGCGCTCGACATCGTCGGACGGCTGACCGAACGCGACCGCCTCCTCTGCCGGGTGCTGTGGGAGCACCGGGTGCTGACGACCGAGCAGGTCTGCGACCTCTGCTTCACGAGCCTCACCTCGACCCAGCACCGCCTCGTCGCCCTGAGGCGGATGGCGGTCCTGGAACGGTTCCGTCCGCTGCGTCCGACGGGCTCTGCGTCGTGGCGCTACACCCTGGGTCTGCTCGGCGCGGCGGTCGTGGCGGCCGAGCGCGGCGTCGAGGCGCCACGTCCTTCGGTGGTGCGCGACCGGGTCGTGGCGCTCGCCGCCCACCAGCGCACCGCCCACACCCTGGGGGTGAACGGCTTCTTCTGCGCGCTGCACGCCGCGGCACGGCGCCGCCCCGATGCCGCGGTCGGCGCCTGGTGGTCAGAGCGGCGCTGCGCGGCGGAGTGGGGAGACTTCGTCCGCCCCGACGCCTACGGGATCTGGGAAGAGGGCGGCGAGCGCTTCGAGTTCTTCCTGGAGCATGACACCGGGAGCGAGCCGCTCTCTCGGGTCGCCGCCAAGCTCGCCGGCTACCGCGACCTCGCCGAGGCCGACGGCGTCTCCCGGCCGGTCCTCTTCTGGCTCGCCCAGCCGGGGCGCGAGCCGGGGCTGCGCAAGGCGCTCGGCGCCACCGCCCTCCCGGTGGCGACGGCCGTCGCCGGGACGGGCAACCCCGCCGACACCATCTGGTTGGCGGTCGGGGAGGAAGCCCCCCGCCGGCCTCTCGTCCAGCTCGGCACCTTGACCGCGAGGGCCACCCGATGACCGCTCGTCGCCTCGCCACCACCGAGGCCTGCACCCGCCAAGCCCCCGGGTCCCCCGATCCCGCTCCCACCGGCTCGGTCCTGACCATCCGCTGCCAGGTCCGCCTCGTCGGCGGCGAGGCCGGGCGGCCGCTGGCGGCAGCCCAGGGCCGGGCGCTTTCGGCCCTGCTCGCTTGCCTCGCCGGGACAGAGGTAGGACAGGACGAGGAGGCCTTGCCATGACCACGCCCGCCGGCCCACTTCCCCGCTACGCCTGGTACGGGCGAGTCTCGACGGAGGACGAACAAGACCCCACGCTCAGCTTCCCCCGCCAGCTCCAAAACGCCGAGCGCCAGGTGGCCGAGTCCGGCGGGCGGATCGTCTGTCACTACTACGACATCGAGTCGGGCACCCGCGCCTACGCCGCACGCGGCTCGGGCGGCTTGGCCGGCTTCGAGATCCCCATCCCACGCGACGGCGGGCTCCAGGAGTTGCTCGCCGACGCGGCCCGCCGCCCGGCGCGCTTCGACCGGGTGATCGTAGAGTCCATCTCTCGCCTGTCGCGCAACTCCTCGGTCGCCTTCCGCGTCGAAGACGAGCTGCGCCAGGCGGGCGTCCGCCTGTGCGCGGCGGATGAGCCGCTGGAGGAGTCCTTCGGCACCATCGTGCTCCGCCACGTGAACATCGGCATCGCGCGGGGCTACCACCACGAGCTGATGGTGAAGTCCCGCCAGGGCCAGGAGACCTCGACCCGCCAGGGCTGGCACACCGGTGGCGTCGCCCTCTACGGCTATCGCTTCGTCACCCACGACCACCCGAACCCGCACAAGGCGAGCCGCGGGATCAACAAGCGCACCCTGGAGCTGGACCCCGTGCGCGCTCCGGTGGTCCGTGCCATCTACGACTGGTACTTGGGCGGCGGCATGGGGCTCCTCCAGATCCGCGATCGCCTCAACGCCGAGCCCGACCGCTACCCGCCGCCGGTCCCGATCGATCCGACGACGGCGCGCGGTGCCTGGAGCAGGTCGTCAGTCTGGGAGGTGCTCAAGAACCCCAAGTACACCGGCTACCAGGTCTGGAACCGCAGAGCCCGCAAGAAGGGCCACAACCGGACCAACCCGCCAGAGGCCTGGGTCTGGTCGGAGGAGCCGGCACATCCGGCGATCGTGAGCCGCGAGGAGTACGACGCCGTCTCTGCGCGCGCCAAGGCCAACGAGCGCTCCCGCCAAGGAGTCCTGGCGACCGTCGCCCGACCCACCGCCAAACGTGACTACCTCTACCGAGGGCTCCTCCGCTGCGGGATCTGCGGACTGCGCATGTGGGGCAACCACCGCCGCCAGACCACCTACTACTCCTGCCAGCCCTCACACCAGCGGTCGAAAGACATCCCCGCCGACCACCCGCCCCACGTGTACCTGAACGAGCAGCGGCTCAACGACGCGCTGCTCCCGTTCCTCGCCACCGCCCTCTTCGGCCCCGAGCGCACCGGGTACTGGCGCACCTGCCTCGAAGCCGCCGCCGAGCCCGAACGCGTCGCACCGGCGAAAGAACGCGCCGAGGAGATCGAAGCTGAGATCACCGACCTCGAACGGCGCCTTGCCCGCCAGCTCGTCAACCTCGAAGCCGACGACGTGACCGCCGCACTCCGACGGCGCGTCGGCCAGCGCGTGACGGAGCTGGAGGACGCGATCGCCGAGCGGCGCGAGCGGCTCGTGGCACTCGCACGAGCGTCGGCGACAGAGGCGCCGACGTTGGCCGATGTCGCCCCGTTGCTCGACCGTCTGCCGATCCTTGCCACCTCGCTCGACACGGCGCCACAGGGCGAACTACGGGCGCTCTTCGACGCGCTGCAACTCGACGTCGTCTACCAGCCGGGCGAAAGCGTCATCGATGTCGCAGTCACCCTCTACGATCGCGGCAGCGACACCGGCGAGGTCGCCGCGCAGGTTGGCGCGGAGGACTGGTTGGCGCCCCCAGGCTTACACAATGCGAACCTTTCATCCGAGCTGCCCAGTGACGTGTTGTCGCTCGTCGGCGTGCACGCCAAGGTGCGCCGAGATGGTTACCGCAGGTGAGCTGATAGCTGATAGCCCTTCGAACAGCCGAGGGAACGGGACCTCCTCGGGCCGTGCAGACGGTCGGCACGATCGGAAGCGCCATCCACAAACGTACCGACACCGCGGCCGCCGCCCTCTACCGCGGCCTCGGCGTCGAGGAGCTGGCCGACCTCGACCTCTCCCACACTCTCCCTCTCGGCAGACCCTTGAACGTCCTCGAGGCCGCCGCCCGACGCAGGAACCCCAACGTACAGCCCGACCGTCGGCATCCGCAAAGGTTGAACCCTGGAACCCTGAACCGTAGAACGCAGTGGGCGTGGGAGCGGGACTATCTCCAGACCACTCGTCTTCCCGCTCGTCGGTCAGCGATCCGGCTCGAGGACACGGGATCGGAGTCGAGCCGCGGATTCCAACGGCGAGGATCAGGCGGACCGGCGCGGTTGACGATGACGCAGCGCGGCGAGCACCGTGGCTGAGGGCGCCGTGCTCCCTCGCCATCTGCTCGCTCGGGCTCCCGTTCCTCGCCCTCGCCGCCGGATTCTCCCGGGTATGGACGTCGCTCGGCTGGCTGCGTCGACACGGCCGGGGCATCGAGATAGGTGGCGGCCTGCTCCTCGTCGCCGTCGGCATCCTGTTCGTGGCGGGAGAGTGGAAGATGCTGTTCATCCCGCTCCAAGCGCGTTTCGCCTGGTTCGGATGGCCGTCGCTGTGAGCACCGGCACCGATCGGCAACAATTGGGCATGGCCGAGCGCCCGGCCTGCCGGCCCATTGTCGCTGCCTTGGGGCCAGCCGGTCGTGTCGTAGGCGACGACGCCGTCGATGCCCGAGGTGTTCGCCGTGACGAGCGCCGGGGGCTCGATGTCGGGGGCTCCGGCGGCGACCGGCGGCGGTACGACCTCTCGGCCCAAGCCACGCCCAGCGGGCGTGACGGCGGCGGCGACGCCGAGCAGCCTCGGCGGCATGTGCGCGACCACGCTCGATGTGGTGTACCCGGCGGACCGCCGCCTTGGTCGGTCGCCGGGCGGGGTACCCCTGGCAGGCACCGCGCCGGTCGCCGGCGGGGCGAGCGGGTCCGCCTCGTCCTCTGCTTGCGTCGGTGCGTGCCACGGTGCGCTCAGCCCTTCGCCTCGACGACGAAGGTGCCGGCCGCCCCTCCTGGGTGTGGCCGGGGACCGGGCATAGGTACTGGTAGGTGCCGGGCGACGCGGTGAACGACAGGGTGCCGGTGTGCATGCCGGCCGCGGTCACCTCGCCGAGGAACCACAGCGCCGCGCCGGAGAGCCCGGTGCCGACGCCGCCGGCCGCGAGCACCGCCGCCGGGACGCGGGCGCGACGCCGTCGAGCGGGGGAGGGTGGACTCGTCGAGAGAGGCGTCGTAGTCGTCGTCATGGCAGGGACCTCCTCAGGCGCTTCTGTGGTCGAGGGACGAGCGGCTCGCTCGCTCGAGCGCCAGCGCAGGGACGGGGCGGCACAGCTCGGCGAGGCGCCACCACCACGAGACGCGGTGCTCAAGGTAGTAGTCGAGGTTGTAGCGGGCGGCGCCGGCGTAGTAGCTGAGCGCGAGCAGGCCCGCGAACGCGAAGACGACGGCGCACCAGATGAGCAGGCTGAGGACGATGGACGACAGGTAGGTGAGCTTGCGGGCGACGCCGGGAATGAGCGCCAGCGCGATGAGGGACTCGGCCGCGGCGACGAACGCCCAGAAGAACGTCGCGGCGGGGTGCTGCAGGTCTCACCTTGTCACAGTACGAGACGATCTTCGGTGGCCAGATCCCACGCGTTCACGCAGGTAGATGGCCCTTTGCTGTATTTGCCGCCGCTCGGGATCGTGTTGCGGCAGAGTCCGGACGAGCCGCGCGTCCACCCGACCGACCCGCTGGTCGCCTCTCTTCCGGTCCAGCGCCGCCTCAAGCCGGACGAGGTGGCTGAGCTGGTCGCCGCCTACCGTCAGGGCGTCCCCGCAAAGGAGCTAGTTACTTCGACCTGAAAAACCCGATCTGAAAGTCGCCCCTGACCAGCGCGTTTGTGGTTGGAGGGTGCTCGCGATCGGCCCCGAATGCAGCAACGATGGCTTCCAGTCCCTGCCAGAGGATCGGAGGCCATCGTCGTGCTTCGCACCAAGGTAGACGCTCAGCCGTCCTTGTGGGAGACCTTCCTCCCGCCCGAGGTAAACGCCCTTCCGTCAGGGCTCGAGGCGATCGACCGGTTGTTGGACGACTCGGCGTTCTTCGTCCCGTTCGTTCTCCACTTCGACCCCGAGATCGGCCGGCCGTCGATCCCGATGGAGACGTACCTGCGCATGATATTCCTGCGCTTCCGCTACCGGCTGGGCTTTGACACGTTGTGTCGGGAGGTGGCCGACTCGCTCAGCTGGCGACGCTTCTGCCGGATCGGGATCACCGACCGGGTTCCGCACCCCACCACGTTGCTCAAGATCACCGCCCGCTGCGGCGAGGACGCGATCGGCGCCCTCAACCAGACGTTGCTGCAAAAGACGGTGGCCGAGAAGTTGATCAAGGTGGACAAGCTCCGTGCGGACACCACGGTGGTCCAGGCCAACGTGGCCTACCCGACCGACTCCCCGCTTCTCGCCAAGGGCGTGGCCAAGCTCGCCAGGACCGTGGCCGCCATCAAGGCGGCAGGGCTCGCACCACGGACCCGCTTTCGCAACCGGACCCGCTCGGTGCGCCGCCGGGCGCATGACATCGGTGCGTGGCTGCGCCGGCGCAGCGGGGAGGCCGAAGACGAGGTGCTGGTGCTCACCGCCGAACTTGCCCGGATCGCCCAGTGCTCAATGACCGACGCCCAGGCGGTCGTTACCAACGCCCGCCGTGCGCTGCGCCAGGGGCGGCAGGTCTCCGGTCGCGCCAAGGCCCTCGTCGCAGAGCTCGAACACACCATCTCGGTCGTCGAGCGCCTCGTCGCCCAAGCCCGCAGCCGGATCGACGGGGACATGCCCGAGGGGGCGAGCAGGCTGGTCTCCCTCCATGACACCGACGCCCGGCCCATCAGAAAAGGTCGTCTCGACCGCCCAGTCGAGTTCGGCTACAAGGCCCAGATCGTCGACAACGCCCAGGGCGTCGTGCTCGACCACCAGGTGACAATGGGCAACCCGCCCGATGCCCCGATGCTCGTCCCGGCGGTCAAGCGGGTGGTCAAGCTGGTGGGCCGGATCCCGCGCGCCGTGACGGCGGACCGCGGCTACGGCGAGGCGGCGGTCGACGACCAGCTCGCCGAGTTGGGGGTCAAGACCGTGGCAATCCCTCGCAAGGGCCGGCCCGGCAAGAAGCGCCAGGAGTTGGAGCGGTCCCGTCGGTTCCGCCGGCTCGTGAAGTGGCGCACGGGCGCCGAGGGCCGCATCTCACACCTCAAGCATGCGTGGGGCATGGAGCGCACCCTGCTCGACGGCATCACCGGGGCGCGCACGTGGTGCGGGTGGGGCGTGATCGCCCACAACGCCGTCAAGATCGCCGACCTCGTCGATGATCGGGATTGTCGACGAGCAGTCCGGGTCCAGCGCACCGGTGTGGACTCGGCTCCCCGACCACCGCCGAGACATCCGCCACCCGATGCCCACCATCTCGTGTAGTCCCTGTTCCTCCGTCCCCCTTCGCGCCCGTGCGAGCCGGATTCGACGGGCGGGCGCAAGCCGAAGAGCCTGAAGGACAGGGATCGGGGGCACCTCGGCCCCGTTACGCCACGCCCGGCGGCGACGGGCTTGCAGCTACTTCGGGTTTTTCAGGTCGAAGTAGTTAGGCGGCGTCGTTCCGAGTCGATCGGACCACGGTCCTCGGACATGTCCGGCGCAACGGGGTCCCCAAGCGGGACCGCCGGGCTCTCCGAGGCGACGACCTCGACAAGGCGATCAAGCTCTACGCCGAGGGGCGGTCCGCGGAGTGGGCGGCTGGGGAACTGCGGGTCACACCGAACACGGTGCGGGATGCCTTGAAGGATGCCGGTGGCGCCATACGTCAAAGGGGCGTAAACGGCAAGGTTGATGGCGCTGTGTGCACCCAGGTGAAGCGAGCCGCCTCGTGGTCTAACCGATTCCTGGGGTCAGTCCGCACGAGACGGTGCCGACGTCGTGGTGAACGAGAGCCGTCGGATCGGAGCCGCATCGGGTCCTTCGAGATGCGCCGGGCGCCGTCGCGCCGAGAGCAGGGTAGAAAGTTGACTCAATCGGTCATATATTGACTATGTGGCGTGGGTGCAGGAAGTGGATGTGATCGGGGAACTTCCGGCCGGGGTCGGTCGGGACGAGGTGGCGTGCGGCCCTGCGACACCGCCTGGTCCTGCGAGCTGCGCAAGGTCCGACCCATCAGACTCAGGACAGCGGTCGTTATCAGGTGCGACTCGATGATGATCCTGAGGCGCGTGGGCGCGCCGACACGGGCTGCGACCCCGGTCCGCGACCTCCCCACGCCTTCCGGGCCGGTCGCTGGGGCTCCGTGGGGGGCGAGAAGACCGAGTGCGGGCGCCATGGATGAGCCCCGACACCCCGCAGCAGGAGATGCCCATGCGTGAACCGCTTTTTCACCCCGAGCAGGTCCCAGAAGAGATCCTGGCGGCGATCGTCGGCGCCGGGCCACTGCACTGGGAGGACCTGCACCCCTCTGACCGTGCCAGCGTCGGCAACGCCCGCCTGCGCCTGGTCGGCGTCTACGACGACCGCTTCGAGGGCACCTTCATGCTGCGCACCCGGATCCCCGGCGGGCGGCTCACGGCCGATCAGGTCGACGTGCTCGCCGGCGTGGTCCGCGACTTCTCGGTGCATGCGGCAGGGTTCGAGGACGAGCTGGACCGCTTCGGCGAGGTGACGACGCGCCAGGACCTCCAGATCCACTGGATCCGCTTCGAGCACCTCCCCGAGATCTGGCGGCGCTACGGGGAGGTGGGGCTCGGGTCCCTCCAGGCGTGCGGCAACTCGATGCGCAACGTCACGGCGTGCCCCGTCGACGGGGTGGACCCGCAAGCGGCCTTCGAGGTCGGGCCGATCGTCGAGGCCATCGGCGCCATCGCTCGCGACGAGCCCCGGCTGACCGCCTTCCTTCCCCGCAAGTTCAAGGTGGCGCTCACTGCCTGCCCGACGGACTGCGTCGTCGCCCGGATCCACTGCGTCAGCTTCACCCCGGCGCGCAAAGACGGCACGCTCGGTTTCAACGCCCACGCCGGCGGCGGGCTTTCGGACTACCCGAGGCTCGCAACCGCGCTCGACCTGTTCTGCGAGCCCGACCGGGCGCCTGCCGTGGTGCGCGCCGCGCTCGAAGTGTACGCCGAGCTCGGCGACTACGAGAACCCGAGCCTCAACCGGTTCCGTGCCCTCGTCCACCAACTCGGCCCCGAGCGCGTCGCCGCCGAGGTGCGTGACCGCTTGGGCTTCGCCGCCCCGTCAGCTGGCCAGGACCTGACGACCTGGCGCGCCGAGGACCACATCGGGGTGCACCCAGACCTAAAGGGCACGAGCTACGTGGGGCTCTGCGTCCCCCTGGGGCGGCTCTCGGCCGACGAGCTCTTCGAGCTCGCGCGCTGTGCCCGCGTCCACGGCGACGGGCGGGTGCGCCTCACCCAGCGCCAGAACGTGATCCTGACGGGGGTCGCCGACGTCGCAGCCTTGCTCGCCGAGCCGTTGCTCGAGCCTCTGAAGCCCGAACCCGACCCCTTCGAACGGGGCGTGGTCGCCTGCACGAGCGCCCCGTTCTGCAAGTTCGCGATCCTCGCCATGAAGCCCTACGGCCAACAGCTCATCGACCACCTGCGCGCCGAGGTGCCCAGAGGAGGCTGGGACCGTCTGCAAGGGCTGCGGATCCACCTGTCGGGGTGCAAGGCGTCCTGCGCGCAGCTCCCGACCGCGCACATCGGGATCCGCGCCACGATGGGCAAGGACGGGGAGCACTACTACGACGGGTTCGACGTCGCGCTGGGGGGAGACGCCGGCGCGCCACGCCTCGCCCGGTGGGCGAGGGGCGAGGTCCCGACCGATGCCGCCTTCGAGGGCATCACCTCGCTCCTGGCGAAGGTCGCCCGGAACGAGCTGGCACTCGACGGCCTCTCCGAGGCGCTCACCCCTTGGAGCGGCGTGGGGACGGCGCCCTACCCCGAGGAGGCGGCGAGGACCGGCGGCCAGCGGCCCGAGCGGGCGAGGGGCGGCGGACCGCCGCCTGTGACCCCGGCAACGGGCGGCACGGCGCGATGAGCGAAGCCACGGGCAAAGGAGCAGCACCATGACCCTTATCGAGGACCACGGGGCCGGAGCCAGGAGCGGGACGGGCGCCCGGGGGGCCAAGGGACTCCGGGCCCCGCTGGGTGATCCGGCGGCGGACCTGCGCGACGAGATCGCCCTCGCCGGCGGTATGCCCGAGCTGCCCGACAAGATCTGGTTCCACAAGACCGCCGCCGCGGTCATCGACGCCGAGCGCTGCGTGGGCTGCGGGGGGTGCATCGCCGCCTGCCCGTCGCGCTCGATCGGTGTCGCCGAGGACGGCAAGCCGACGCTCGTCAAGATGTGCACCGGCTGCTCGGCGTGCTGGGACTACTGCCCGCTCGCTGGGCTGAAGACCGAGGCGCTGCACGCTCATGCATCCGGTGCCGGCAAGGCGACGGTGCCGGCGACGGACGCCAACGGGTCGGCAGCACCAGAGGGCACGGCCGTCTCGATCGAGGTGCTCGGCCACATCGACTCGGCCTGGTCGGTCGCCGGACGGGCCACCGCTGCCGGGGTCCAGGACGGCGGCGCGGTGACGGCGCTCCTCTGCCAGCTGCTCTCGACCGGCTTCCTCGACGGCGCGATCGTGACCCGACGGGTCGACGCCTTCCACGGCGAGCCATTCCTCGCCACCTCGCCGGACGAGGTCCGCGCCGCCGCCGGCAGCGTCTACCACCAGTCCCACCCCCTCAAAGTGCTCAACGAGCCCCTGGGAAGGGGCGTGGAGCGGATCGCCTTCGTCGGCACGCCGTGCCAGATCAGCGTGCTGCGAGCGCTCCAGCGGTTCCCCTGGAAGTACCGCCCGTCGTCTGCGGGCGTGGTGGTGCTGGCGATCGGGCTGTTCTGCACGAGGTCCTTCGAGCCCGGCAAGCTCGAGGCGGCCGTCGGTGCGGCCGGCGTGGCGACGTCGGAGGTGGCTCGGGTCGACGTGCGGGATGGGGAGCTGGTCGTGCGCTCGGCCAGCACCGAACTGCTGCGCCGTCCAGTGAAGGAGCTCCACGCGACGAGCCTGAAGGGCTGCGACGAGTGCGCGGACTTCACGGGGCTCGGTGCCGACCTCGCCGTCGGGAACCTCGCGAGCGAGCCGGGCCGCTCCACCGTGCTCGTGCGCACCGAGGCGGGCAGGGACGCCTGGGTGGCGGCGACCGGAGCACTCGACGTGCGCCCCCTCGAGGACCTCTCGCCGGTCGTGCGGACCGCGGCGAGGGACCGCAAGCGTGCGGTGCGCTCGCTGGCCCGTCCATTCGACCCCGAGGGCCCGCTGTGGACGAGCTACACCGAGCACCTCGATCTCTACGCGGAGAGCGAACGATCGGTGCAGGCTCCGGCGACGTTCCGCAGCCACCACTTCGAAGTCACCTGCTGACGGAGGGTGTGGGTGCCAGACGTCGATGCCGTCTCCACTCGGGACACGTGCAGTGTCGACCCAGCGCGCCGGATTCCGCCTGAGCAGGTCGCGAACCTCCCGAGCTTCACTGTAGGCGCCGCCCGTCTTCGGTCGCAGGTTCCAAGCGGCGCAATCCACCTGCGACTGGAACGTAGAGTTCCTACACTGTTCGTCAGTGGACGGCAGTGAAGCTCTTGAGGAAACCGCCTGGCTGCCGGTGCGCGACCGCCGCTTCTGGATGGTCCAGGTTCTCATCGCCCTGGTGTTCATGCTCCACGAGCTCGACGCCGGGAACTTCGGCATCCCGGCATTCGCCCCCGTGCCCCATCTGGCCGTCGAGGCGCTGTTTGTCCTCCCGCTGCTCTACGCCGCGCTCAACTTCGGCCTGCGGGGCTCGCTGATCACCGCGGCGTGGGTGACGGTGCTCATGGGCATCGATATCACCGCGGATCTGGGACGCATGTCTGACCTCAACCGCTGGGCCCACTACGTGGAACTCGGCACCCTCGACCTGATGGCCGTGGTCGTCGGGCGCGGCGTACAGATCCAGGCGCGGGCCCGTCGGCGAGCCGAGGCGTCCGAGGCCCGCTACCGCCAGGTGTACGAGGCCGCCCGGGTCCCCATCTTGGTCCTGGACGCGCAGGGCGTAGTCCGTGACGTCAACCCCGCCGGGCGGGCGGTCTTCGGCGAGGAGGTGATTGGCCGCAGCGAGCAGGACCTGGTCCCAGGGGGGCTCCTCTCCCCTGGCCAGGCCCGGGGGGTGTTCCGCCTTCCCGACGGTCGAGACTACCGGGCCGAGGCTGTGTGGCTGACGGGCGAGGGCGGCGCTCTCTTTGCTCAGGTGATCCTCGAGGACATCACCGAGGAGCACCGGGAGCGCCTGCAAGCCCGGCGCTACGCCGCGTTCGTGGTGCAGGCCGACGAGGACCACCGGCGGCGCCTGGCGCGCGAGCTGCACGACGAACCCCTCCAGCTGCTCTTGTACCTCGCCCGTCAGCTCGACGCCCTGGCAGGGGGGCAGGACGTTCCAGCTGGCGTCGCTGGCCACCTGGCGGGGGCTCGCGCTCAGGCGCTCGACGCCGCCATCCGCCTGCGCAGCCTCACCGGTGAGCTGCGACCACCCGCACTCGACGACTTGGGCGTGGCTGCCGCCCTCTCCAACCTCCTGTTCGGCGTCCAGGAGGACAGCGGCCTGGACACCGAGCTGCGGGTAATCGGCGAGAGGCAACGCGTGGCCCCCGATGCCGAGCTCGCTCTGTACCGCATCGCCCAGGAGGCCGTGCGCAACGCTCTTCTCCATGCTGAGGCGCGCCGGATCGAGGTCATAGTCGAGTTCGGCCGGGACGAGCTGGGGATCACCGTGGCTGACGATGGGCAAGGATTCACACCCGGAGGGCTCGACGAGCCTCCTCAAGTCCATTTCGGCCTGCTCGGGATGCACGAGCGTGCATCCCTGCTCGGTGGTCACCTCGAGGTTCGCTCCGCACCGAGCACCGGGACCGTCGTCGAGGCGAGGCTGCCCCTATTCCTCGGCACCACGGAGGACTCCGACTCGAAACCTCGATCCGCACTGGGCGGGAGTCACGCGCGACCGGCCGACAATCCCTGCGACCACGATCGGTGACAAGGAGAGTAGCGCACCGGGAGCGCTAACCCGCCAGTCTCACGGCGGCCTCGATGACCCGAGAATGGAGCGCCCGCATCCCGGCTGCACCGTCGCGGCGCTTGGCGGCATCCTCGTCGCCGGGCTCGGCGGCCTGGTCTTCCTCATGGACGGCCAGGGCAACAGTGCCTCCTACCTGATGGCGGTCGGCTTCCTCGTGGCCGTTGCCGGCTACGTCGCCGAGATCGTCGCCGTCAGGTGAGGCCCCTGACTCGGAAGGCTCTCGAACCTCGGGTCGGGCGGCAGCCCGATCGCCCCGCACGGGAACCAGCGGCCTTACCGGGCGATCGGCGTGCCGACCCCGCCGCTGCACTCCCCACCGTACTCGGGGCTGAAGGTAGGGCTGGAGCGGAAGGTGTCGACGAAGCGCTGGAGGCGGGGATCGCTCGGCGAGGTCACCCGCAACTGGAAGCCCCACGACGAGATGACGATCGGGGAGGAAAGCCCCGGGTAGGGGGAGAGGTCGACATAGCGCGACCCGGTCGCGCCGACGAGCGACTGGTGGGCCTCGAAGGCACGCAGCGCGGCGACCTCCCGGGCCGGCAGCGACGAGCGGTAGGTGATCCAGACCGCCCCATGCTCGAGGTCGTGCACGGCCCGCTCGGCTGGGACCGGGCGGTCGTAGACGCCGCAGTCGAGCCAGATGGCGTTGTGGTCACCACCAACGGGTGGGGTGACCGAATAGGCGACCGGGCCGGGGACATGCGCGTGGGGTAGCGCCCGGCTGGCCGGCCCGTCGTGGCGCTCGGCCGGCCACCCGGTCGTGTCGTAGGCGACGACGCCGGGAATCCCCGAGGGGTTCGCCACGACGAGCGCGGCGGGCTGGACGTCGGGGACGCCCGCCGCAACCGGCGGCGGCATCACCTCGCCGCTCGCCCCAGCCCGAGAAGGCGCCGTCTCGGCGAGCAGGCTGGCGGAGAGGCCCCCGGCGACCCCGAGCGCCCCGAGACCGCCGGCGACCCAGAGCTGCGCTCGGCGGCGGCGTCGCCGAGCGTGCTCGGCGGCCCGCGCCTGCCGCCGTTCGACGTGACGGGCCTCATGGCGTTGCGCCTTGGTGAGCCGGCGCTCTGCCGGGATGGCCGCCCGGGGTCGGCGCCCCGGCGGAGATGGTCGGTTCGTCATGGTGGGCTTGTCAACTCAGTGGGCGGGCGAGACGACGAAGGTGCCGGCCATGCCTTCCTCCGCGTGGCCGGGGACAGGGCAGAGGTACTGATAGGTGCCAGGCGTCGAGGCGGTGAAGCTGAGCGCGCCGGTGTGCATGCCGGCCGAAGTCGACTCGCCAAGGAACCACAGCGCCGCGCCGGGAAACGCCGGTGCGACGGCCATCATCGGCATCGGCGAGGACGCCGTGCCCTGAGCGGCGATGACGAGCCCGTGGGCCATGTCGCCGTCCGCGTTGACGAGCTCGATGTTGACCTTGGCGCCAGCGGGGACGACGACGGTCGGGTTGACCATGCCGGCGATGCGGAAGCGCTCGGCCGGCATCGAAGGGCTGGCGAGGGCGACTAGGTCCACGCTCTTCGTGGAGATGACGAGGCGGTTGGCGGCACGATCAGCCACCGCGCCGGCCGGCACTGCATCCCCGAGCCGGGCAGCTGCAGCCGGGCTCACCCGCGGTCCGGGCGCGTCGGCGAACAGGCGGCCCATCACGGTCCCGGGATCGCCGCCAGCGCCCATCATGAAGCCGGGCAGGTCCTGGCCGCGCATCCAAGAGGGGGCGTTCGCCCCGCCCATCATCCAGCTGTAACCGGATGGGCCCATCATCCACCCGAAACTGCCGCCCATCATCGAGCCGAGCCTGTAGCGGCCAATGACCGACTGGTAGTAGTCGTAGGCCGAGGACGACGAGATGGCCTTCGGCGCCGACGAGCCACCGAGCGACAGGCCAAGCCCGGTGCCGAGCCCGCCAACCGCGAGGCTGGCACCGACGATGAGCGCGACCGGCCGGCGGCGTCTCGGGCGCTGCGGGGAGGGTGCGGTGGGGGCGGGCGGTGCGGTGAAGGTCATGATGCGAGCATCTCCTGTGCCTTTGGCGTGATGGCACTCGACGGCGATGGCAAATAGCGGTGCAAGAGACGCGGGTCGCGAGGCCGGGCGGCCGGGCGTGGCGAGCCGACGCCACCAGCCGGACGCGCCGCTCGAGAGAGGAGTCGGGGCTGCAACGAGCGGCTCGCCGTAGCAGCCGAGAGCGAGTGCGCCGCCCAAGACCGCGGCGTAGGTGACGGCGGTTCGTCGGCGGCGGGTGTGGCATGTTGCGTCTTACCTTCTCCCCTCGAAGCGGCCGAAGCAGTCATGCCTCAACCGTGCACGGGCAGTACGCCTGGGGGGTAGGGCCATTCGTCCCGAGCGCGACGCGTCACGCTGCCCACCGCGTGTGACCAATGGCCCTACCCCGGAGGGGTATGTGATTGCATCCTGGGAACAGCAGGCTCGGGGAGCTCCGGGCCGAAAGGAGGGTGGTTCCCATGATGTGGTATTGGGGAGGAGGGGTGCACTGGTGGGGCTGGCTGCTCGGCACCGTGGGGATGGTGGCCTTCTGGGGGATTATCATCTGGGCGATCTGGTACTTTGCGACCGCTGTCACCCGGCGCCCCGAACAGACCCGCGGCCCCGGTGAGACGAAGGCCATCCTCGACGAGCGCCTCGCCCGGGGCGAGATCGGTGCTGAGGAGTATCGGCGTCTGCGGGACCTCATCCGCGGCGGTGACGGCACCGACATCCTCAGCGGTGGCGGCAGCGGCACGGCCACACACGGAGCGCCTTCGTCGGAGCATGCGGTCGGAACAGGAGAGCGGCGGTGACGGCGCTCGCCGACGCCCGCTTTGCCCACGAGTGCGGTCCGCCGGCACCTGACCCCCGTGTGGCGCGCCCGGCGCGAGGCTACGGCTTGGGCAAGCACGACTACCAGGTCCGCCTCAGGCGGATCGAAGGACAGGTGCGCGGCCTGCAAAAGATGATCGAGCAGGACCGCTGGTGCCCCGAGGTCGTAACCCAGGTGGCCTCGGCCACCCGGGCGCTCCAGGAGGTGGCCGTCGGGCTGCTGAGCGACCACCTGCGTCACTGCGTCCTGGCCGCCGCACGCGCCTCAGGGAAGGATGGCCAGGCCCGCCTCGATGAGGTGGCCACCACCATTCGCCAGGTGGTGCGGCTCTGAGTCCGCCAAGTTCGACCAGGACGGAACGCTGAGGCACGCTTCACCGACCTCTTGGCGCGCACGCGCCTTGCCGGAATCGAATCAGTCCAGACGGCGGCGGCGGTCCCTTACGATCCCCAGACGCTCGCCATCTTCAATCTTCAGTCTGGGCGCCATCGGGAACGGGTCGTTGTGGCGAACCTCTTCCCGTCAGGCAGTCGTCGCCTCGGCGTCGACGAACTGCGCTACTTGCTACCGGGCATCTGCGGCGAAGCGCGGGCTGCTGGAGGTCTCCAAGTGCCGGTACTTCCACTTCGCGCCATTCTTCGGCGGCTAGAGCCGCAACGAGCCCAAGGGCTTGGGCCGGGTCCGCTTGCGCCACGTTCCCTACGCCTCCGGCGACAGTCATCGTACCCTTCGTGTGCGAGACGATCGCACCCGGCTCGGTGGTGCTGGCCGATGCCTGGGGCGGCTACAACGACCTCGCCAGGCAGCCCGCCCTCGGCCCCGAAGATCTTTGCTCCCCCCTGCGGGATCTCGGCCGGACGCTCCACGCCGTGCACCGGATCGACCAATCGGTACTCGTAGGAAGCAAGCTCATGCCAGGAGACTGATCTCGTCACGACCTGAGGACTCGCGTCTCCGAGACGTTTGACCGCCGGGCTGTCGAAAGGGCCGTGCTACCCGGTGCGGTAGTGAGCCGTGGAGCGGTAGGACGAGGGCTATCAAGAGCGGCCCGATCGCGATCACACTACCCTCGGGGACTACTCAGCAGCCGCCCCGACGCCCACCTGTGTGGGCTGATTCGTCAGGCTCGGCACCCTGCACGGGGTCGTCGGTCATCGCCACACCGTCGCTGTGGCGCATCTCACTGCGGTCGTCGTCGGCAGAGCTGCGTCTGTGGCCCCCTCCACAACCCATGCCCATCCCCATGCCGTGGGACCCCCCGCGGTGCATGGCCACCATGGCGAACAGCGACCCGCCGATGAAGAGCAGAAAGATCAAGGTTCCGATGCTCATGTCTGTCACCTCCGACGGTGGACCTTCTCTTGAAGAGTGGCGAGGCGTTGCGAAGATGTGGTGAAGGGGCTCTGCGCTTCTCGTGAAGTCGGGAGAATCCTGCAACAAGGGAGCGATCGGCTCACGGCACGGACTTACGGGCGGCGGCTTGTGACGGTGCGACAAGAGCGGCATGTTGGAGAGCGGGCAGGGTGACCCGGAAGCGGGCCCCATGCCCGATGCTGCTCTCCACCTCGATGCGGCCGCCGTGCGCCCGAACGAGCTCGCGGACGATGGCGAGGCCGATCCCGGTCCCGCCGTCGGAGCGCGAGCGCTCCGACCGCCAGAAGCGGGCGAAGATGCTGGACAAGTCCTCGGGAGCGATCCCGATCCCCGTGTCGGCGACCTCGAGGAACGCCTCGGTACCTCGGCGGGTCACCCTGACCGTCACCTGTCCGCCGGGCTCGGTGGACGCCAGGGCATTGGCGAGCAGGTTGGAGACGACCTGCTCGAGGCGGCCTGGATCGCCCTCGACGGGGGCGGGTTCGATGACGGCCTCGAAGCCGATGGCCTTCGCAGCGAATCGCGGCGCGAAGGAGCCGCAGACGGCTCGAGCGACCTCCCCCAGGTCGAGCGGCGTCTTCTCGAGAAAGAGCCCCGGCCGTTCGGCGTCTGCCAGGCGGGAAAGGTCATCGAGCAAGCGGGCGAGGCGCAACGCCTCGGCGTGCATGGCGGCGAGGTTCCCTCGGCCCGTCAGGACCCCGTCTTCGGCAGCCTCGATACGGCCGAGCAACCCGTTCACCGGGGTGCGCAGCTCGTGGGCGAGGTCGGCCACGCTCTCCTTTCGCAGCTCCTCTTCGCGCTGGAGGGTCTCGGCGAGGCGGTTGAGCGCACGCCCGACGGCGCCGGTCTCGGGCTCGGAGCCCGATTCGACGCGCGCCTCTAGCTCGCCGCGACCGAGACGCTCGGCCACCGCCCTGATCCGGTGCAGCGGCTGGGTGAGGCTCCGGGCGAGCAGGAGACCGACGACGATCGCCGCCAGGGCCGCCATGCCAGCGGCGACGAGATGCAGGTCGTCGAGGGACCGGGCGAGGTGCCGCTCTTCCGGGCTGAGGAGGCTCCCGCCAGCGGAGGAGACGACGGCGGTCGCCACCCGCCTTCCGGAGACGACGACTGGGGCTTCGGCGGTGGCGCCCACCGGCTGTGGCCCGGTCGCGATCACCCTGCCGTCCGAGGCGCGCAAGTGGATGGCCAGGTCGTCGAGGGCGGCGACGTGGGCGAGCTCGGATCGGGCCTCGTCGCTCCAGTCGCCAGACGCCTCGTACGCCGCGGCGGCGATGGCGGCTACGTGACCGGCGGTTCCCTGAAGTCGTGTCCGGGCGGCACCGTTCAGCTGTGAGCTCAGGCCGAGGTTCCCGATGAGCGCGGCCAGGCCAACGGCGAAGATGGCGACTGCGACGAGCGCCACCGCAACGCGCGCCTGCAGGCTGAGCGCCCTCACGGCTCGCCCAGCCGCCTGGCGAGGCGGTAGCCGACGCCGAAGATCGTTTCGACGTAGCGGGGATGGCGGGGATCCGGTTCGATCTTCTTGCGCAGGTTCTTCACGTGGGCGTCGATCGTGCGCTCGTAGCCCTCGTAGTCGTAGCCCTGGACGTGGCTGATGAGCTCGAAGCGCGAGTACACCCTTCCCGGGTAGCGCGCCAAGGTGGCGAGCAATCGGTACTCGTTGGGGGTGAGCTCGACCGGCTGGCCACGCACGCGCACCTCGTGGGCGACGGTATCGATCAGAAGCGCCCCGCCGTCGAAGGACAAGCTTTCGACCAACGGCACCTCGGTGCCCTGCGTGCGCCGAAGGATGGCGCGGACCCGTGCGACGAGCTCCCTCGGGCTGAACGGCTTGGTGAGGTAGTCGTCCGCGCCGAGGGCCAATCCGCCGACGCGTTCGTCCTCGGAGGCCTTGGCCGTGAGCATCAGGATCGGGACGTCCGAGCGCGACCGGATCTCCTTGGCGACGGCCTCCCCGGGCCGGTCGGGGAGCATGAGATCCAAGACGACGAGCCCGGGCTTCACCCGCTCGCAGATCGCCAGCCCCTCGGCCGCGGTGGAGGCCAGGTAGACGAGGTAGCCATCCTTCTCGAGGTAGGCGCGGGTGACCTCTTGCACACTGGGGTCGTCGTCGACCACCACGATCCGCTTGTTGAGGTCGCCGCGCTCCATCGGCTCACCGTCGCCTCTCGATGTGAAGACGCTGTGAAGTCTCCTCCCAACTGCCGCCGGCCACCGGGGCCGAAGGTCACAAATCGCCGAGACGCGGGCGCTCCTTCACAGCTTCTCCACAACGCGCCCCGATGATCGGCGTCATAAGCGAACCCGAGCTGCTCTTGATCACCGCCCCCGACTGCCACCTCTGTGCGCACGCCCGTACGGTGCTGAACGCGCTCGGCCTGGCGGCGCGAGAGCTCGATATCTCGCATCCCGAGGCCGCGGTCATCGCCGCCCGTGGCGTCCCGCTCGCCTTTCTCCCGGTGCTCACCGACGGCGAGCGGGTCCTCGCCTACGGGCGGCTCTCGGAGCGACGACTGCGCAAGGACCTCGGGCGGTGAGCTTGCTCCTCGGCGGGTCGCTCGCCGCCGCCTTCGCGGCGGGGACGGTGGCGTTCTTCGCGCCGTGCTGCGCGGGGGTCATGCTGCCGGCGTACCTGGGGGCCGTCGGCGGCGGGCGCCGCCTGCGCGTGGCGCGCTTGAGCGCCGTGTACGTGGCCGGCGTGGCTCTCGTCGTCCTGCCCATCACCCTTGGGGCTGCGGCTCTTGCCGGCTACGTCTCACGGTGGCACCCCGCGCTCTTCACGGTCGGGGGCCTCATGATGGTCGGCGTCGCCGCCGCCCTCTGGCGCGAGACGATGCTCCCGATAAATGTTCCCCGGCCGAAGCTCACCGGTTCGCTACTTTCGGTGTTCGGGCTCGGGGTGTTCTCCGGCGCGGCCACCGCGTGCTGTGCGCCCGTGCTCGCCGGAGCGATCGCGCTGTCGGCGACCAGTGCGACCATCTTCGGCGGGCTCGTCCTCGGCCTCTCCTACGTGGCGGGGATGATGGCGCCGTTGATCCCGATCGCCCTCCTCTACGGACGGGCCAAGGGAAAGGTCACCGACCCGAGGGTCACGCTCCGGCTCGGCTCGCACGCCAAGCGCATCGGAGTCGCCCGTCTCTCGGGAGTCGTCGTCTTCAGCGGTTTCGGGTTCCTCTACATCGCCCTTGCGCTGAGTGGCAACTCGAACACGGCCCCGGGGTTCCAACAAGCCCTGGGCGACTGGATGCGCGAGGCCGCCGTCTACATCGAGAAGGTCCCGAACGTGGTGTCATTGCCGGTCCTCGCCGTGCTCGTCGGCACCTTCGCGTTCGCGGTGCTGCGGAAAGGAAGAAGGCAAGATGAACGAAAGGAAAGCGAGGCAGGCTCGGCGGGCACCGATTGCGGGCACGAGCCGGGTGAGACAGCGACCGTCGAGCTTTCGGAGGCCGACGGTCCACCCGACGCGCGGGACCCGACGGCGAAGCACCCCAGCCGCGTCGAGGAGCACGTCGTCTCGCCATGAGCCCCGGCGCCGGCCGAAGCTCGTCGTGCAGGGCCGCCAGGCCCGAAGGCCGAGCTTCTGGCGATCGGGCCGAGGAGCGCTCGTCGGGCTGGCCGTCGTCGCGCTCGTCGCGCTGAGCTTCGTCCTGCCGGGCGCTCTCTCGACGAAGTCGAACCCAGGCGAGCCGACCCCGACCGGCGTCACCCAGGGGGCCGGCCTGCCGGCCGGCTCCCACGTGCCGGCGTTCTCGGGCACCGACCTGCTGGACGGGAAGGCGATCACCTCGGCGTCGGTCTACGACCACAAGACGCTCCTCTTCTTCTCCGAGGGTGTGTCGTGCCAGGCGTGCCTGGTGCAGATCCAGGGCCTCCAGCAGGTCGGCTCGGCCCTGGCGACGCGGGGCATCGGCCTCGTGTCGATCATGCCGGACCCCCCGGGGGTGCTGCGCGAGGCCGTCGCCGCCTACGGGATCACGACGCCGGTGATCTCAGACACGAGCCTGTCGATCTCGAAGGCCTTCAACACCTTGGGCCAGGGCATGCACGCGGACACCCCCGGGCACGCCTTCGCGCTCATCTACCACGGGAAGGTGCTGTGGTACCGGGACTACTGGATCAGCGACCACACGATGTACGTGCCGCCGTCCACCCTGCTCGCTCAGCTGCCCGGGGCGGGACGACCCTCGTGATCCTGCCGCGGCGTCGCCACGATCTCCCGCCAGACCCCGCGGCGGCGGACCTGTTGGAGCAAGAGCCCTGCCGCGCGGGCGTTCTCCTCGGTGCGGCGGTTCAGGCTCGGGCCGAACAGCCTGCGGGTGATCGGGCTGACGCGGTCGGCGAGCCACCCACCGACGCAGCCGGTCGGCCAGACGTGCTCCAAGAGCAACACGCGTCCTGTGGGCTTGGTGACCCGGGCCACCTCGGCGAGGCCGGCGACGGGGTCGGCCACCGAGCAGAACACGCAGGTGGCGGTCACCGTGTCGAAGCTGGCGTCGGCAAAGGGCAGCCGCTCGACGTCGGCCTGCGCCAGCTGAGCACCGAGGTCCGTTCCCCGGACGCGCCGGGAGGCGCGTCCGAGCATCCTGGGTGACAGGTCGATACCGATGAGGCGGGCGGGCTCGCGGTAGTACGCGAGGTTGCGCCCGGTGCCGATGCCGACCTCGAGCACTCGCCCTTCGGCGCCTGAGATGACCCGCTCGCGGCGCCGGCGGCCTCCGGCGAGCTCCATCGGGGCGTCATAGAGGTCGTAGAGGGCGGCGACGCGGTCGTAGCGGCGGCCCACCTTCGAGTGCTCGTGGACGGGGAGAGGCTGCTCCGCTTCCGGCTCCGTGCTCACCGTGATGAGGTCCTCCATGCGCTGCGTCGCACGGTACCGGGGGTCAGCACGAGCCCTGCTCCCGGCGGCTGTCCATCTGGTCGCAGTAGCGCAGCCGCGAGGTTGGATGAAAGTCTCGGACGAGCAGGTCGCGGTGGAACCCGACGCCGCCCTCCTGCCCACCCGTGCAGACATCGAGGGAGAAGGCCTCACCGGGCAGGAGGTCGTGGCCGGCGATGGCGACCGGGCGCAGGACCGTGTAGATGGTCGGCCAGGGGGTGCAGTTGTAGTAGCTGCCCTTGTCGCCGGTGGGCCCGACGTCGCCGTCGGCAGCCCTCTGTGCCACCTCGTCGTAGAGGGCGAGCGTTGCTTCGGGGTCGGGGTCGTTGCGCCAGAGGTGGTCGAGGGCCGAGCCGGCGGCGGGGTCCCCGCCGAGCGATCGCGCCGCGACGGGATCGGAGAGGCACCAGGGGTCGAAGCCCGGGTCGCCCGGCAGTCCTCGCACCTTGATCGAGCCGACCTTGTCGAGGAGTGCCGGGCGGGCGAGCAGCTGGCCGAGACGGAACAGCTGGTCCAGCGCGGCGCGGAGCGTGTCTTCCACCGCCCGGTGCAGGGGCTGGTAGGCAGAAGGCCTCCACATCTGCTCGGCCTGGCCGACGGCAGCGTCGGCGTGGGCGTAGAGCCCCTGGAACCGCTCGCCGGCACCGGTGTGCTCGGGCGGGACGGCGGTCGCGGAGAAGTCGGCGAGCGCCACCTCGGCTTGGTCCCGAAGCGCCCGGGCGGCGGCGAGCATCGCCTCGACGTGGCTCGCCGGGCACGGCTCCATCCGCCGCCAGACCGGCAGCCGGGCGGGGAGCGCGACCTCCTTCGCGACGTCGTAGCCCGGGTCGGCGAGCGCCCGTCGGGCGCGGGCCGACCAGGCGAGCCCCGCGTCCACAAAGACGGTCGCCTGCTCGATGGTCATGGCCGGCAGGTAGCCGGCCAGGCGGGGCCTTGCCGCGTACTCGAACTCGACCAGCCGCTCGCCAAGGGTCTGCAGGGCGAAGGCGCACCAGGTGGCGAGGAGCTGGGAGGACGGCCCGGCGCCCAACGACCACAGGTCCGTCCCCTTCCCGACGAGGTCTTGGCGGAGCTCTTCGGCGGCGAAGAGGTCGTCGTAGGCGCCCTTCCCGGCACGGAGCTTTGCCTCCACCGTGGTCGCCCGCACCCGCCCTGACAGCCGGGCGGCGACGCGCACGAGGATCCCCCTTGCCGTCTTCACGATTCCCATACGACCACCTCCTTTCCGGATGGCGAGCGGGGCGTCACGAGGGGGGCGGACCCGGTGCGATCCCGTGCACTTCGGGTCGACCTCGTGGGGCGGACCCGTTCGTGGCTTTCGCAGCCGAGAGCGGCTCGGCACCCAGGCGCCCCCGAGCTTGGACGGCCTGCTGCAAAGCACGCATCGCTTGGTCGGCGTCGACGGCACCGGCGTGCCAGACGATGACGAGCCGGGTGGCCGCCGAGGCGATGGCGAGGGCGTCCGAGATCACCCCCTCGGCGCGTTGGCTGCTCGCGGAAGGGGCGACGCGCCCGTCGTTGGGGGGGAGTCGCGGCGGGTGCCACGGCCAGCCGCTGCGAGGTGGGACAGGCGCTTGCTCCCGATGGGCGCTGTCCAGGCGGTTGGAGGAGTCGGGCGAGGCGTGACCGCCGCCGATGCTCATGGCGTCTCCTCCACGACAAAGGTTCCGGCCATGCCCGCTCGGGCGTGGCCCGGGACGGGACAGAGATGCTGGTAGGTGCCGGGAGCTGAGGCGGTGAACGAGAGCGCGCCTTCGTGCATGCCGGAGGAGCTGGCGTCGGCGAGGAACCACAGCGCCGAGCCGGAGAATGCCGGCGAGCTGGCCATCATGGGCATCCACGACAAGGCGCCTTCGGAGGTGACGACCAGGCCGTGGGCCATGTCGTCGTCCGCGTTGATCACGGTGATGTGCACGGTGGCGCCGACCGGCACCACGACGGTGTGGTCGGTGAGGCCGGCGATCCGGAGGTACTCAGCGGGCATGGAGGGGCTGGCGACCACGGCGAAGCGCACCTCTCGGTCACTGAAGCTGATGCGGTTGGCGGAGGTGTCGACCGCCGCCCCCTGGGGGACCTCGGCCCCCATCTGGCTGGCGCCAGAAGCTGTCACCGAGCGGCCGGGGGCGTCGGCGAAGAGCCAGCCGATGTACTCGCCTGGGTGATGGGCGGTCCAGCCCATCATGAAGCTGGGCAGGTCGCTCCCGCGCTCCCAGCCGGGCGCGGTCCTCCCGCCGGTCATCCAGGCGTAGGCCTGCCGGCTGATCATCTGGTAGTTGCCGGACTGCGACAGCTGCGAGCTGTAGTAGGCGTAGCCCGGCGAGATGTTCGAGGAGCTGGCGACGGCGTAGGCGAGCCCCACCCCGGTCCCTGCTGCGACCAGTGCGCCAGCGGCGATCTTCGCCGCGAGGCGGGTGGTGGCGGTCATCGGGGGCTCCTCGGGTCGTCGCCGGGGTCCGCCGGGCGGGGGTTTCGCCCGGCGTCCCGGGCGCCGTCGGGTGCCACACTCGGAAACGCCCGAAGCACCGCTACCCTGGCGTCGCCGAGCAGGCGAGTGGGGCCGATCGCCCACTGGGGGCGGCGTCCCATCAGCTCCAGCTCGAGCGGGACGAGCGCCTCGAGCTGGAGCTGGCGCAGCGCCGGTGGGTCGTCGCCGACCAGCCAGAGCAGCTCGGCGGCGATGTCGGCCACCGCCTGGGGCCACTCCCAGGCCGGCTGTCCCAGTTGCCGCGCGGGACGGACATTTCCGGCGAGGTCTCGGAGCTGCTCAAGGTCGCCGTGGGCGACCTGATTGAGCCAGGCCCAGGACGGCACCGTCCGGCGCCGGGCCTCGAGCAGCTGGGCGAAGCGTCCCTCGAGGAATGCTCCGCACTCGGCGGCGACCTCGTCACCCAGCGTGGCTTCGTGAGTTGTCTTCTTATGCCATGGGAACAGTCGCATCGCGTCGTCACCTCCTCACCGATGCGCGTCGATCCGCTCGGGTGGTCAGCGACGTCGAGCGGCGAGAGGGCGGGAGGGCCGTGGCGTTGGCTGCAGTGGGCTCTGACGGCTCGGGTGGCGACGGCCTGCGCATCTCGGCGAGGCGCCACCACCAGCTGAACCGCTTTTCCAGGTAGTAGTCGACGCTGTAGCGGGCGACCCCGGCGTAGTAGCTGAGCGCCAGCAACCCGGCGAAGACGACCGCGTAGATGATGGCGGTCCCGATGTCGGAGGACCCGGAGGTGTACGGCCCGCCGAAGCCCTCCGCCGTCGCCCAGATGAGCAGGCTGAAGCCGATGGCGCTCAGGTAGGTGAGCTTTCGGGCGAAGCCGAAGATGAGCGCCAGGGCGATGAGCGACTCGGCGGTCGCCACCAACGCCCAGAAGAACGTCGCCGCCGGATGCTGGAGGTTGATCCAGAAGTCGAACCAGAACCCGAGCCAGTGGGGCTGGCCGTCTCTGATCCCCATGATCGTGGACATGTAGCTGTCCTTGAAGCCCGGCAGCCACTTGAGCGTGGCGTCGATGCCCCAGATCACCCCGAAGGCGATCCGGAGGGCGTCTTTGGGCCACGCCGGTATGCAGCGCTTGGTGGCTGCGGGTGCTTGGTCTGCCATCGTCGTTCCTCCTTCCGTCAGGCCCGACTGGCAGGTCGGTGCTGGTTCCGGCTTCGATGCTGCGTCGCCCGGCACCCCGACGCATCGGGGCGGAGTGCGGAACCTTCTGCCGTAGTTGTCCACGACCACAGGTGCGTGCCTTCCACGACGCTGTCCGTAAAGGCACACCCGCGGTTCGACACCGAGGGGCCAGCCTGGTGGCTCGGCGCGCCGGCGAGCGCGGTCATGCGCGCTGCTTCGTGTCGGTTCGGGGAGGCCCACCTGCCATGGCACGCAGGACGGTGACGAGCTCGTCGCCCACCTCGTCGCGGGCCACCCAGGATCCGGCGCCCTGGCCAAGCGCCACGGTGCGGTAGCGCTCGTCGGGCTCGGGGCCGACCACGATCACCCGGTCGCGCGGAAATGCCTCGAGGGCGGCCTGGCAGCACGACGGGAAGTCGCCGGCATCGACCACGATCACCTCGGGACCCACGCGCCCGATGGCGTCGACGAGCATCTCGCCTGCACCGACCTCCTCGATCGCCCAGCCGAGCTCCCGACGGAGCAGCTCGCACGTGAGCTGGCGCATCGCGTGGTGGCGGATCCCGACCAGGACCACCGGCCCGTCGCTGCGGGAGGTGGATGCCTTCCCGATCCCCTCGGGCTTGGTGCCTTCGGTCTTCTTCGGGCTGGTGCCGGTCGCAGTCATCACCCCCAGGATGCGACACGGCTGGTCCTGTCGCATCGGGGCCGCCCACGGACTCCTGTTGCGGAAACCTACGGAGGGGCAGGTCCGGTAGCCCGGGCGCCACCACTCGACCAGAACGGCGCCGCACCGGTCGACCCCGGGGAAGAGCTGTGTTCAAGCTGCCGGAGGGTTGCATCGGTCCTCACCGCTCGACGCCGCGCCCGACGCGCCAATCTGCCCCTGGTTAGTTAGCCGGATCCCAGGGGGGTGGGCCGTGCCTGCCTGCACCGGCTGGCGGGGAGCCGTCCTCGCCCCCGGCACCCGAGGACGTGACCACCCGCTCAGCCGTTCGGTTCCACCCTGTTCGGGCACCTGGCCCCGCTCAGGCTTGTTCGGCTCGTCACGCACGCCACGACACGCAGCAGCAAGTATGCCGAAGGGCCCTACCCGGGGAGGGGACCCGGCCCTATCCTGAAGGATCGACGAACCAAGCCCAGGAGACCCGTTCGTGCCGCACGCAAGCGAACCAGACACGGGCGTCGAGGCCGGTAGTGCCCGCGCCCGTTTGGCGACCGGCTCGCGACCGTCTCCAGAGATGCCCGGCGCGTTGGGGTCCGCCGAAGCTCGCCACCCACGCCGGGTGCGGCTCCAAGTCCTGCTCTCAGCCGCCCTCGAGCTCTCGCGCGAGCACGAGCTCGACGCCGTGCTTCGCCAGATCGTGGACGGCGTCGCCTCGATCGCCGGCGCCCGCTATGCCGCCCTGGCCGTCTACGACGCGTCGGGGACCATCGAGTCCTTCATCACCCACGGGGTCGACGAGGCGACCGCCGTAGGGATCGGCGCGCCCCCGAAAGGCCGGGGTGTCCTCGGCGAGGTGATCGCGGCGGGCGGCCCTATCCGGGAGGCTGACATCGGAGCGGATCCCCGCTCGTGCGGCTTCCCGCCGGGCCACCCCCCGATGCGGACCTTCCTCGGGGTGCCGGTCGGCCGCGGCGGGCGCCGCTACGGCAACCTCTACCTGACCGACAAAGCGAGGGGCGAGCCTTTCGACGAGGAGGACGAGGCCCTCGTGGTCGCCTTCGCCGCCTTCGCGGCCGGCGCGATCGAATCGGCGCGCCTCGTGGTCTCCGAGCGCGACCGGGCCAGGGTGCTGGCCGAGCTCGCCGCCGCGACCGAGCGAGACCGGGTGCGCCGGGAGATGCTCGGCGAGGTCCTCGCCGCCCAGGAGGCCGAGCGGGCCCGGGTGGCCCGGGACCTCCACGACGACGTGGGCCAGGCGCTCACTTCGGTGCTGCTCGGCCTGCGCCTCATCGAGTCCTCGCTCCGGGCCGAGAAGGTCGACGTCGCCGACGCCTGCCGCCACGCGGAGGAGGCCCGGAAGCTCGTAGCCGACGCCTTGGGGCGTGCCCGGCGCCTCGCCTTCGACCTGCGCCCGACCGTGCTGGACGACATGGGGCTGCTCGCCGCGTTGGAGCGCCTGGTCGCCGAGACCAGCTCGCGCGCGTTGATCCCGGTCGACCTGGCCGCCCACGGCCTCGGCGCGGCGCGGCTCTCACCGGAGATCGAGACCGTGGTCTACCGCGTCGTCCAAGAGGCCCTCACCAACGTCGCCCGCCACGCCCGAGCCCAAAGCGTCTCGGTCACCGTCTCGGTGGCGGACGGCCGCCTCCGGGCGGTTGTCGAGGACGACGGGGCCGGCTTCGACCCCGATGAGGCGTCCCCGGGGGGGCGTCTCGGCTTGACGGGGATGGCCGAGCGGGCAGAGCTCGTCGGCGGCCGTGTGGAGTTGACCGCTGCCCGGGGGAAGGGCACCGCCGTGCGCTTGGAGGTGCCCGTTGGCTGAGATGGTGCGCGTCGCCCTCTGCGACGACCACGCGGTGGTGAGAAGCGGCCTGCGCCGCATCGTCGAGGCAGAAGCCGACCTGGAGGTGGTCGGCGAGGCCGCCGCCGGCGCCGAGGCGGCCACGCTCGCTGCGGCCAGCCATCCCGACGTGTTCGTGATGGACCTCGGGCTGCCCGACCAAAGCGGCATCGCGGCGACCGGAGCGGTCCTCGAGGCGAGCCCCACCACCCGGGTGCTCGTGCTCACCGTTCACGACGACCTCGCCTACCTGCGCCGGGCCTTCGAGGCGGGGGCGGCCGGCTACCTGGTGAAAGAGGCGGCCGATGTCGAGCTCATCCAGGCCATCCGCCAGGTGGCCGCCGGCCGCCGGTACGTCCACCCGACGCTCGGCGCCGCCCTCTTGGCCGCTGATGCCCCGGCGGCGCGCCTGCGCGGCCCGGGCGGCGAGCTGTCCGAGCGCGAGCTGGAGGTGTTGCGGATGATCGCCCTCGGTCTCACCAACACCGAGATCGCCGGGCGCCTCTACGTCTCGGTCCGCACCGTCGAGACCCACCGAGCCCACATCCAGCAGAAGTTGGACGTGCGCAACCGGGCCGAGCTGGTGCGCCGCGCCCGCGATGCCGGGCTGCTCGAAGAGGAGGACACGAACCTCTGATCCGCTGCGCGCGGCTCTGGACCCCCCGCCGAGGGAGCCTTCGACCGGCCGGGTCCATGGGCCTCGCGATTCCCCCTCCCGGTATCCGTAGTCCCCCGAAGGGGACGTTCCGCAGTCCAACCGGATGCCTTTGTGCCTCCGCGGCCCGACGATGGTCGTGGGGCCGCCTCGTCGGCCCGAAGGAGGTCGACGGAGATGATGTTCTGGTTCGGGGGCGGCTGGGCCTGGTGGCAAGCCCTCTTGATGTGGGTCGGGATGATCGCCTTCTGGGGCCTGATCATCTGGGCGATCTGGTTCTTCGTGTCGGGCCTCGTTCGCGGGCCCCAACACCCAGGTGGATCCGACGATCCCGGGCGCATCTTGGACGAGCGCCTGGCCAGGGGCGAGATCGACGCCGAGGAGTACCGGCGCCTGCGAGACCTGATCGGAGCCGGAAGCGACACCGCGGCCGGCTCCGGAGCCCGGCGATGAGCGCGGGTCCCGCCTCCGAGAGCGATGCCTTTGAGCCGTCCCACAGCTTGGTCCTCCGCCCCGCCCGCGGCTACGGGGAACGCAAGGACGAGCACCTCGTCCGCCTGCGCAGGATCGAGGGCCAGGTGCGGGGCCTCGAGCGCATGGTCGAAGAGGGCCAGTACTGCCCGAGCATCGTCACCCAGGTCGCCGCGGCGACCAGGGCGCTCCAGGAGGTGGCGGTCGGGCTCCTCGACGACCACATCCGCAGGTGTGCCACGGCGGCGAGCAAGGGATCGGCCGCCGAGTACGCCTTCGACGAGGTGGCTCGCACGATCCGCCAGGTGGTGCGGCTGTGACCCCCGGCCCGGACCCGGCCGACGTCGCGACATCGGCGGGGGGCGCCCGGCCCAGCGGGCGGGTCGGATCGGTCGACGTAGCCGGCGACAGCCCCGGCGCCCACGTCGGCAGCGCGACCTGCCCGGTGCTTCGGGCTCGGGGGATCGCCAAGTCCTACCGGCGTGGCCTGTGGCCCCGCCGCCGGGACGTCGCCGTGCTCTGTGGGGCGGAGCTGGAGCTGTGCGCCGGCGAGGTGGTGGGCCTGGTGGGGGAGAACGGCTCGGGCAAGTCCACGCTCATGAAGATCCTCGTCGGCGCGCTCGACGCCGACGCCGGCTCGGTGGAGGTCTCGGGACGGATCGGCTACTGCCCCCAGGAACCCCTCCTCTACGAGCAGCTCACCTGCGACGAGCACTTCGGCCTCTTCGGGGTTGCCTACCTGCTGGACCCCGACGCGACCCGAGCCGAGTCCGAGGGGCTCTACGACACCCTCGGATTCGGCCGGTGGCGCTCGACCCAGGTGGCGGAGCTGTCGGGCGGCACCCGGGCGAAGCTCAACTTGGCCCTGGCCCTCTTGGCCGACCCCGACCTGCTGCTCTTGGACGAGCCCTACGCCGGCTTCGACTGGGACACCTACCTGCGCTTTTGGAGCCTGACCGCGTCGAGGCGCGCTGCGGGGCGGAGCGTGCTCGTGGTCAGCCACTTCGTCTCCGACCACGAGCGCTTCGACCGGATCGTCGAGTTGCACGACGGAAGGGCGATCCCCCGGTGACCCTCTTGGTCTTGCGCCGGGCGCTCGCCGAGTACGCGCGGCGGCCGCTCAACGTGGTCCTTCTGGTGGCCGTCCCCGTGGTGATCGTGGTCGCCCTCTCCAGCGAGCTGGCCGCCTTCTCCGAGCTGCTCTCGACCACGGCCAAGCCGCTGTACCTGGAAGTGGCGACCGCCGGCTGGGCGGCCGCCGCGGTCGCCGGGCTGGCCGGGTTCTTCCAGGCGGTGGGCTCCAGGGACGCCGACCGGCGTCTCGCCGCCGCCTCGGCTCGCGGGGCGACCCCCGTCGTCATCGGCCGGCTCCTGGCCGCGGCGTGCCTGGCCGGTGCGGCGGGTGCCGCCGCCCTCGCCGCCCTCGCCACCAAGGGTGGGATCGCCGATCCCGCCCGGGCGATCCCTGCCGTCGTCTTGGTGGCGGTCCTCTACGTGGCGATCGGGGTCGTGGTGGGGACCTTGGTCCGCTCGGAGATGAACGGCGCCTTGGTGGTGAGCGTGATCTGGATGCTCGACGTGTTCGTCGGCTCGGGCCTCGGCGGGAGCTCGTCGCTCGTCACCCGGGTCTTCCCGCTGCACTTTCCGACCATGATCCTCACCGACCAAGCCGCCCACCACGGCGGCCCCATCGGCGACGTCGGCTGGTCGGCGATCTGGGCCGCCGGCCTCGCCGCCCTTGCCGTCGCCCGCCTCGCGTCGACGACCCGCTCCGCCCGGCGCGCGAAGCCCGCCGACCTCCGCTCGCCAAGGTCGACCCCGCTACGTCCCGAAGCGACGGCGACCTCCACGCCCGCCACTGAGAAAGGCTCATCTCCGGGCCCGGCGCCTACAGCTTGGCCATCGGACCGTCACGTCGAGCCGCCCGCCACCGTCCGATCGCCGGGGATCCCGGCGGTTCGGTGGGTCGCCGGGCTGAGAGCGGACGCCCGCGAGTACCGGCGCAACCGGGTGCTGTGGGTGCTGCTCGTGGCAGTGCCGGTGCTCTTCGTCGCCCTCGCCGCCGAGCAGACCCCCACCACGCGGGTACCCGTCAGGCTCGTCGAGGGCGCCCGCCAGCTCACCGCCATGCTCTCGATGCGCCAGATCCACGCCGGCGAGATGGCCTCGATCTCCTCCGCGCTGCTGGCCGGCATCGCCGGGCTGTTCGTCGTCACCGGCTCCGCTGCGGGCGACCGCCGCCTGGTGCTCGCCGGGTTCCGCCCCCGTCAGGTCCTCGCCGGCCATCTCGGGGTGATCGCCGCCGCGGCCGCCATCACGAGCGCCGTCTCCCTGGCCGTCTCCGCCGCGTTCTTCGCCCCGAGCCAGTGGCTGGTGTACGCCGGGGCGGACCTTCTCGTCGCGCTCATCTACGCCATGATCGGGGTGCTGCTCGGGCCGCTCGTGGGCCGCCTCGGCGGGCTCTACCTCCTCCTGCTGCTCGCCATCGTCGATCCCGGCTACGGCCAAACGGTCATGTTCCACCCGCTCCCGCCCACCTGGGGCGCCTTCCTGCCCGCACGAGGCGCCGGCACGCTCCTCCTCGACGGGTCCTTCGCCTCCACCTTCGAGCAGTACGGCTACCTGCTTCTTGGCGTCGCCTGGCTCGTGGCGCTGACTGGCGCGGCGCTCTTCGTCTTCCGCCGCCAGATTGGCACGAGTCGGGTGGCCCGAGCTCGTCCCGTCTTCCCGGCGGGCGGCGCGGGATTCCCCCACCCGGTATCCGTAATCGCCCGCAGCCCAGGTTCCGCAGTCCGACCGGATGTGCCGGGCCACCCTGATCCCCACAATGGACTCATGAGCGGAGACGCCCACCAGGACCAAGAGACCCGCCCGACCAAGGAGGTGGCGCCATGAGAACCGCCCTGCACGACAAAGAAGCGCCGGTCCGCCGGCACCGGCCTGCCGTCAACATCACCCCCGCCGAGCGTGCCGGGCGCATCCTGCTCGGCGCCGGTGCGGTGGTCGCCGGAGCGCTGCTGCTCGCCACCGCCGGCTCGGTCCTCGCCGTCGTGCTCGAGGTGCTCCTCGCCGCCGCCGGTCTCGACCTGGTGGTGACCGGCGCGCTCGGGCACTGCCCGCTGTATGCCCACCTCGGCCACATGCCCCGCTCTCTCCGGAGGCCGTCGTGAGCGCCCGCGACCTTGGCCGAGGGTCTGGCTACGACCAAGGCGCGCACGAGGGGCACCAGATGGGGCACGGCGGCCACCGCGGGCACCACTGGATGATGCTCGCCTGCTGCGTCCCCATGGTCGTCATCGTGGTCGCCCTCGTGGCGGCCGGCGTCGTCAGCATCGGCTGGGTCCTCCTCGCCGTGGCCTGCGTCGGGATGATGGCGCTCATGATGCGCGGGATGGACCACTCGATGGGCGGCGGCCCCCACCGCTGAGCGCGACGAGCAGGACAGACACAGAGACGACCGAAAGCAAATGAGAGCCGAAGGACAAGAAGAGGTGCAGTGATGAACTCGACGGACATCGCCGTGATCGTCGCCGATGTGGCCGTGGCCGGCGGGCTCGGCTGGTGGTTCTTCGGGCCGAAGAAGACCGCCGAGGCCGCACTCGCGGGCGGCATCCAGGAGGTGACCGTCACCGTGCGCGGCGGCTACTCCCCGAACCGCATCCGGGTGCGCGCCGGTCTGCCCGTGCGGGTCACCTTCGATCGCCAGGAGACGGGCGACTGCACCTCGAAGGTCGTCTTCCCCGACTTCGGCGCCACCGCCGACCTCCCCGCCTTCGGGAAGGCCAGCCTCGACCTCGAGCCGGCAGAGCCCGGCGAGTACGGCTTTGCCTGCGGGATGAACATGATCCACGGGGTCATGGTCGTCGAAGGCTCGGGGGCCGATGGCCATGACGGCGCGAGGGGAGCGACCCAGGCGACCGAGGCAGGCGAGCTGTCAGAGACCGATGCCGCAGTGGCCGAGCCCGCCGATGGCGGCGCTATCCAGGAGGCCACCGTCGTGGTCGATGGCGGCTACCACCCCGCCCGGGTGCCCGCCCAGGCCGGGGTGCCGCTCCGCATCGCCTTTGACCGCCGCGACGAGGGCGCGTGCTCCGAACGCGTGGTGTTCGCCGACATCGGCGTGGAGGCGACGCTGGCGTCGCACGAGACGACGACCGTCGAGCTGCCCGCGCTCGGGGCGGGCTCCCACGGCTTTACCTGCGGCATGGACATGCTGCGGGGGACCATCGAGGTCACCGAGGCTCGGCCCGAGCCTGCGCCCCCCCTCCCAGCGGCGCAGGACGGGCCGGCCTCCGGAGGAGAGCCGCAGCAGGCGACGCGCACGGGTCTTCATCTCCGGAAGCGCGCGAAGAAGTCGATCCCGGTCGTGCCCCCGATCGTCGACGACTGCTGCGCGGTCCCCAAGCCTGCGACCGGCGAGGACGGAGAGGCGGCCGAGCGCCGCGCCGAGCTCAAGGACCTCTTCTGGCGCGTGGTGGTTGGCTCGGTGCTCACCGTCCCGGTGCTCTTCGGGGTGATGGCCAAGGACTTCTTCCACCCGGCCTGGGTGCCCTCGATCCTCGTCAACCCGTGGTTCGGCCTGGCGACGATCGCCCCGGTGTTCGTCTACACCGGCTGGCCGATCCACCGCACGGGCTGGCTCGGCCTCGCCCATCGCAGCGCCGACATGAACTCGCTCGTCACCTTGGGAGCCACCGCCGCCTTCCTCTACAGCCTGGTGGTCACCTTGGCCCCCGGCGTCGCCCCGGCCAAGGTGCGCGGCGTCTACTACGAAGAGGTCGGCTTCATCCTGACCCTGATCCTTCTGGGCCGCTTCTTCGAGGTGCGGGCGAAGGCCGGCACCGGCGAGGCGATCAGGGCGCTCTTGGGCCTGCGGGCAAGGACGGCGACCGTGCTCAGGGATGGCGCCGAGACCGAGCTGCCGATCGAAGCGGTCGCGGCCGGCGACGTGGTGCTGGTACGCCCCGGGGAGAAGGTGCCCGTCGACGGCGAGGTCGTCGACGGTCGCTCGGCGGTCGACGAGTCGATGATCACCGGCGAGCCCCTCCCGGTGGAAAAGGGGGTCGGCGACGCTGTGGTCGGGGCGACGGTGAACGGCACGGGTTCGCTCCGCATCCGGGCCACCAAGGTGGGCTCGGAGAGCGTGCTCGCCCAGATCGTGGAGATGGTGCGGCGGGCCCAGGCGTCGCGGGCCCCGATCCAGCGACTGGCCGACCAGGTCTCCTCGTTCTTCGTGCCGGCCGTCGTCTTCGTCGCCCTGGGGGCCTTCGGCCTGTGGTTTGTGGTCGGTCCGACTCCCGCGTTGACGTACGCCATCATCGTGGCGGTCAGCGTGCTGATCATCGCCTGCCCCTGCGCGCTCGGGCTCGCCACCCCGCTGGCGATCATGGTGGGCACCGGGCGCGGCGCCCAGAACGGGATCCTGTTCCGCAACGCCGAGGCCATCGAGACCTCGCGCCGGCTCGACACGGTCGTGCTGGACAAGACCGGCACCATCACCGCCGGGCACCCCACCCTCACCGACGTGCTCCCCTCCGAGGGGATGGAGGCAGACGAGCTGCTCCGCCTCGTCGCGGCCGCCGAGGCCGACTCCGAGCACCCGCTCGCCCAGGCGGTCGTCGCCGGTGCGGCGGCCCGGGAGGCGGCCGTCCCGCGGGCCGAGCGCTTCGAGTCGACGACCGGCCAGGGCGTGCGCGCCGTGGTCGAGGGCCGCGAGGTGCTCGTCGGCAACGCCCGCCTCCTCCAAGGATCGGGCGTCGACGTCGGCGATCTCCCCGAGCGGGCCGAGGCCCTCTCGGCCGAGGGCAAGACCGCCATCTTGGTGGCCGCGGACGGACGGGCGGCCGGGGTGGTGGCGGTCGCCGACCCGATCAAGGACGACTCGCTCGCCGCCGTGCACGCCCTGCAGCGGCTCGGGCTCGAGGTGGTCATGATCACTGGCGACGCCCGGCGCACCGCCGAGGCGGTCGCGCACCAGGTGGGCATCACCAGGGTGCTCGCCGAGGTGCGTCCCGAGGACAAGGCCGCCGAGGTCGCCCGCCTCCAGCGCGAGGGGCGCCGGGTGGGGATGGTCGGGGACGGGATCAACGACGCCCCCGCCCTGGCCCAGGCGGACGTGGGCCTCGCCATCGGGACCGGCACCGACGTGGCCATCGAGGCGGCCGACGTGACCCTCATGTCCGGCTCGCTCGCCGGCGTCGCGACGGCGATCGGCATCTCCCGGGCCACCATGCGCAACATCCGCCAGAACCTCACCCTGGCCTTCGGCTACAACACGACGGGCATCCCCATCGCCGCCGGGCTCCTGTACCCGTTCTTCGGGGTCGTGCTCTCCCCGATGCTCGCGGCCGCCGCCATGGCGCTCTCGTCGCTGTCGGTCGTGACCAACGCCAACCGGCTGCGCCGGGCCCGCACCGGCCGGCTCGCTCCGGAGTCACCGGCCGGCCGAAACCTGCCGGCCACCGCCGCCGCCGAGACTGTCGCGGCCGGCGAGCGGGCGACGTGACCGGCCATGCAACCGACCGTCAACACCGGACTGGAACTGAAAGGAGGACGACGATGATCACCTTGCTGCTCCTGGTCGTCCTGGTCGGCGTCGGGCTGTGGCTCTTCGCCCGACGCCGACGGGGCGGCGGCATGGGCGGAGGCTGGGGGGGAGGTACCCGTTCCGATCGCCAGGACCGGTCCTCGTCACGGCGCGGAGGCTGCTGATGACCGGCGCCGAGACCTACGACGCGGTGGTCGTCGGCGCCAGCTTCGCCGGCCTGGCCGCCGCCGGCCAGCTGGCCGGGTCCGGTCGGGTGCTCCTCGCCGACCGAGAACCGATCGGGGCGGGCGAGACCTCCGCCTGCGGGACCCCACTCGCGGTCTTGGAGCGCCTCGACGCAGGCGACGCCCTCGAGCAGGTGTGCCCCGAGGTCGTGATCAACGTCGGTGACCGTCCGGTCCGGTTCCGTCCCTCGCGCCCGTTCGCCACCTTCGACTACGCCACGCTGTGCGGGATCCTCGCCTCCCGCCTGGAGGAGGTGGAGACGGCCGTGGCGCCGTTCCGGGGGATCGCAGACGACGGCGCCCTCCTGCTCGGCGAGCGCCGGGTGCGGGCGGAGGTGGTGATCGACGCCTCGGGGTGGCGGCGGGTGGTCGCCCGGGCGCTCGGGGCGCCGGCGGCCGACCGCGGCCATCTCTCGGCCGGCGTCGAGACCCGGGCGGCGAGAGGCGGTTGCGCCCTCGAGTTCTGGCTGCGCCCGCCCGGCCTGGCCAAGGGCGTGCACTGGGCCTTTCCCGGCGGGGACCACAGCCGGGAGGGCTCGGCCTCGTACGTCGGTGAGACTCGCGGGCTTCGCTCCGATCTCGCCGGCTTCGAGGGCGTCGACGAGTTCCCGCCCCGCGCCGTGCACGGCGGGTGCTTCCCCTCCCGGCTCGGCCCCGCTGTCTGGGACCGGCTCTTCGTGGTGGGCGACGCCGCCGGACAGTGCCTCCCGCTCACCGGTGAGGGGGTCCGCCCGGCCCTCGTCTTCGGCCAGGAGGCCGGCCGCCAGGCCCGGGCGGTCCTCCTCGGCGCCCAGACCCTCGAGGCCGCCCTATCCCGCTACCGCGAGCGGGTCGAGCGGGCCCGGCGCGCCTACGCCGCCCTGGAGCGGTTCCAGTTCTGCACGATCCGCTGGCCGCTCGGCGTGGTCGGCCCGGCGGTGCGGGCGAGCTCGTGGGAGCCGCTCTCGCGCCGGCTGGAGTCGGTCTACTGGCACCTCGCTGACCCCGCCACCTTGGAGGTCGCACCCGGCACCCGAGGGCACAACACCCTGGCCGACGGCTGCTGCGAGACCGGGCCGGCGGTGGCCAGCCGAACCGAGCGCCCCACCCCGCCGTGGCCGGTCCTCGCGCCGTCTCCTGCTCGCAGCGACCACGGCCACCCCTCGGCGTGCGGCTGCGACGAGCCCGACCACTGCTCCGCCCGGCCGCCACGCGGTCGGGTCCGAGCGAACGCTGCGGAGGCTCGGCGATGACCGCCGGCGACTTCGCTGCCTTGGCGATCCCGCCGCTTCTCATCCGCGGGGCCGGCGACCCGAGCGCCCCCCTCGCTGCCGTGCGGTCCCTCGTCGCCTCGCTCCCCGGGGTCCGCATGGCGGTCCTCGCCGGCGACCACCATCTCGCGCTGCGCTGGCCCGAGGCCGTGGCCGGTCGGCTGACGCAGCTCCTGGATCACCCCGCCGCGGTGGCCGTGCCGGCCGGGGAGGTCGTCCGATGAGCTCGAAGAGCGTTCAAAGACGGGGGCGGGTGGTGGTTGGCGTCGACGACTCGCCCGCCGCCCGTGCCGCCCTCGCCTTGGCTGTCCAGGAGGCGACCTGGCGGGGCGGCGAGCTCCACGTGATCTCGGTCTGGTCGATGCCCGGCGGGCACGCCTCGCACGCCAGCGTGCCCGGCCCGTTGCGTGACGCCTGCGTGGAGGAAGCCCGGACGCTGGCCGACCGCCTCGTGCAGGAGATCCTCGGCTCGGACCCGCCGGCGCCGGTCGTGGTGGCCGTCGGCGAGCCGCCGGCCGCCCGGGCCCTCGTCGAGGCCAGCGAGCGGGCCGACCTCGTGGTGGTGGGCTCGAGAGGCCGGGGAAGGCTCGCCCGGCTCGTGACCGGCTCGGTGAGCGCCGAGGTCGTCCACGATGCCCGCTGCCCGGTCACCGTCGTCCCGCCCCCCCGGCACCCCCACGACCGAGCACCGGAGGACTTGGAGGCACTCCCATGACCCGACCGGCGACCCCGCCTCCTCGAGGCGACCGTCCCACCCCGACCGCCCCGCCGCCTCCCCCGGCGTGGCGCCACGGGCTGTGGGCGATCGCTATCGCCGCGTCCGTCCTGCTGCTGTTCGTCCTGCCGGCCCTGCCGACCAAGAGCGTCCCTACCCACAACTTCACCTACTCGCAGTTCCTCGCGAACGTCACCTCCCACAAGATCAAGACCGTCACGATCGCCTCCGACGGCGCGGCGTCGGGGACCCTCGCCAACGGGCACGACTACACCACCCAGATCCCCGTCGAGCTGGCGGGCTCCTCGCTCCTGAGCCGCCTGGAGGCGGCCAAGGTGTCGATCGTGGCCTCGTCGCCGCGCGCCTCGTTCGGTTCCGAGGTGGTGTCGTGGGCCCTGCTCCTCGTGCCGTTCCTCGTGATCTTCTGGCTCTGGCGCCGCCTGTCGAAGGGCGCGATGGGCCAGATGCAGGGGGCGATGGGGGTGGCCAAGTCACGGGCCAAGGTCTTCGACGCCGAACGCCCCGAGGCCACCTTCGCCGACGTCGCTGGCTACGCGGGCGCCAAGGGCGAGATCGCCGAGGTGGTCGACTTCTTGCGCCGGCCCGGCCGCTACCGCCGGGCGGGAGCGACGGCGCCGAGAGGCGTGCTCATGGTGGGTCCGCCGGGCACCGGGAAGACCCTCCTCGCCCGCGCCCGCGCCCGCGCCGTCGCCGGCGAGGCCGAGGTTCCGTTCTTCTCCGTCGCCGGCTCGAGCTTCGTCGAGATGTTCGTCGGCGTCGGAGCGGCCCGGGTGCGCGACCTCTTCCAAGAGGCAAGGAAGCGCGCGCCGGCGATCGTCTTCGTCGACGAGGTCGACGCCATCGGCAGCCGCAGGAACGGTTCCGGGGCGATCGTCTCCAACGACGAGCGCGAGCAGACCCTGAACCAGCTGCTCGCAGAGATGGACGGCTTCGACCTGGCGGAGGGGGTCGTGGTGCTGGCGGCCACCAACCGCCCCGAGGTGCTCGACCCGGCCCTACTGCGTCCCGGGCGCTTCGACCGCCAGGTGACGATCCCGCTCCCGACCCTGGCCGAACGGCGGGCGATCCTGGCCGTGCACTGCCACGACAAGCGCCTCGGCGGCGACGCCGACCTCCAGGTGGTGGCCCGGGGGACGCCGGGGTTCTCGGGGGCGGACCTGGCCAACCTGGCCAACGAGGCGGCCATCTGCGCCGTGCGGGCCGACCGGGAGGTGCTCGGTGCGGCCGACTTCGACGCCGCGCGCGACCGGATCCTGCTGGGGCGCCGCGAGGGGTCGAACGTGCTCCTGCCCCAAGAGAAGCACGCCGTGGCGGTCCACGAGGCCGGCCACGCCCTCGTCGCCGCCCTCTCGCCGCACGCCGACCCGGTCGCCAAGGTGACGATCCTCCCCGCCGGCCAGGCGCTCGGGGTGACCGAGCAGCTCCCCTTGGTCGAGCGCCACCTCTACGGCGAGGACTACCTCAACGAGTCCCTGGCCGTGCGCCTGGGCGGGCGGGCGGTCGAGCTCGTCTGCCTGGGCCCCGTCGGCTACCCCCAGGGCGGCTCGATGTTCTTGGGCTCGGGCGGAGGCGGGCTCTCGAGCCGGCCCATCGCCGAGGCCACCCAGGCCGCCATCGACGCCGAGGTCGCCCGCCTGCTGCGAGAGGCAGAAGAGCGGGCGAGCGACCTGCTCGGCAACCACCGGGGCGAGCTCGATCGCCTGGTGGACCTGCTCCTCGAAGACGAGACGGTCGACGGCACCGCCGTCTACCAGCTGGCCGGCCTTCCCACACCCGGCGAGACCGCCGCGGCCACGACCATGGCCCCGAGGAGGGCTGCCGCTGCAGGGCCGGCCACGGCAGAGCCGGCCGGGATGCCCCGGGCGGCCGCCGTCGCCCGAGGCTTCGAGGCGGGGGGCGGGACCGGGTGACCACCACCCATTCGACCAGGACAACGGCTGCGGCTCGCCGGGCCGGTCGACGCCGCGTTGCGGCGCGTCCCGGCCCGAGGTCCGTGTTCTCCTTGGACGGCTTCGACGCGGTGTGCTTCGACCTCGACGGGGTGCTGACCGACACCGCCAGCCTCCACGAGGCGGCCTGGACCGAGACCTTCGCCGCGCTGTTCGACCAGGTCCCCGCCGGCTCCGCCGGGCGGGTGCCGCCCGCCCCGTTCACCGCCGACGACTACCGCCGCCTGGTCGACGGCGAGCCGCGACTCGACGGGGTGCGCCACGTGTTGGCCGACCGCCGGATCGCCCTCCCCGACGGCGATCCCAGCGACCCGGCAGGGCTGTCGAGCGCCTGGGCCGTCGCCACCAGGAAGGACCGTCGCTTCGCCGAGCTGCTCGACCTCATGGGTCCACGGGTCTTCCCCGGGGTGCGGGTCCTCCTCGAGCGTCTGCGCGCGGCAGGGGTGCTGGTCGGGGTCGTCTCGGCCAGCCGCCACTGCAGGGACGTCCTCGCCAGGGCGGGCCTCGACGCACTGGCTGACGTGGTGGTGGACGGCCAGGTGGCCGCGGCCATGGGCCTTTTGGGGAAGCCCGACCCCGCCACCTACCTCGAGGCAGCCCGCCGCCTCGGCGTCGACCCGGCTCGCGCCGCGGTGGTCGAAGACGCCCTCGCCGGCGTGCAGGCAGGCCGGGCCGGCGGCTTCAGGGTGGTCGTCGGCATCGACCGCCACCGGCGCCCCGAGGCCCTCGTCGGGGCCGGGGCCGACCTCGTTGTCGCCGACCTGGGATCGCTCCAGCTCGAGGGGCCGGGGCCGCTCTCCGACGGCTGGCACCTCACCTACCACCCCGCTTCTGACCGGGGCGTCGGGATGCGAGAGACGCTTCTCACCCTGGCGAACGGCTACCTCGGCACCCGGGGGGCGGCGAGCTTTGCCCGTGACGACGGGGTGCACTATCCGGGCGCCTACCTTGCCGGTCTCTACAACCGGCTGCAGAGCCAGGTCGACGGCCTGGCGGTCGAGCGCGAGAGCATCGTGAACGTCCCGAACTGGCTTGCCCTCTCCTTCTCCGCCGACGGCGGTCCCTTCCTGGGCGAGCATGGGGTCGAGATCTCCGACGAGGAGCTGCGCCTCGACCTCGGAGCCGGGGTGCTCCGCCGCCGCTACCAGGTGACCGATCCTGCCGGGCGGCGCACGCGTGTCACCGAGCGGCGCCTGGTGTCGATGGCCGACCTCCACCTGGCCGCCATGGAGGTGGAGGTGGTGGCCGAGAACTGGTCGGGGACGCTCCTCGTGCGCTCGGGCATCGAGGCCGCCGGCTGCGCCGACCAGACGGTCGAAGCCCATCTCCTCTCCCACTGCCACCTCGCCCCGGCCGGATCCGGCGAGGATCCCGGGGGGCTCGTGTGGCTGGCCGCCCGGACGACCCAGTCCGACGTGCTCGTCGCCGAGGCCGCCCGCACCCGGGTCGAGCCGGCGTCGACGCCCCCGAGGCTGCGGCGCTCGCCCATTGCCGTCGACCACGAGCACCGCGTCGCCCTCGTCGCCGGGGCGCGATGCCACGTCGAAAAGGTCGCCGCCGTCTACAGCGGCCGGGACCCGGCCATCTCGGAGCCGGTGGGGGCCGCCCGCCAGGCAGCCGCCGAGGCGCCGGGCTTCGACTCCCTCCTCGCCGCCCACGCCCGTGCGTGGGACCAGCTGTGGTCGGCCGCCCGCGTCGAGGTTGCCGCTGCCGGGCGGCCTGCCGGGGTCGTCAACCTCCACCTGTTCCACCTCCTCCAGGTGGCCTCCCCCCACGTGGCCGAGCTCGACTGCGGGCTCGGGGCGCGGGGCCTGCACGGGGAGGGCTACGAGGGCCACGTGTTTTGGGACGAGCTGTTCGTCTTCCCCACCTTG
>JAJZMD010000083.1 GCA_021803085.1 Actinomycetes bacterium
GCCCGATGGTGAGTCTTGTCGACCACGATGCCGCGCTCGCCGCGCTCGCCGGCGGGGAGGTCGTCGCCATCCCGACCGACACGGTGTACGGCCTCGCCGCCCGCGCCGAGGACAAGCAGGCGTGCCAGCGGATCTTTCAGCTGAAAGGCCGTCCCGAGCGCGTGGCGCTGCCGGTGCTCGTCGCCGATGTGGCCATGGCGACTCACCTCGCCGCGCCGGATGTCGCCACCGCGCTCAAGCGGCTGGCGGTGGCGTTCTGGCCGGGTCCGCTCACTGTGGTCGTGGCACGCGCTCCGGGGGTCGACCTCGAGCTCGGCGGCGATGCCGCCTCGATCGGGCTGCGCTGTCCGGGAGATGAGGTCGCACAGGCGCTGTGTCGGGAAGTGGGCCCCCTCGCCACCACGAGCGCAAATGCCCACGGCGGGCCGCCGTGCCACAGCGCGCGAGAGGTTGCGGCGTGCTTTCGCGATCAGCGCCTGGCCGTTTTGGACGGGGGGGTGCGCGACGGCACTCCCTCAAGCGTCGTCGCGTTGCTCGCCGCCGAGCCGGTGCTGTTGCGAGCCGGGCCGGTCGGTTTCGCTGCAGTATGCGAGGCGCTCGCGTGATCAGCGACGGTGGGGCTCCCATTGGAAGCGGCGAACCGCCACGACCAGGCCGGCGGCGCCCGAGATGGCGACGACCAGGAGATCGTGCCAGGCATAAGGAGAAGCCCCTGGCGCGGTGTCGCAGGGCGCGGCGGTGGCGCGGATCAGATGGTGGACCGGGAAGTAGTTCGCCGCCTTGGCGAGCCCTGAGCCCGCCGTGAGCGGGAACCACACTCCCGAGAGGAACAGCAAGACGAAGAAGATGATGCTGACGATCGGGCCGGCGGACTCCGACTTCCAGAAGCTCCACCGGCTGTCCGCCGATCCTGGTCGCCGGGTGAAGGGCGGGGGCGGGATGCCGGCCAAGACGCTGATGGTCCACATCGCCCGCTGTCATCACTGCGGGCGGCCGCTCAAGCGGGCGGTGCTGCGGCGCAAGGACAAGGCCGACGCGGTGAAGTATCAGTGCGGGTTCCAGCTGATGCATGTGCTGTTCGCGCATGGCGGGCCACGGGGCCCGGCTCTGCCTGTCGAGGTGATGGAGCGGTTGCTGCCGGTCGTGGACGATGATGTGCTGCTGATGCCGTGTGGAGGAAATGTCCTTGAGCGCTGCGCTGGGGGGCGCTTCTATCCGGGATTTCGTTCATGATGTCGATCCAGCGCCGGCCGGACCGGAGTGGTCGACGCCGAACACAACCGCCAACAGAGCGACGGCATCTATGACGCCGTCCCAGCAGGACTCGAGCGGTCCGTGAGATTGTTGGTGGGGGCGATGCCCACCACCGGCTTGTCGAGTGACTTGCCGGCCATCGACCCGTAGAGGTGGGCGTCACCGAAGGCGAACACCTGCCCGGTCGAGGTCACCTCCCAGTAGCCCTTGCCGTTCGCGGTGGCAGCGATGCCTACCACCGGTGTCGAGGTCCGGGCGGATGCCGCGATCCCCGGCTCCGACCCGGAGAAGCGGGCGTCGCCGAAGCTGAACACCCCGCCGTCTGCGGCGACGAGCCAGTAGCCCGAAGAGGTGGTCACAGGCGGGTCGACCGGCGGCGGGCTGACTGGTGTCGCCGACGCTTGGTTGGAGGCGGGCGACGAACCGGCCGTGTTGATCGCCTTGACCATGAAGTAGTAGGTGGTGCCGTTGGTGAGACCGCTCACCGTGGACGAGGTCGCGCTGGCAGCGAGCGGCGCCGGGTTGACCGGCGTCGAGGACTCCCCACCCGAGGTGGTGCCCTCGTAGACGTCGTAGCCGGTGATCGGTGACCCCCCGTCAGAGGTCGGCGCCGACCACGACAGGTCCACCGCACCGCTCGACGCGCTGGCCGTCAGGTGTGCAGGAGCAGAAGGCGGGTCGACCGGCGGCGGGCTGACAAGAGCCAAGCCATCCGGGTTCGTGACCACCACTGGCGCGGGACACAAGCCGAGCGGGGCTGTGATGTCGATGCTCGAGTCAGAGGTCACGGTGAACGGAACCGGGTGTTCCCCGACGGTCACCGCGGTGGCGAGCGTAAAGCCGTAGCCGCGAAGCGTCATCGGAGTGTTCCCGGCAGCGCAGGCCGGGGAGACGGCGGTCACGACCGGTGGCGCGAGCTCGTAGGCGCCCGCATCGCAGAAGGCGGTGGAACCTTGCACTGTCGTGGGTGGCTGGGGCCGAGGCACGCCGCGCTGGTCGGCTGCTGCGCAATTGGCCGCCGGCTCCAGGTGATACCCCGGGCTCGCCGAGCTGATCGCCTCGGTCTCGGTCGGCCCCCCGTTAGCGGCCAAGGGACCGAGGCCGAACGACGTGACACCAGTCGCATCGGGTCCGCAGCCGGCGAGTGGGCAGTACAGCGAGGCTTCCGACGAACCCCGGTAGGGGAGCATTTGGCAGGTCCCGTTCGGACCGGGTCCGATGACGTTCGAGCCCAGCGACTGGGGCTCGAGGCCGCCCCACTCAACGCAGTTGCCCTCGATGATGCTCCCCCACACCCAGTACTGGGCGGAGTCGACTTCGTTGAGGCCTGCGTCAGACAGAGTCGGTCCTCCGGTGTTGCCGACGATCGTGTCGTTCTCGATGCGCATCTCGGTGGTGCTCCAGATCGTCGCTGCCTCATTCGTGGCGAGCAGATGCGGTGGGGCCTGGTTGCCGGTGATGGTGTCGTCGAGAAGCGTGATGCCGTTTCCGCCACCGCCGGGCTGGGCACCCTGGAACGCGCCATCCCCAAGTCCGTTCCCTCCGCCGGAGATCGCACTCGCGCCCAGACCCGAGACGTTGCCGCTGATCGTCGTGTCGGCAATGAGCGTGTTCCCGCCGAGCCACAGTGCAGCTCCACCGACGTTGTTGCCTGACCCACACGCCGGGTACACGTACGCAGTTGCTGTTTGCTGGTTGCCCGTGAACGTGCTGGCGGTGACGGTCAGTCCTCCGTTGTTGGCGTCCACTCCACCACCGCACCAGGCTGCCGCGTTGTCAGAGATGGTGTCGTCGGTGAGCGTCAATCCCGTGCTGAGGTCCTGGATGCCTCCGCCGCCGGGCCCGGGCCCGACGGCGCCCCCCGCGATCGTCAGATCCCTTATGACCACGGGGAGGTTGCCGCCGGTCGTCCCGATCTGGAGCAAACGGAAGTCGGGCGTCGTCCCCGCCGTACTGCGTCGCAGGGCCGCCCCGTTGCCGTTGATCGTTAGGGGCACGGTGACGACGGGGAGGGCGTTGGGTCCTTCGGCCGAGGTGTTGTCGGGGGTGCTGAACGTGTAGGCACACCCTGCGGACAGGTTGATGGTGCTCGATGCCGCCGAGGCGTCGGCCTGGTCGAAAGCCGTAACGAGATCGGGCGCGGAGCAATCGACACTCCACACGTTGCCCGGCTGCGCCGCGGCAGGCTCGGTCGACAGGAGCGTGGGCGCAAGGGTGGCGGCCACGAGGACGAGCGCCCAAGTGCATTGACGCAGGACGGTCCGACTCCGTGCAACGTGTCTCATCTGCACTCCTGGGTCCAGGTCGTCCCGTTCCAGGTCGTGCCGTTCCAGGTCGTGCCGTTCCAGGTCGTGCCGTTCCAGGTCCAGGTCCAGGTGTCAGCGCGATAGCTGCCGCTGCTGCCCACCCCGCCGAAGAGGGCCGCATCGCCGGTGGCCTGGTCGTAGGCCATCGAGGCGCTGTGGCGGCCGGTGGGGCTGGTCGCCGGGTGCTGCTGGGTCCAGGTGGCTGCAGGGGCGGGTACCGTTGCCGCGGCCCTGCCCGGCGCGACGCCCACCACCGCGGCGGCCATGGCCACGCCGAGCACCACGGACCCGACCATCGAGGGCTGTCGGACAGTGCCCGAACACGTGCTCGCGGTGGCGGAGCTCGACCCCGTTAGCCGCTCTCGGCTACAGCTTCTCCAAGCTCGTCGGCGGGCAGTGCCCGAACACGTGCTCGCGGTGGCGGAGCTCGACCCCGTTAGCCGTCCCCTGCTCCGGTGCCTCTCCCCCCGGCCGAACACCTCGAGTACTTGCATGCGGATCGCACCTCGCCTCGTGGGCGTGCTGTGCGTGGCGACCGGCGCCCCGGCGGTCACGATCGAAGCCTCTCTTGGCGGGCCATGGTGGTATTCAAAGGGGTCTCAGGTCCGGTTCACATTCGGGAGGATCACGGATTCTTGGCCCACTCGGGACTCTCCCGGGGGCCGAGGACGGCGGAGATCTCGGCCATGAGGTCGAGCCAGCCGGCGAATCCCGCCGGTTCGCCGTCGCCGCAGCGCAGCGAGCCGCAAGGATGCCCCTCGGTGTCGATGGCCAGGCGGATCACGACCGTGACCTCCTCACCAACCAGCGCCGAGGCGGCTTTGCTGCCGCCCGCCCAGGCGGGCTCGAAGCGCTGCGGTCCCGGGGTCGTGCCCATTGCCAGCCCACTGTGAGGCCGCCACACACCGGACACATCCGGGAAATCCCCTGATCCTTAAGCGACGTGCCAGACTTTAGCGGTGAGCGAGGTTCGCCTGGGTTCGGACGCGACCTCAGAGGGGGAGCAAGCCCTCGCCCGAGGGGCCGGCGCTCATCACCGCCAACCGACGCTGCGCGAGCGCGGGCACGCGCTGGAGACGCTCGACCGCCTGCTGGGTGAGGCACGGCGCGGGCACGGCCAGGTCCTTTTCGTGGTGGGAGAGGCCGGCACCGGAAAGAGCGCTCTGCTGGCGGCGGCCGGGCGGGCCGGAGCAGCGATGAGAGTGGTGTCGGCCAAAGGGAGCGAGATGGAAGCAGACCTCTCGTTCGCCTTCGCCGAGCAGTTCATGGAGCCGCCGTTCCGCCTCGGGCAGATGGCGCAGGCCGAGACTGGCCTCGACGTGGTCGCCCCTGGCCCGATGGCCCTGGGGCCCTTGGACCGCCGGGCCGTGGTCCATGAGGCGTCACGCGCCCAGCTCAGGGGTTGGGCCGAGACCTCTGGGGTCCTGCTTCTCCTCGACGACCTGCACTGGGCTGATGCCGCCTCGCTCGGTGTCGTCGGCTTTGTCTCCCGCCGCTTGGCGCACCTGCCGGTGCTCCTCGTGGCCACGCTGCGGCCCTGGCCCCCCGCTGGCGAGGAGCTGGCCCGCTCGCTGGTCCGCGACGGGTTGGGTGAGGTCGTGCGGACCGCGCCCCTCGGTGAGCAGGCCAGCGCCGAGCTGCTCGAGGAGCTGGTCGGCCGCAGGCTCGACGCGAGCCTCGCCTGCAGGGTCTGGGTTCTGAGCGGGGGCAACCCGTACCTGCTCGTGATGGCGGCCGACACGCTGCTCGCAGACGGCGATCTGCCCGACGCCACTCCCGGCCGCTTGGAGCTGATGAAACGTGCCCTGGTCTTGAGCCACCTGGCCGGCTTGCCGCGGCCCAGCGTCGAGTGCGCCCAAGCGGCCTCGGTCCTCGGCTCGCCCTTCCGCCTCGCTGACGCAGAGGCCCTGGTGGGCATGGGGCCCGACGTGTTCGCCGCCAGCATCGACACGCTCGTCACGGCGGGCGTCGTGGCAAAGGATGCGCCGGGTGCTGCCCGCTTCACCCATGACCTGCTCGCCGCGGCGATCCGCGACGACCTGGCGCTTGCTCGCCGCCGGCTGCTCCACACCCGGGCCTTCAGCTACTTTGCGGCGCGCCACGACCTCGCGGCGGCGGCTGCGCACGCCCTCGCCGCGCCCATGACCGGTGACGAGCCGGCGATAGAGGTGGTGGCACAGGCTGGTGCCGCAGCGCTCGCGGCCGGCGACGTGGACGGAGCGCTGCACCTGCTCGGCGCGGCGGTGTCCCTTGCAGGTCCTACGCCTGGCGCCCAGCTGCTGATCGACCAGGCCGACGCCTTGTTCCTGGCTGGGCACGCCGCGGACGGCGTGGCGATCTACCGGCGGGTGCTCGATAGGGACCTGTGCGTCGCCCGGCGCAGCGAGGTCCGCGCCAAGGCGGCGAGAGCGGAGGCCTTCACCGGCGCATTGGACGAGGCGATCGGCACCTACCATGACCTGTTGGCCAGGCCCGACGACCTCGGGGCGCAGCTCGGCGCGGTTACTTTGGAGCGGGCGCACCTGGTGTGGGAGCGCGACGGGCCGGGCGTCGCGCTGGGGGTACTGGACGACGACCTTCCCACGTCTGGCGTGCCGGCGGAACGGGCGGGGGAGCCACCGATCCCGATGCTCGCCGGGTTGCGCGCCTACTTCGCGCTCCAGGTGGGTGAGCCGGCGGCGCTCGCCGCGCTCGAGGAGGCTACCGGCGTGCCACGGCGGGACGCGAACGGCCGCGACAGGCACCATTGGATGTCCTTCGAGTTGTCGCATCTACTGACCAACGCGTGGGTCATGAGCGAACGCTACGACGAGGCCACCACCTGTATCGAAGAGGCCGTGGAGCGGCTGCGGTCCGCCGGGGCGCTGCGCGCCACGGTGCCGTTTCGCATCCTCAAGATGGCGATCCACCTGCACCAGGGAGCCTTGGTTGACGTCGTGGTCGAGGCCGAAGACCTCGCTGAAGAGATCGAGCTCGACGCGCTCCAAGCCCCCTACGCGACGTTGCTGAAGGCGCAAGCCCTCGCCTGGTTGGGCCAGACGGACCAAGCCCGCACCCTGTGCAACCAGGTCGAGCATGCAGCCGGACCCCACCTGTGGTTCGCCACCTTGAGCCTGCGGGTCGCCAAGGGCGAACGCCTCCTCGCCGAGGATCGCCCCAAAGAGGCGCTCGATCAGTACCACGAGGCGGAACGCCTCGTCCGTCGCTTCGGCATCGGCCATCCGCAACTGCCGCGTTGGTGCGCCGGTGCGATCGACGCCGCCCTCGCCGCCGGCGCGACCGACGATGCCCGCAGGGTGCTCGCATGGCTCGACGCGCACCGCCCGGCGGCGTTCGGCACCTGGCCGCAGATGGTGGCCCTGGCCGCCGCGGCCGGGTGCGCCGCCGCCGACAGCGACGAAGAAGGGGCCGAGCGCCTCTACCAGGACGCGCTGGCGATCCCCGGCACCAACCCGCTGGACCGGGCACGGATAGCCCTGCGGTTCGGGGCCTGGCTGCGCCGCCGCAGCGACGTGCTCGCGGCCCGGCCGGTGCTGGCCCAAGCCCTCCAGCTCGCCGAAGCCTGCGGAGCCGCACCACTTGCCGGCAGAGCAAGAGCCGAGCTGTCAGCCGCCGGGGGACGTCGCCGGCACCAGCGGCGGGACCAGGACCGATCCCTGACGCCCCAAGAGGCCCGTGTGGCCGACCTGGCAGTGACCGGCGCCACCGTCAAGGAGATCGCCCTCGCCATGTACCTCTCACCGAGGACCGTGGAGACCCACCTCACCCACATCTACCGCAAGGCCGGTGTCAGCTCCAAGGCCGAGCTGCGCACGACGTCTCTGGGGCGCTCCACGGCCAGCGGAGCATCTCGCTTGGCGATCCTGACCCGGAACTAGCTCTGCTCGTCGCTCACGACGCGTGCGCCCCGGTCGCGATCCGCCCACGGAGTGCAACAGCGAGCCCCCCCAGGAAGGTAGGCACGGGTCGTGCTCTCGATGGACCCGAGAACACTGCCGGCACCGACCAAACCCCACGTCGCCCGCCGCGAGCGTCCTCACCCTCGACACGCCGGCCCCAGCCCACAGAGACGCCACGCCAGCCCGGGCACCGCTTGCCTCCCGCCGCGCGGGACAGAAGCCTCAGCGGAAGGCGAGTGGCCGTGAGCGAGCAGCCTGCCACTGAGGCCATGCCGGCTCTGGAGCAGTTGGCGCACGACCAGCGGGCCCGTCCGGTCACCGACACCGCGGAGCTGCGCGCCGATGGGTGGTCCGCCGACGAGGAGCTCGAGCAGTTCCTGGCCGACTGGCGCGCCAGCCGCGACGCATCGTTGAGCTGAGCCCGCGGTGGCCGATGTCGCGATCGACGCCGACATCGCCTCACGCCTCCAGAAGGGCACCGAGCCGGCTTGGGTCCGCCACCACATCCCCGGCGCCCGCACCTGGCTGACGTTCGTCACCATCGGCGAGCTATCCAAGTGGGCGCAGGTCCGCGCCTGGGGTGAGGTGAGGCGGGCCCGGCTGGAGGGGTGGATCGCCGCTCGCCCGATGATCCCCTACGACCGAGAGGTCGCCCAGGTCCGGGGACGCTTCGCCGGCAATGCCCAGCGACGCGGGCGGCCTCGACCACCCAACGGCACCTGGGTCGCCGCCTGCTCCATCCGCGTCGGAGTGCCGCTCGTCACGCTCACCGCAAAGACTTCTCGGACTTCGTGACCCACGAAGGGCTCGTCCTGCTCGACGAACACGACTGAAGATGAGAACCCGCGGGCCCGGTCGACACCTGTCGTGTGGACGCACAAAGGTGTCGACCCACCGCGCAGCCCGTTCGACCGCCTCCTGTCGGCGAGGTCGCCCCCAAACGCATCCTCGGCTCGTCGAGGAAGATCAGCTCGGGCGCCCGATGTTCCCGAGGCCCACGTCCAGCCGACGCTGCTCGCCCCCCAACGGGCGAGCGATACGGCTCGAGGCCTTGCCCTCGAGGCCGCCAAGCGCGATCACCTCGTCGACGGGGCGGGGCGCAAGGTAGTAGCCCGTGTTGCGCGTCAGCACCTCGCGCACGGTGAGATTGGGCTCAATGGCGAGCTCTCGGAGCACGATGCCGGGCCGCTCCGCGCAGTGCCCGGGGACGCGCTGCCGGATCATGGCCGAGCACGGACACCGCACCGGCGTCCCTCGAGCGGAAGCCTTCCAAGTGCTCAACGGTCGTCGTCTTGCCGGCACCGTTCGGTCCGAGGAGCGCGAAGTAGGCCGCGCGCCGCGCTCGACCTCGCAGCTCACCTGTCGCACGGCGTCGAGCGTCTCGTAGAATTTGGAGAGTCGCTCGACCTTGACGGCGACCGGCGGGCCCCTGGGCGCGGCGCGCGGCCTACTTCGCGCTCTATGGCGTCCCTTGTGCGCCCGTGATCCCCACGCGGCACCCGAAGGCGCAAAATGCATCGTTGGTAGCATCGAGAGGTGCGCATCGCCGTCGGCTCGGATCATGCCGGGCTCCCGTTGAAGGAGTCCCTGGCAACCCAGCTCGCCGACGGCGGGCACGACGTCTTGGACCTCGGCACCGACCGCCCGGACTCGGTCGACTACCCCGACTACGCGGCCGCCGTCGGTGTGGCGGTCGCCTCGGGCCGGGCCGAGCTCGGGATCTGCTGCTGCGGCACCGGCATCGGCGTCTCGATCGCGGCGAACAAGGTGCCGGGGGTACGGGCTGCGCTCGCCCACGATGTGACGACGGCGCGCCTTGCGCGTCAGCACAACGACGCGAATGTGCTCTGCTTAGGGGCGCGGACGATCGGCCCGCTTGTCGCGAGCGAGGCCGTCGCCGCCTTCCTCTCGGCCACCTTCGCGGGCGGCCGTCACGCCCGGCGGATCGACAAGATCCGCCGGCTCGAAGAGAAGGGATCTGGGGTATGAGCAACCCGCCGTTGGCTTCGATCGACCCGCTGGCATCCGACCCGGAGGTCTCCGCGCTGCTCGCCGACGAGATCGAGCGCCAGCGAACGACCCTGCAGCTGATCGCCTCGGAGAACTTCACCTCACCGGCGGTGCTGGCGGCGAGCGCGTCCGTGCTGACCAACAAGTACTCCGAGGGGTATCCCGGTCGGCGTTACTACGGCGGCAACGCCGTCGCTGACCGCGTGGAAGACCTCGCTCGTGAGCGGGCGGTGCGTCTGTTTGCTGCCGAGCACGCCAACGTCCAGCCGCACGCCGGCGCCTCGGCCAACCTCGCCGCTTACCAGGCCCTCATCGAACCCGGGGACACGATCCTCGCGATGCGCCTCGACCAGGGTGGCCACCTGACGCACGGCTCGCCGGTCAGCATCACCGGCAAGCTCTATCGCTTCGTCAGCTACGGCGTGACGCCGGCGACCGAAGACGGGAGCGGCGAGCGGATCGACCTTGACCTCGTGCGTGACCTCGCCCGACGCGAGCGGCCGGCGCTCATCGTCGCCGGCACGACGGCCTACACGCGCCTGATCGATCCGCAGCCTTTCCGGGAGATCGCCGACGAGGTGGGCGCCTACTTCATGTTCGACGCCGCCCACCCCGCCGGTCTGATCGCGGCGGGCGTGCACCCGAGCCCTGTCGGCGTCGCCGATGTGGTCACCTTCACGACGCACAAGACATTGCGCGGGCCGCGCGGCGGGGCGATGTTGTGCCGCGGAGACCTCGCCAAACAGATCGACTCCGCCGTCTTCCCCGGCCTCCAAGGCGGCCCGCTCGAGCACGCCATCGCCGCGAAGGCCGTTGCGTTCGCCGAAGCGGCGCGCCCGGAGTTCCGCACCTACGCGGGGCAGGTGCTGCGCAATGCGGCCGCTCTCGCTGCCGCCCTCGCCGAAGCGGGCTTTCGCCTCGTTGCCGGCGGCACGGAGAACCACACCGTCCTCATCGACCTGCGCAGCTTTGACGCCGAGCTGACCGGCAAGATCGCCCAAGAGGTGCTCGACCGGGCGGGGATCACCTGCAACCGCAACCAGATTCCCGATGACCCGCGCTCGCCGTTCGTGACGAGCGGCCTGCGGCTCGGCTCCGCCGCGGAGACGACGGCGGGGATGGGCGAGGCCGAGATGACGATCGTCGGTGAGCTGATTGCCAAGGTGCTACGCAACCGCCAGGACGAGCGCGTCATCGACGAGGTGCGCGAGGACGTGCGGGCCCTGTGCGCAAAGTTCGACCCGTATCCGACGC
>JAJZMD010000134.1 GCA_021803085.1 Actinomycetes bacterium
GGGGCGAGCCCCGACGCGTGCGCGAGCAGGTGCGCGACGGTCGCGCCGGGAGGGCCTGCAGGATCCGACAGGGCGAGGGTCCCCTCCTCGACGGCGACCAGCACGGCGAGCGCGGTGCAGAGCTTCGTGACCGATGCCCAGGGATAGGCGCGGCCGGCATCGCCCGTGGTGCCGAGGATGGCGACCTCGGGCCGCCGCCGGCCGGCGGCATCCGCCGCAGGACGCGCCACGACGGCGCCGTCCTTTCCGGGGGCGGCCCCGCCATCGGCATCCCGACAGGCGGCGACCCCGGCCGCCGCGGCGCGCACGGGCCAGCCGGCGAGAAGGTCGAAGGCCTGCATGGACAGGCGAGCGTACCGCCGGCTCCCCTCGATGCCGGCTCCCTGCGCCCGTAGGCTGGAGCGGTGCTCGCAGTGCTGGCCGGAGGAGTAGGTGCCGCGCGCCTCCTCACCGGAGTCGTGCGGGTGGTCGACCCGTCCACGGTCGTCGCGATCGTGAACACCGGCGACGACATGACGCTCCACGGTCTCCAGATCAGCCCGGACATCGACACGGTCGTCTACACCCTGGCCGGCCTGCAGAACCCTGCGACGGGCTGGGGGATCGCGACAGAGAGCTGGACGGCCATGGCGGAGCTCGAGCGCATCGGCGGAGCGACCTGGTTTCGCCTCGGAGACCGGGACCTCGCCACGCACCTCTACCGCACCCAGCGCCTGGCAGAGGGCGCCGCGTTGCACGAGGTGACGGCCGAGATCGCTCGTGCGCGCGGGATCGGCGTGCATGTCGTCCCGATGTCCGACGACGCGGTGCGTACCCGGCTCGTCCTGGCGGAGGACGCGGACGGCGTGCTCGCGGGAACCGAGGTCGCGTTCCAGCACTACTTCGTCAGGCTCCGCCACGCCGTCGCGGTCCGTTCGGTGCGCTTCGACGGCGCGGCTGCGGCGAGCCCGGCACCGGGGGTGCTCGACGCGATCGGCGACGCCGAGGCGGTGGTCGTGTCCCCCTCGAACCCGGTGGTCTCGATTGGGCCGATCCTCGCGGTGCCCGGCGTTCGGAGCGCGCTCGCCGCTCGCCGCGAGCAGGTCGTCGCCGTGTCCCCGATCGTTGCGGGCGCAGCGCTGAAGGGCCCTGCCGACCGCCTGCTCGCCGAGCTCGGCTACGAGTCGTCCGCGGTGGGCGTCGCGCGCCTGCTCGCAGAGTGGGTCGGGACCCTCGTGATCGACGAGCAGGACGCGCACTTGAAGGACGCGGTCGAGTCCGAGGGTCTCCGGGCCGTCGTCGCCCCGACGATCATGACGAGCCCGGAGGTCGCGGCCTCGCTCGCCACGGTGGTGCTCGATGCCGCTCGATGAGTCCCGCGCGCTGCACGCCTACGGCGTGCTCGGCCTCGCCGAGGTCCGTCCCGGTGATGACGTGGGTGCGCTCCTGGCCGACGCGCTCGGCCCCCCCGGGTCAGGTCTCCTTCGCCCGGGGGACGTGGTGGTCGTCACCCAGAAGATCGTCTCGAAGGCAGAGGGCCGCCTCGTCCCCGTCGACCATGACGACCCCGCCCAGAAGCGGGCGCTCGTGGAGGAGGAGTCCGTGCGCGTGCTGCGCCGGCGTGGAGAGCTGCTCATCACGGAGACCGCCCACGGCTTCGTCTGCGCCAACGCCGGGGTCGACCTCTCCAACGTCGGTGACGGCTGGGCCGCGCTCCTGCCGGTCGACCCTGACCGCTCCGCGCGGCGGATCCGTGCGACGCTCCGCCGCCGCCTCTCGGTGTCGGTGGGCGTGGTGGTCTCGGACACCTTCGGGCGACCCTGGCGTCAGGGGGTGACGGACGTCGCCATCGGCGTCTCGGGGATCGCCGCCGTCGTGGACCTGCGCGGCACGACCGACGCCACCGGTCGGGAGCTGGTCGCCACCCAGGTGTGCGTCGCCGACGAGCTCGCAGCCGCCGCGGAGCTCGTGATGGGGAAGGACCGGGCGATCCCGGCCGCGGTCATCCGCGGCGTGCCGCGAGCATGGCTGCGCGACAGCTCGGTCCGTGAGGAGATCGTGCGCGGGTCCGCTGAGGACCTGTTCCGCTGACGCCGGCCTGACCACTCGGCCTGCGCCCGGGCGGCCCTGGCCGGACTACGGGTCCCCGGGCCTTCCCTTCGCGAGATCGCGGCCGCGGGCGCGGCGTCTCGCCTCGTCCACGACCAGGGCACAGCCCTCCTCCAGGGTGGTCCACGGACGCCATCCCAGATGGATGGCGGCGCGCGTCGGATCGAGCGCGCTCCGCAGGAGCTCACCCGCGCGCAAGGGAGCGTGACGGACCTCCGGCTCCACGCCGGCAGCGCCCGCCATCGTGCGGAGCAGCTCGTTCACCGACGTCTCGGTACCGGTCCCGATGTTGCAGACGAGCCCGCCGCCCTTCGTCGACGCTCGAGCGAACGCGTCGACCACGTCGTCGACGTAGACGTAGTCACGGGTCTGCTCGCCGTTGCCGAAGATCGTGACCGGGCGCCCGGTGACGAGTGCCTTGGCGAAGAAGGCGACCACCCCGGATCCACCCAGGAAGTCCTGTCGAGGCCCGTAGACGTTGCCGAGCGCGAGCGCGGCGAACTCGAGCGCATAGAGCTCGCGGTAGGCGACGAGGTAGTCGATCACGGCCTTCTTCGCGACCCCGTTGGGCGTCAGCGGCCGGTGCGGATGCGACTCGCGCACAGGAATGTCCGACGCGTCAGGCTCCCCGTAGAGGCTGCCGCTTGCAGCGAACACGACCCTGTCCGCGCCCACGGCCCGCGCTCCCTCGAGCACGCGAAGGCTGCCGAGGACGTTCACGTCCGCGTCGAGCACCGGATCGGAGACCGACACGCGCACGTCGGGCTGGGCCGCCAGATGGAAGATCACCTGGGGCCGCCGGCGGACGATCAGGTCGGTGGCCTCGGGGAGCCGGGCGTCGAGGTGGTGGATCGTGAGGGCACGACCGCCTTCTGCACGCGCTTCTGCAAGGTTCGTGAGCGAGCCGGTCGAAAGATCGTCGACGACGTCGACCTCGTGGCCTTCGGCCAGCAACCGGCCGACCAGCGTCGACCCGATGAAGCCGGCACCTCCGGTGACCATCGTCCTCACGGCGACTCCATCTTGCTCGGTCGCATCGGCACGCGCTCCCCCGTCACGATCGTTCCGGGAGCGACCGACGCTCCTGCGCCGAGGACGGTGAGCGGCCGCACGTCGCAGCGTTCGCCGACGCGGGCGCCCGGCCCGACGATCGAACCGGCCAGGGAGGCGCCCTCTCCGACGTCGGCACCCGCCAGCAGGACGGACTGGACGACCCGCGCGCCCGGCCCGACGACGCAGTCCCGTCCGACGACAGCCCTGTCGACCAGCGCGCCCGGACCGACGCGGGCGCCGTCACCGACCAGCGCAGGTCCGCGCACCTCACCCTCCAGCTTCGGGGAGCCGAGCAGCCACACACCGTCGCCCGAGTCCATGGCACCCGGGGCGGGCGGACCCTCGCGACGGCCCTCGAGGAGGTCCCAATGCGCCGCGAGGTACGCCTCCGGCGTGCCGGTGTCGAGCCAGTACGACGCATCGGCGAGCGCATAGAGGGTGCCGTCGGCGACCATCGTCGGGAACGTCTCCCGCTCGATGGACACTCCTCGTCCCTCCGGGACCCGGTCGACGACAGACGGCTCGAGGACGTAGGTGCCTGCATTGATGAGGTTGGTGGGTGCCGCAGCCCGGGGCGGCTTCTCCACGAACGCGTGCACAAGGCCGGAATCGTCGGTCGCCACCACACCGAAGGAGGAGGGATCGTCCACGGGATGGAGAGAGATCGAACCCTCGGCACCGTGCGCGCGATGAAAAGCGACCAGCGCCGTAAGGTCCATATCGGTCAGCACGTCCCCGTTCACGACGACGAAGGTCTCGGCGATACCCGCGCTGAGAGCCGCGAACCGGATCGCACCCGCGGTGTCGAGCGGCGAGGGCTCGACTGCGTAGGAAAGACGGATGCCGGCGACGACGCCGTCGGGGTAGGCCTTCAGGAAGGCGTCGGGGAGGTACCCGAGGGACAGGACCACGTCGGCGATGCCGTGGCGCGCGAGCTGCCCCAGCACCCTCTCGATCATGGGCTGCTCCGCGATCGGGAGCAGCTGTTTGGGGATGGACAGCGTGAGCGGGCGGAGGCGGGTCCCCTCGCCCCCCACGAGCACGACCGCCTTCACGGCGCCGTTCCCTACCCCGCCTTCGTGGTGGTGGAGGTCGTCGTCGAGCCCGGTGCGGTCGTGGTCGTCGTCGAGCCCGGTGCGGTCGTGGTCGTCGTCGAGCCCGGTGCGGTCGTGGTGGTCGTCGAGCCCGGTGCGGTCGTGGTGGTCGAGCCGGGTGCGGTCGTCGTCGTGGTCGAGCGCCCGCTCGCGATGTCGAAGAGTGCCGTCACGATCGTGCTGTTCGGCTTGGGCAGCCGCGTTCCCGCGGGCACGAAGCCGACGGTGATCAGCTGGTCGTCGCTGAACAGGAGTGTCCCGGGGTTCCCCTGGACGGTGACCGGCTTGCCCTTCGCCGCGAAGGCATTCTTCCAGTAGGTCACCATCACGTCGGCCGTCTTGCCGGCGTCCTTCGTGCCCGACGGGCACTTCTCCCCGCTGCGGTACGTCCGGCCGGAGGCGGACTTCACCTTCTTGCCCGACGTGGAGCTCGTGGACGTGGTCGTGGACGTGGACGTGGACGTGGTCGTGGACGTGGTCGAGGACGTGGAGCTCGTGGACGTGGTCGAGCCCGGTGCGGTCGTCGTGGTCGAGGCCGGAGGGGTCGCCGTGGTCGGTGCGGGCAGGTGAAGCTGTGTGGCCGTGAGCGTGAGGCCCGGATAGGAGGAGACGAACTTCCCGAGCACAGCGTTGTGGCCGGCATCCGATGTCTGCTTCGGAGAGATCGTGATGATGCCGTTGCCGGTGGTGTAGAAGGACTGCGTCGTGGCGTTGAGCAAGTTGGCCGGCAACGGCGCACGCTGTGTGCCGCAGATGTCGAAGGAGATCGCCGCGTACCAGGGTGTGGCGCCCTTCAAGGGAGGGGTGGTGTTGACCACCGGACCGCTCCGGTAGTCGATGCGCGAAACGACGACCGAGGCGACCCCCAGCAGCACGATCAGGACGAGGACCGCGTACCAGTTGATGGGCACCTGGCCGCGATAGGTACGACCGCCGCCGGTCGAGGCGGCGCGTGCGACCCACTTCCCCGTCGAGCTCCTGGGCATGGCGGGGGAGACCTTAGCAACAGCCCTGCGGGTGGCTCCCGCGATCCGGTGGCGGCGCACCCTCTCCAGCTTGCGCGTCCCTGGCGGGGCCCCGTTCGCGACGGTGGGGAGCGCCCGACACCGACGCTTCGGGGCCCGGGGGGCTCACAAGGATGGGGTGTGGGGCGGGAAGCCCCCGACTACAGCCGTGGGGAGGATTCAACCCACCAGGTGTCTCCGTCGGGCCGGAGCGGACGGGTGCGGGCGGCGGCTGAGCGAACGGTAGACGTCCATGGTCTCCGGATGCACCCAGTCGGCCGGTTCGACGGGACTGCTCTCCGATGCGTGAAGCTGTTGGACGGTCTCGCCCGACACGAGTCGAACGAGCTCGTCCATCGCCGACTCCACCCCCGCGGGGTTGCCCTGGAGGTCGGCTGCGAGGAAGAGCAGGCGGTAGAGCCGCTCGTCGTAGGGAGAGACGAGGAGGCCGCGGCGAATCGCCAGCTCTGCGTCGCGGCCCTCTCCTCTGTCGAGGTGGTGCTCGGCGACGTCGATCGCCAGTTGGACGATCGATCGCTCCATCTCCGCGTGCAGACCTTCGAGCACGGCCCAATCGACGGACCGCAAGCCGGCGAGGAGCGGACCCCGGACGAGCTCGAGAGCGCACGCGCGTGCCTCGGCAGCTGCCGCGCCGTGCGCGACCGCGAGCGCCTGGAATCGCACCCAGTCGGTGGTCACGCTCGCAGCGAGCCGGAGATGGCCCACGCCGTGCGGCAGGTGATCCGATCCGTCGGACGCACAACCCAGCGCGCGGCGCGCCTCGGATACCGTGGAGAACCGCGTCGCTGCGGACGGAAGCTGATCGGGCCACAGAGCCGTCGCCCAGGAACCGGCGGTTGCGCCTGTGGCGTGCAGCGCCAGGTACACGACGAGCTCCAGGCACCACGCACGGCGAAACGGACGCGCGGCGCCTATCACGTCGGCCGGCCCGAGCACCCGGACGACCACTTCCGGAAGCGAAGTCACGGTCCCAACGGTCGGCAGCACCGAGCGCGGCGCGCCGGTCGCGGCAAACCAGCAACAGTCGTGCGACCAGCCTTGCGCTCTCCGGGGGTCCCGGAGCTCGACGGAGACTCTCGCGTTCTACGATCGTCCTCCTACCTCGGGGAGAATTTGGGGCCCGGGACCAGCCGTGGTCTGGCCGCGGGCAAGATCATCCGACGGGGGACGTAGCCCAACCGGCAGAGGCAGGGCGCTTAAACCGCCTTCAGTGAGGGTTCAAATCCCTCCGTCCCCACGGGAACGCAAGGGAGAAGGCAAGGCGCGCGCGCGGGGACAAAGCCGCCGCGCAGGGCGCCCTCGGCCCGCGGAGCCGGACGGGTACCGCGCCGGCCGGCCACCGGGAAAAGGGGAGAGGCCAGGGTGAGGCCGGGGCGGATCCGGCGGAGCCGATTTCAGAACGGCCCGCTGCAGCCTTACGAGCCGATGAACGATCTCTTCAAGCGGATCACACGTATCGGCTTCGGGTTCAGACGGATCAGCCACTACAGGATCACGGTTCCCCTCTGCGCTGGCAAGCCCAACTGGGATCTGCTCGCCACGCTCGCTCCCCGCTGACATCCGAAGACCCGGTTTGTGGCGGTCGCAACGTGCCAAGCATGTTTGAACACGAAGGTTGATCGTTCAACTGCTGAGGAGCCGCGATGCGCACATCACGGCTGGGCGCTCGAGTGATCCGAGTGGTCGTCGGCGTGTCCCGAAGGCGGCCGGACCTGCCGAACACGCGCATTGGGCTCGCTCGGTCGGTCCGGCCGCTCTGGCGTCACACTACCGACGAGCTGCTTGCCGTGGAGCTCGACGAGGAACCCGACGACCCGGAGTCGGGGCAGTGCTTTGTCGAGCTGGACGACGATCCACCCGTTGTCGCCAGGACGTGGGCAGGCGCCGTCTTTGCTGCAGGGCTGACAGTGGCTCCTGCGATCGATGCGACGCCGATACCAAGCCCAAGACAACCGGCGACCACACCCGCTCCGAGAAGGGGACGCGTGAGTTTCATGTTGGGATTCCTTTCTCTTTCCGACGCAGGACTCGGTGCCCTGCCGCCCTGAATTCAAAGGCAGCGACCTAATCGCGACGTGAGCGAGGAGTAATGCCCATGTAAGAAGTTGGCTGCCTCGCAGTGTTCGTCCACGCGTGGCCGCTCGCCGACGCGCACGTGCTTACGATCGCCAAGAGCCCGCTGCGAACGTGCACATTCGTTGAGGACCCCGCGGCGTCGTGCGCGTCGCCTCGCCGCCGTCGCACCGGCTGGTCGAGGTGATGCCCGCGTATGCGATTGCGCTCGGATCCGGTTGTCGAGCACATTGCGCGCTTGCTCGCGAAGTCGAGCGCGTACGATGTATCGGCTCCATCGCTACTCACCGGGTCCAAGCACAAGGTCGCCGTTCGCCGACAGGTCGAGATCATGTTCCCTGCGACCCCGGGTGACCGTCACCCCCGCGGCGATGGCCGGCGCACGTACGCCGGACGGGCGGCGACTACCACGGCGAGCGTGTGCGCGGGTCGGGCGGCGCCCATGGGTTCGGGTGCGGCCAGCTCCGAGCATCGACGGCCCGGCGAGCACTGCGGTCGTGGCGGCGAAGCAGCCATGCGCCAATGAGCACGTCGACAAGCGGGTGCCGGCGCGCAGCGTGCCAGAGGACGGCGAGGACGAAGACGGTGACGCAGGCACCCACCGCGAGCAACAGGACGCCCGCGACGGCGATCTCCTCGACGACCGGGAGGAGCACCAGCCCGGCAACAACGGCACCGGCGACGATGACCGCCTTCGTGAGGGCCTCTTTCCTCGTTTCCGTCCTCGTTTCCGTCCTCGTTCCCGTCCTCGTTCCCGTCCTCATGGCCAAACCCCCTTTCCCACCACACGGTACGACCTGGTTGCGCGCTGAACGACTGCGAACAGTGGACCCGCGTCGCGCGGAAGGCGCGATTGCAACCAGGCGGACCGCAATGCAATGCTGCCTCGACGTTTCCCGGGATCGAAACCCGGGGCGAGCAGCTGCGCACTGGACGCGCTTCGACACCGGACAGGAGGGGGGCTGGCATGCGTCACCGTCGCTGAGCCCGCGTCCTGCTGCCCGGTCGGGTGGCATCGGCGCGAGCGCTCACCCGCGCTCAGAAGCCTCTTCGGCTGAGCGGTGGCCGCGGGTCGGACCTGCGTGCCCACGGCGACGCCGGAAGCACCTGCTGACGGGCGCGGCGCGAACGGCTGCCGCGGGCCGCCTTCCGTGAGGAGGAAGGGGCAGGCATGGACCCGAACATGAAACCGTCGCGAGGCACGATCTCGCTCAGCTCCGCGGACGTCGGGTCGGAGGGGGGCGTGACGTCGACAACCGGGCTCAGACCTTCAAGCCGAGCGCTCACGGTGGCCGCCGTTCTCTTCGGCGTCATCGCAGTGGCCGGCGTGACCTGGGCGAAGTGGTACCCCTACGCGGGAAAGCTCGCGAAGCTCTGGGGCACTCGCGCCTGGAGCGGATCGTCGATCCTCGCGACGGGAAGCGTTGCGCCAAGGACCGCGCCCAGCTGGCACAGCGCCTGGTCCTTCGCAGTCGCCTACGGCGAAGACATCTGGGTGGCGCTCGTCGCGGCGATCGTGATCGCTGCGGCGCTGGAGGCCCTCGTACCGCCGTGGCGCGTCGCTGCCATGCTCACGCGGCGCTCCACGCTCGGCGGCGCCCTGGTGGCTGGCCTGGCCGCGGTGCCGGCCATGATGTGCACCTGCTGCAGCGCCCCCCTCACGGTCACGCTCAAGCGAAGTGGCGTCCCGACCGCGTCGGCACTCGGGTTCTGGTTGGGCAATCCCGTGCTCAACCCGGCCGTCCTCGCCTTCCTCGCCCTGGTGGCACCGTGGCAGTGGGTGCTGACGCGGGCGGTCGTCGGCGTGATCCTCGTGCTCACCGTCCCCTACGTCGCCACCCGCCTTGCCCGATGGCCGGCAGACAGCCAGGCGCCATCGGCCATTGCGTCGGTCGACGCCCGGCCATTCGACCTCGGCCACGCACCGCGGCGGTTCCTCACGGCTCTCGGCCGGCTCGCCGCGACGCTGGTGCCCGAGTACTTCGCGGTCGTCCTCCTGATCGGGGCATTCCGAAGCTGGCTCATGCCGCTCGGGGCAGACTCCGTCCACTGGGGGTTGATCGCCGTCCTGATCGCTGCCGTCGCCGGCGTGCTGATCGTGATCCCCACTGCCGGCGAGATCCCGGTCCTCCTGGGTCTGGCCGCCGTCGGGACGAGCCCGGCGGTGCTCGGAGCGCTGCTCATCGCCCTGCCCGCGATCAGCCTTCCGTCGATGGTCATGGTGGGGCGATCCCTCGCCTGGAGGGTCGTCGCCGTGGCGGCTGTCGCCGTGGTGGCCTTCGCGCTCGCAGGAGGTGGGTTCCTCTCTGCGCTGAGTTAGCCACCAGTGGGCGAGCGGCATGCGGGAAGAGACCGCTGCCACGATCAGCTCGCCACGCTCGCGCAGGTGAGCGGCACCTCGCGCAGCCTTCCGCTCTCGCCTGGGAACCGGTCGTGCCACACCTCGCCCGGCTCCGTCGAGCTCGTTGCCGGCCCGATAAGGATGCGCGGCCGCGGCCCGTGACTCTGGGAGCATGTGACCGAGCTCTTCAGCTCGAAAGGGGGCGCTGCCGATGAAGCCACGGTCGCTCGTAGCGGAGGCGCTCGGCACCGTGCTCCTCGTGTTCTTCGGAGCCGGGGCGGCCACGCTGTGCTTCGGGTTCAAGGTCACGGGTACGAGCGTCGCCGCTGGGGTCGTCATGACCGCCCTCACGTTCGGTCTCGTTCTGCTCGTGCTCGTCTACGGGATCGGTCCGATCTCCGGATGTCACGTGAACCCGGCGGTCACGATGGGCTTCCTGGCGGCGAGGCGCATCTCGCTTTCCGATGCGATCGGCTACTGGGTAGCCCAGCTCGTCGGCGGGATCGCAGGCGCGGCGGGACTGTACGGGGTCGTCCACACTTCCCGCCTGTACCGCCCCAGCATGGGGCTGGGTGCCGACGGATACGGCCAGTCCTCGATCATCGGCGCCAACGCTGCCGGCGCGTTCGTCGTCGAGATCGTCCTCACCTCACAACCGCGCATTCGCGGTCATTGGTCTGGTTCGTCTGGAGCCTTTGGCACGTGCTCGGAACCTCTCGCCCGCATAGGGCGCAGTCTTGGGTGAGCCGGATGCGAGAACCGCACGTCCGGTTCTGATGGCGGCGCCTGGGGGTGACCCCAGGCGCCTACCCGCTCTCGCTTGGCCCGGCACGATGGAGTACTTCGGTCGTTCTGTCGTGGCCCATCCCCGTGCTCACTCTTGGTGACGTCGAGATGGTCATCGAAGGTGGCGTCCCAAGTCCGGTGTAAAAGCCGCGGACGGAGGCTCCGGTTCATGATGCTACGCGGCGGCTGTAGCAGGTTCGACGACCACCTCCTCTGCGACGTCTTCGTGCGGTGTAGCGAGCAGCT
>JAJZMD010000150.1 GCA_021803085.1 Actinomycetes bacterium
TACGTCTCCAACCCCGCCTTCGGCACCAGAGGCCTCTACGTCACCATCGTCAGAGCCCTCGGCGACACCCCCCGCTACCAGCGGGCCGAGCTGATGGTCCAAGCCGCCGACCTGCTTGCCGCCGAGGTCGCCGAACGCCACCGCCGGGTCATCCTGATCGTCGACGAAGCACACCTCCTCGAGCCCGCCCAGCTCGAAGAGCTCCGCCTGTTGACCAACGCCGACATGGACTCCGACTCCGCCTTCGCCGGCATCCTCGTCGGCCAGCCCACCTTGAACCGCCAGCTGCGCATGGGCACCTTCGCCGCCTTGGACCAGCGCATCGCCACCCGCTTCACCATCAAAGCCATGGATCTGGCCGAGTCCGCCAGCTACCTGCGCCACCACCTCGGACTGGCCGGAAGAGACGAACCGCTCTTCGCCGACGACGCCATCGCCCGTCTCCACCGAGTCTCCAACGGACTGCCCCGCCAACTCAACAACGCCGCCACCGCCGCTCTCATCGCTGCCGCCGCCGACAACAAGGACCTCGTCGACGACGCCTGCGCCAAACGGGCCGTCGCCGAACTCACCCGGGACTGACCGTGCCGGCCACCCCCATCCGGGCACCCCCAACGTCACCAACCCGCCGGGCCGTGCACAGCCAGCCCCGCCGGACCATATGCAGACAGCGCTGCCGCCAACAGGCGAAGGTGGGGATTCTCCCAACTGGCGGAGCCCGTCCGATGACCCTGGACGATTGGGACCTCCGGGAGCCGGCAGCGTGGACGCCAGAAGCTCTGCTGGCTGCCCTCGAAGCAGCCGGTGCATAGATGGCCACGCTGGTCTTCGCCAAGGGGTTCCTGGAGGACTTCGCCAAGCTCGACCCGCCGGTCAGACAGAAGGTCCGGGAACTGCCCGACAAGTTCGAGGATGCCGTGCACACCGGGGTGCATCTGGAGAAGCTGGCCACCGCCCGCGACGATCGGGTCCGTACCGTGCGGGTGGACCAGTTCTGGCGGGGCGTGGTGGTGAGCCTCGGTGAGGCGCGGTTCGCCCTGCTACGGGTATTGGCACACGACGACGCCATCGCCTGGGCAGCGAAGCAGCGCTTCGGCGTCAACCAGGTGACCGGACTGGTGGAGATCCTCGACGTGCCCACTGTCGCGGCCAAGGTCGATGCCGTGGTGGCCGCCGTACCTGCTGCGGCTCCGAGCCTGTTCGCAGACCGCAAGGACAAGGACTTCACCTCGGTGGGAGTGGACGCCGAGCTCATCCCGGTGCTCCGGAGGATCGTGTCCGAAGGCGAGCTCTACGCCATAGCCAACTACCTCCCCGATGCACAGGGCGACGCCGTCCTCATGCTGGCCGACGGCAAGAGCACCGAAGAGGTGTGGGCCGAACTGGCCCAGGACTACGTGCTGGAGCGGCAGGACGTCGACGTTGAAGATATCGACACCGCGCTCGACCAGCCGGGCACCCAGTCGGGGTTCGTCGTCACCACCAGCGATACCGAGCTCATCGAACTCCTGTCGGGAGACTTCGAGGCGTGGCGGACCTTCCTCCATCCTGCCCAGCGGGCCATCGCCTACCGGCCGGTCTACAAGGGCCCGTCTAAGGTCACGGGAGGGGCCGGCACTGGCAAAACGGTGGTGGCCATTCACCGGGCCCGGTTCCTGGCGGCTCAGCTGGTGGCGGCCGGGGACACCGCGGGCCGCATCCTGTTCGCCACCTACTCGAAAAGCCTTGCTGAGAACCTGGATGCGACCCTCCGGAACTTCTGCACGCCTGAGCAGTACCGCCATCTCCAGGTCTCCACGGTCGACGCCTTCGCCCGGCGGTCGCTGTCCGCGGCCAAGCAGCAGTTCCGGCCCACGTCCGGCAAGCGTTTGGACGAGCTCGCCCAGGAGGCGGTGGTGATCAGCGGACTCGATGGCTTCGGGCTCGACGAGCGGTTCCTCCTGAGCGAGTGGAGCCAGGTCATCCTGGCTCGCCGCCTGACCAGCTATGCCGAGTACGCAACCTCGCCCCGGCCGGGGCGAGGGAGTCGGCTGAGTCGTCCGGCACGCAAGGCGGTGTGGAGTGCGCTCGAGCACGTACAGGGTGAACTGCAGCGCAAGGGCCAGGCCACATTTCTCCAGCTGGACGAGGCGGCGGCCGACCTGCTCCGCACCCAGACCGTGAAGCCCTACAAGCACATCGTGGTCGACGAGGCCCAGGACCTCCACCCCTGCCAGTGGCGGCTACTTCGAGCCGGGGTGGCAGCGGGGGACAATGACCTGTTCATTGCCGGGGACGGCTACCAGCGGATCTTCGAGAATCGGGTGAGCCTCCGAACACTCGGGATCGAGACCCGCGGCAAGTCCCGAAGGCTCAAGATCAACTACCGGACCTCCCAGCAGATCCTGTCCTGGGCCCTCGCCATCCTCACCGGCGAACCCGTCGACGACCTGGACGATGAAGCGGAGAGCTTGGCTGGTTACCGGTCGGCCATCGACGGTCCCGTTCCGACCATCCAGCAGTTCGTGACCCCAGCCGAGGAAGCCGAGTTCGTCGCCGCGCAGGTGCAGGAGTGGATCGAAGACGGCGTGGCTCCGTCGTCGATCGGCATCCTGGCCCGTACTCGCCAAGACCTCCATCCGATCCAGCGGAGCCTGACTGACGGAGGGATCGCGTGGTCGGACGCCGGCAATGCTGGGGTGTGGGTGACGACCATGCACTCGTCGAAAGGTCTGGAGTTCGCCCGCCTGGCGGTGGTTGCCGCCAACGCCGACAACATCCCACTGCCCCCCGCCACCACTCCGGCCGCTGAGGCCCAGGTGCAACACGACCTCGACATCTTGCGGGAAAAGTCGCTCCTCTACGTCGCCTGCACCCGGGCCCGAGACGAGCTCGTGGTCACCTCGTCAGGGTCACCCAGCACCCTGCTCCCCGGGGTGTAGCGGAGTGGAGGGCAAGCCGCCGTAGCCACTTACTGAGATCCCAGGAAGCGGCGACAGCAGTCTCGTAAGTCGGTGCCCGCTAAGCAAACAGCGAAGGTGTCAGCGTTGTCGCAATTCCGATCGCCGCCCAGAATCGGGCCAACCAACCGGCACCATCGAGAGTGGCCGACCCGCGTGCACCGAGCCCTGCCGGCTCATGTGCAGACAGCGTGGCCGCCAACCACCCTCACCGCATGCGACATGCCTCGGGGGTTGCAGCGGATCGGCAACGGTCTGGAGGCCGTGTGCGATCAGACCCACCACAACGAAGGAGCGGCTTCCGGCGATCAGGCCGAACCGAAACACGGCCACCACAACCATGGGACAGGGCACGCAAGGGAACGCCTGACGCCAACCGATGAGCCGCGTGCCGGGCGAGCCAGCGACCGGCGGCCAGCTACCGAGGTCAAGAGCGGCACGGCGTGCCGGTGATGTCGGTGGCCAGGTGAAGTGCTCAATTGACGGACGGGCACGATGGACCCTCTTTGCGGGCTTCCGATCACGAGGCCATGGGTGCCAACAGAGGCAGATGGGACAGCGCTTACGGTGCGAGCCGACGGTGAAGACGCGAGGAGGGGCGCGTCGTTGCCGGTGACCTACGTCCGGACGACATGATGCTTCGGCGGTCTCAGGTCGATCCGGAGCTGGGCGAGGCGCTCGTCATTCTCGCCGTATCCCTGCTGATCGAGGATGGTGACGAGGTCCTCTTGCCGAGGTTGGCCGAAGGCAAGGCGATACAGCGCTCGTTGGCCCTTGAGGCGGAGTTCGCGCTGCTGGTCCTTGCTGAGCGGAAACGACGGGATCCAGCGTTCGATCTTGGAGTTGCCGGGATAGGTCCACCACGGCCACAGGTCGTTCATGTCGGGCTGGCGACGCTGCTCGGCGGCGGCGAAGGCTGCGGTCCACGGGTCGGCATCCGGCGACCGCAGAGCTTCTTCGCGGTGCGCGGCACCGACATTCTTTCGGACCGCGTGGCCCTTGAAGCGGTGGACACGACCTTCACGCTGTTCGAAGTCAGCCGGATTGGCGGGGAGGTTCCAGTGGACGAGGGAGTGGCACCACCAGTGGAAGTCGATTCCCTCCTGGCCGACGGACGTGGATGCGAGCACCATCGGCCAGAACGGCGAGTTGAAGGCAGCCTGGACGTCGGACATGCGCTCCACCGACTTCTCGTCGGTCTTGACCGTGCCCTTGGCAGAGCCGTAGCGGAGCGCGAAGCGGGCGTTGAAGCGCAGGGGCGTGTCGGGACGGGAGGGGTCGAATCCCTGGAGGACGGCGCCGCGCAGAGCGATCGCGGCTCGTACATCGACGGCCATGGCGAGGAGGGCATCGTCGTTGACGGGATTCTGGTTGCCGACGAGGTGGTGGAGGTACTCGTCGAAGACGGCCTGCAGGTTTCCACCGTGGCAGTACTCCAGTACGACCTGCCAGTAGGCGAGTTTCGAGCCCTGGCTGTCGAGCAGAGCAATGACTTCCGGTCGGTTGAAGAGCGAGCGGAACCCGGCGCCGATGACCGCAGCGGCTCGTCGCACGCCGTCATCGGTGAGCCCGGGGATGCTGGCGGTGACACGCCGCAACGCACGCCACGCGACGTTGGCGGGCCCGGCGAGCCCCACCATGGCGACCCAGCGGTTGAGGTCTGGCGGATGGCCTCCGAGGTCCACCTCATCTCGCGCCGCTCGGTCGGCTACATCGAGGTGGGTCGCGAGGCCGCGATCCTCGGTACTCTCCCGTTCACTGATGTCATCGAAGAGTCCGGAGTGCTGATCCGTGGCATCGATGGCGAAGGGGGCGGCCCAGAACCAGGTGTCGCGGCTGAGCGAGGAGCTTGCCCGGCGCGCGGCACCGACTTGCGAAGCGACCCTCGCCTCGGCGTACGCGAGGGCACTGTCGGCGGGGAGAACCTCGCCGGGAGTCTGCCGTGCGAACTCCAGCGGATCGGTGAGTTCCGCCAGGCCTGGCGTCGGAAGGAACAGCGCAAGGGCGGTCATGCCCGCCGGGCGTCCGTCCTCAATCCGGTAATTGAGCCGGGGAGTGGGGCCATCTCCTTCGATGGCGGCCTGCATGCGGTGGGTGGCCGTCCAACTGAGGAGGGACGCGATGGCGGTGGGAGCAGCCGCCCAGCTGGAGAAGATGAGGCGTTTGGTCACGGACTCGGGATCGATCTCGGCGTACGGACCCGTGGGCTCGTGGTACGGCATCGAAGGCGGGAGCCAGAGGAGGCGCCAGAGGCCGCGGTCGACGGTCTCGGCTATGAGCTGGCGCAACCGTGCGTTGCCAGGCTCGATCTCGCCGCTGCCACCAAGGTCGGACCGGCGGATGACCTGAGCATTGGTGAGGAGCGCCCGGCGGGTCCAGGGGTCGAGGTCGTGCTGACGGAACTTCTCAGAGAGCTGATAACCGTCCATGAAGTTGAGGAAGTACGGCGCCGACTTCCAGTACTCGACCGATAGCGCGCCCCCGACCTCGTCGGCGATGCCCTTCAGGGCCACGAAGCCCAGCAGGTCCTCGGCGGTCGGTGGTGCCGGCTGGTCCGTTCGTTCGACGAGCATGTCGGCCGTACCCGACACGGGACGCTCGGTCCGGCACATAACCTTGCGCAGCAACTCCTCGACCTCGTTCTTGGCTGTCTGCGGATCCCCGCCGGTTACTGCCTGGCGCCGGAAGTCGGCCAGCGCCGCCTTGAGGCGCCGCGTGGTTCCATCATCCCGGGGTTGTTCGAGGAAGTCGACCGTGCCGATGAAGTCGGAGTAGTGATCGTCGCCGGTCAACTTCCGCTCTTCTGCGAGGGTGAACATCTTGTACGGCGTCGCGGAGAGCAGCAGGACCTTGACGTGTTCGGCGGTGAAGAGGTCGTGGGCAAGCTCGCTGACCCCTCGCTCGGCGTCGGCCTCGGGCCGTTCGAGGAGATGCTTGAACCGTTGGAACTCGTCGAGGATGACGAGGTCAGGTTCAAGGCAGTCGACGCTGACCTTGGCGAGTTCGCGACGGAGTCCGCCGACGATGGCGAGCCGTCGCCGGTTCTGCTCGGCGTTGAGTTGGGAGCGCCCGTACAGCTCGTCGATCAGCTCGCGGAGGTCCGCCAAGACCCGCGACCGGCGGATAGCGCTCCGGAACTTCTTCGTCACCGTTGCGTCGGGAAGTTCCTCGGGGTCGTCGAGGCGAGCGCATTCCGCGTCCCATCGTCGCTCGTTGACGTCCATTCTGAGGATGCGCTGCAAGGCGTTCCACTGTGCGCGTGTGCCCTCCAGCACCGGCTCCAGCAGCCAGTTGAGGAGAGCACGCTCTTCGACGCGTCCGCTGCGATGACCCTTGTCGAACGAGGTGCCCGGCGTGAAGGCGACGAGGTTCACCGTCTTGCTGCCGTCGGGCATCTTGCGGTTGAGGTCGCGGAGCTGGGTGGCGAGCATGGTGATGCGCGTTGAGAGCGGCTTCGCGCCGTCGCCACGCACGTCGAGCTTGGCGATGTTCTGGCGTGCGATGTCTGCGTTCGAGCAGATGTAGATGATGTCGATGCGGTCGACGCTGTCGTTGTGCTGCAGCCGCTCGATGGCGCCGGCGATTACGCGTCGGGACACCAGGGTCTTGCCCATCCCTACCTCGTCGGCGACGAGGAACCGATCGGTGGGATCGTTGTCGTCGTACAGGCGGCGGAGGACGTACTCGGCGGTGTCGACCTGAAAGTCCTTCAGAGTTGCGACAGCGGTGTCGCCCGTGTGATTGTTCATGGCTGGGTCCGGAGTCGTGATCGGGCGTCGACAACCGACGGCCAGAAGGCGTCCCAGCCATCGGGGAGGATCTTCCTGCCCTGTTCGGTGGCGGTGAGTCGCTTGACGAGTCGATCGATGTCGTCGATCGTGCTGGGTGATGTGGCAAGTGCGGTGAGGACGGCCTCCAGGACGCCGGTGCCTTCGCCCATGCCGAAGGCACCGAAGGTACCGCCACCCTGGCTCTCCGGGAACCAGCCCTCGCGCCCGGCGAGCTGGAGCAGCAGCAGGATGAACCGGAGGAACTCGCTGGTGGTGCCGATGCGGCGGGCGAGGACCCGATCGAGCCGGTCGGCTGGATCGCCGACGAGGCGGGCCAGCACGACGGAGCTGACCTCAACTCGGCCCGCTCCCTTTCCCGAGGCAAGGCGCATGACGAGAAAGGGCGTGATCTCCTCGACCTCGGAGAGCTGCCAGCGATGGTCGAGGCGCACGCCGAACGACGGTCGGTGAGGTTGGCCGGTGACGGTCAGAAGCTCGACTGTGAGTTCGGTGTCCGGGGGGAAGGTGGCTGCGGCATGCAGCGGCTCGTCAGACCGAACCCAGAGCGTCGGGTGCTCACGCTCCCCCTCAACGGTTGCGGTGTAGGTGAGGGCGCTCAGCTCTCGGAGCGCGTTCTCGAATGTGCGGCGGAGTTCGTCGTCCGGATCTTCCTCGACGGCAACGCCGAGTGTGTGCGGCAGGAGGATGCGACCGAACCCGGTCGACTCGCTCAGGGTGGTTTCGACGCCATAGGTGCCGACCCGGCCGACGATCTCGACGAGCAGCTCATCGTTCCCACCCCAGGCCGCGTCGGTGGTGTTCGCTGAGCCGAGGAAGACGTGGGCCTCCTTGTTGCGCTCGACGATGTAGAGCTTGGCGTGGAGGCCGGAAAGAGTCCATCGCAGTCCGGCCTCGTTGGAGTCCGGGTCAGGGATGGCGGCGGTCTCGTCGAGCACTCGGAGGTCGGCGTGCTGTTCGAGCCACTGCCGCCACTCGTCTCCGACTGCGTTGAGTTCCTCGGCCCGTGAAAGCAGGACGCACTCGCCCGCTCCGTCCGGCCATACGGCGTCGAGGCCTGCGTCGTTGAGGAAGGGCGACACGACAAGGCGCCGGTACCCGTCCATGTTCGGTGCCGTTGCTCGGCCAGGCCCGAAGACATGAAAGGCGAGCCAGTCCTTGCTCGGGACGACGTTGTCGGGGCGCTCCCACTCGACATAGCGGACACCTTGGGCCAGTTCGTTGATGGCAGCACGGCGCTCTGCGGGAACGCCAGCGGGCACACGCCCGGCCAGCGACGTCAAGAGGTCGGCGATGGGTCGATTCACGGCATGGCGTTGGAGGGTTCGGCGGCCCTCCAGGCTGATCACCACGTCCCAGGCCCGGTCGTGGGTGAGGTTGCGGGAGCCGCAGACGAGGCGATATCGCTCCTCGCCGTCGTCGTTGGCGAACCGCAGCACCCAGAGCTTGGGGTGGAAGAGGTGACCGGAACGCGGTGCCTTCACCTGGTGGACCATGGGTTCGAGGAAGGCCAGCAGATCGTTGCGCTGGGAGGGCACCGACACGTGTCCGGCCTGGCAGAAGACGTCGATGCGGTCGGAGTAGTTGCGAATTGCCTGCAGAATGCTGAGCGGGTCCGTGGACGAGCTGAGGTCGGCGCCGGCAAGTCCGAGCGGCACGGGCAGGAGCGCGGTGAGGTGCAGCGTGAACGTGGTGGCCACGGCACGTTCGAGCCGAAACCCGGCATCCGGCGGCGCCAGGAGATCGACGAGAAGGGTGCGGTCGTCAGGTGACAGCATGTTCGATTTCGGATTGGGGTTCGTTGAGGCCGTCGGCGATGTCGGTCAGCATCCGCCGGACCTGCGGCCAGCGGAACACGAGGGGCCGAGTGCCTGCGTCGCCCCTCCACTCACGCAGGCGCTTCTTGTTCGCAAGGCGGGCCTGGCCACGCTTGTGCTCAATCTCTCTGCTCCGGATGAGGTCCCGAGCATCCGGAGACGTGGCGAGGTGGTGGAGATCCTCGACGATTAGGTTCGCCCACCCGTCGAGGAAGACGCGCGTCTCGCATGGGATGTGCACTCTGTTGTCGAGGACGCAGTCCCAGAAGTCGTTGAGCCGGGCGGCCCAGTCGGCGAGGCGAATCCGGGTGGCAGTGGCGATCCACTCGTCGAGGCGGCGGCGGTAGTTCTCAACCGACGTGGCGTCGGTCGGTTCGAGGTCCGTGTCCAGCCGCTCCTCGGCGAGCATCAGGTTGTAGAGGAGGGCGGCACCCTGTGTGGCACATGAGAACTGCTGGGCGTGTCGGACCAGCTCGGCGATGGACTGCGGCGTGCCGGATGGCAGTGCGGCGTCCCACATGGCGTCGGCGACAACCAGGGGCTCGCCACGGCGGAGGTCACGGATGTACGCGGTGAGCAGGCTCGCCGGTTGGTCCGGACGGTCGGACGAGATGATCCGCTCGCACAGCCATTCGGCCTCGTCGCGGGTCAGTTCGAAGGTGGCGAACTTGAACCGGAAAAGGTCGGGCGGAGGATCGGGGATGTCGCGCTGCCAGAACGAGGGGATGCGGTCGCCGATCTCGTCTTCGCTGTCCAGGCCGGCGAGGCCACGGGCGACGTGGCGGCCGTACTGGCGGATGGTCAGCGACGGCGAGAGGAAGATGCCGTAGCGGATGAGCCCGCCCCAAAAGATGGCTGATGGGAGGGTCCGGACGTCCTTCCCGCGCTGAACGCCGATCAGCCCGTCGGTGTCCCCGCCGGCACTGAGGGCCTCGATGAGGTTGCGCTCCATGTCGGTGGTCTTGGCCACGAGCTGTTGGGGATGCCGCTGTTCTGCCCGGCGGAAGAGCCAGGGCACGAAGAGGAAGTAGCGGGCGCGGGTCTGGACGACTGAAGTGCCCGGGAAGAGAGAATTGCTGATCGCGTCCCGGACTGTGCCGATACCGAGGTCATCGACCGTGTCCGTATCCTCGAAGAGCCGGAGCATCTCACGGACTCGCCGCTGGTCTTCCTCTGAGTGGTCCAACCAGCTGATCGTCGATGCCACGCGACGGCCCTCCATGTTCGAGCGAGCCGTTGTGGCGCTCCTACTGGGCCAAATATACCTCTGGGGTGATACGTCGTACGGGAGCGCCTGTAGGGCAGCACGGACAAATTCCGGGAAGGACACCCGTCAGGGCCGGGTAATTCAAGAGCCACGCACTCCGCGATGGGCGACGCTAATTGTGCCGCAGCTCAGCGATCAACTACAGCGGGAGGAGTCCCTCGCGTTCACGGACCGCTCGTCTTCTCCGCCACCAGGGCTCCTTCGTCCAATCGCATCCTCAAACAGCGTGGCCGATGTAGGGTCCTAGCGGAACCTTCCGGGCTATCCCGTGATGGAACGCCATTTGCCCAGGTGGAAGGTGGTTTTCGCGGTGTCGGTCTGTAGTACCTAACTCTCGGTCTGGCTCAGCGTTTCGGGGCGTAGGCGTCGAGGCCGAAGAGGTCGTAGAGGCGGCGCTGGGCGGGGTCGATCTCGGTGAGCATCCGCCGGGCACGGGGCCGTCCTCGCTCGCCCTGGTAGAGCATCAGCGTCTCTTCGATGCCGGCCAGGGTGTCGAGCAGCTCCCGGACGCTCAGGTGCATCCCCGCGTGGTCGGCTTCGCGGACCATGAGCCGGGCGACCATGAGGGCGAGCACGCAGTAGAAGACATGGACCCGGATCTTCGATTCGGTCCAATGGAACATCGGGGAGAACGAGACGACCTTCGGGTCCTTCATCTGGCGAAAGTCGCCCTCGACTGACTCCTGGGAGCGGTACTCGGCGACGATCTGGGCGGTTGGTGCCTCGCCGGGCGTCTTGTC
>JAJZMD010000276.1:0-10175 GCA_021803085.1 Actinomycetes bacterium
GTTGTCGAACTTCTCTTTCACTGGTGCAGGCAAGGTGGAGAAATCGGGATAGGGAATGTCGAGTTTCGAGCTGAGCTTCTGGTTTAGATCGACTTCTTCAGCCATTTCCGGCTCCTTTGCACGTTGGGGCGGCAGTTGATCGAATCTCTTCTGGGGTGCGGGCGGTCACGGCGACGCCCCGTAAGTTCTCTCTTGGTGGGCCAGGGGCGCCGGCGTGCCTGCCTCGGCCGATGTTGCCCGGGTCGCTTGCCCCGGTGATCTCGATGCCCACCGTGCGCCTCCTCGCTCGGGTAGCGATGTGCTGACGCCCGAAGTCCTTGCAGGCTCGCGCCTTTTGCCTGCGCCGTCCACGGCCCGACCCCTTGGTCGCTGCGATGATCACAACGTGGGCCGAGCGGATCGGTCCAAGAGTGCTCGAACCGGGAGTCGCCTGGCCGTCTGTCGCCTGGGAGCCCATGGGCTCAGGTATAAAGAGCTGGGCACCCCGGTTGCTACCGCCGGAGGGGATCGCGGTCACGATCCGACCTGCAGTGCGCGCTCCGGCGCGGCTTCGCGCCGCAGGACCGGAAGGACCTCGGTGGCGAGCAGCTCGATGGACCGGGCAGTCTCGGCGAAGGGGGGCCGCCGAGTCCGATCTGGGCGAGGAACCGGTCGCAGCCGAGTAGCTCGTGCTCCCAGAGGATCTTGTCGATCACCTCTTGCGGGCTGCCGGCGAAGAGTGCACCGTGGGGCCGGCCCAGGCTTCGAAGGTGTCTCGGGGGAGGCGTTCGCCTCGGGCGGCGGGCATGTTGTCACCGATGCAGCGCGAGTAGGAGCGCTAGAAGGCGTCGCGGGCGCCCTGGGGCGTGTCCTCCACGTAGACGTGGCTGGTCACGCCTCCCCGAGCCGTCTGGGGCGGGTGGCCGGCGGCGGCGCTGGATTGTCGGTAGAGGTCGGCGAGAGGCGAGAAGCGTTCGGGCTCGCAGTTGGCCTCGAGTGTCGCCGGTCACGCGGACACATCCTCGAGCCTGAGCAGGTGGCCGAGCCATTCCGCCAGAGCGTCGACGACACCGGCGCTGAGGCCGTGGCCGCCGGGGTCGCGCATCGCGGTGGTATGGCTGCCAGCCTCACCGGTCAGAAAGGTCCAGGTGCGCTGCAGCAGGTCTCGGGGGATGACATCGTCGGCGTCGCCGTGGGCGACGAACACCGGCAGTCCGGCGAGCTGACCGGGGGTGGTGGGGACACCGGCGTCGAAGGGCAGGGTGGCGGAGAGGATGGCGGCACCGGCGTAGCGGTCCGGGTCGGCCAGGACGAGCCCGCCGGCGAAGGCCCCGCCGCCGCTGAAGCCGACCGGTACGACCGGCCGCCCAGCCGGGGCGACCTGGTCGAGCCAGGCCCGGAACCAGGCCATGGTCTCGGCCAGGGACTCGGGGATGGGCCGGCCGATACCCCGGTTGGCGAACCAGGCGTAGCCGCCACCCTCGCCGATAGGGGCCCGCACCGCCGCGTAGGCCGCAGCGCGAGGGAGGCGGTCGGCGAGGCCGATGATGTCGGTCTCGTTGGACCCGCGCCCGTGGAGCAGCACCACGAGGGGAGCCGCGGCGTCGGCGTCGGCGTGCCAGGCCACCACCGGTGCAGCAAAGGAGGTCATGACCGGATCGTCTCGGGATCGCTGGCCGTCGCGGGTTCGGTGCTGACATGGCCGGCGGTGGCCACCCCGCTCCAACGTTCGATCTCCCCCGCCAGGTCGAGATGGTCGATGGGGGCGGAGCTCTCGTAGGCCCCCCAGTGGTCGCGGGGCAGCATCCACATCAGCTCGAACTCGTTGCCGTCGGGATCGGCGCCATAGACGCTCTTGGTGGCACCGTGGCTGGACTCGCCGGTATGGGCGCCGGCGTGAAGGAGCGTCTGGCGGGCGGTGGCCAGCTCGTCGATGGTGTCGAGCTGCCAGGCCAGGTGGTACAGGCCGATGGCGCCGCGCCGCTTCGGGCCGCCCGGGGTTCGGACACCGAACAGCCCGAGGTCGTGGTGGTTCCCCGATCGGGGGAGCCGCAGAAACGCGGCGTCGGCGCGCGGCTCCCGGGCGATGACCTCCATTGCGAACACCTCGCGGTAGAAGCGGACCGAACGCTCGAGGTCCGAGACGAAGAGCACCGCATGGTTGAGACGTACAGGCGATACCGGCATTGGGATTCCTTCGGGTAGGCCCGGATCGGGGCGAGCCCCGACGCGGGGCTCAGATGAACGGTCGAACGTCGCGAGCGGCGCCCGCTCGGAGCTCGCTCAGGCGGCCTCGGCGCTGAGGATGGCGGAGACCTCGAACTCCAAGGTGACGTTCTCGCTGACGAGCACGCCGCCGGCTTCGAGCGCCGCGTTCCAGTTGACACCCCAGTCCTTGCGGTTGACGACAGCCGTTCCTTCCAAGCCGATCCGCTGGTTGCCATAGGGGTCCACCGCGCTGCCGGTGTACTCGAAGTCGACGGTGACCGGCCGGGTAACCCCCTTGATGGTCAGGTCACCGGTGACCCGAAAGCGGGCCTCGCCGATCTGCTCGACGCTCGTCGAGGAGAAGGTGATCTGCGGGTAGGTGTCCATGTCGAAGAAGTCGTTCGAGCGCAGATGGGCGTCGCGGTCCGCGTTGCGGGTGTCGATGCTGGCCGCGTTGATCGAAACCTGCAGCTTCGAGTTCGCCGGGTTGGCGGCGTCGAAGTAGCCCGAGCCGTCGAACTCGTTGAACGAGCCGCGAACCTTGGTGACCATGGCGTGGCGGGCAACGAACCCGATTCGGCTGTGGGCGGGATCGATGGTGTAGCTGCCGGTCAGGCTGGCGGGGACGGTTGGCGTGCTCATCGGGCTGCTCCTTCATGCAGTTGACACGTCGTACAACATAGGTGACAGATCAACTATTCCGCCCCGTAGACTTGAGCCCATGACCGAGGTCCGCTGGCTCGACGAGCACGAACAACGAGCATGGCGGGCCCTGCAGTTCATGCAGCTGCGTCTCAGCGGCCGCCTCGCTGCCGATGTGGCCGCCACCTCGGACCTGTCCTACGCCGACTATCTGGTGCTCGTCGCCCTCAGCGACCAGCCCGACGGCCGGGCCCGCCTGTTCGAACTGGCCGAAGTCCTCGGCTGGGAGAAAAGTCGGCTCTCCCACCAGGTCGCCCGCATGACCGGACGCGGCCTGGTGAAGAAGGAGCGCTGCGACGGCGACCGCCGCGGCGCCTTCGTCGTGGTCAGCGCGCCGGGCCGCAGGGCGATCGAGGCGGCTGCACCCCACCATGTGGCGATGGTGCGCCGCTTGTTCATCGACCCCCTCACTCCCGGCGAGCTCGACGCCATCACCTCGGCCGCCGAGAAGGTCCTCGCTGTGCTCGACGCCGAAGCCGCCGACGGCCACCATGATGGTGCTCGTAGACAGGAGCGTCCCAGGACATGAGGTGGCGGACCGGCGATGACCGAGGCGGCGCGCTCGTCACCCTCGTCGGCGCAGCCCGCCTCGACGCAGATCATCGATCCGGGACATCTCGCTCGCCTCGGCACCACTCGGGCCGAGATCTCGCTGGCAGCCAAAGGGCCGACCCGGGTCCTGCTGGTCGGTGGCGTTCCCTTCGACCAACAGGTGCTTAGGTGGCGGAGCTTCGTCGCCCGAACCCGCGCCGAGACCATCGAGGCGCACCGCGCCTTGATGGCTGCCGATGAGCGCTTCGAACGCGTCGACCCGCCCCTCCCCCGCCTCGAGGTGGGGCCAGCGCCATGGAGCCTCTGACACCACCGAGTGCCGGTCTCTCGCCTTGGGGCGGCCACCGTTCGCGCGACGTCGTCGCCCGCTCGGTGCCCGCAGCGCCATGGCGCCGAGGCGGCCCGGCGCACCAGCCGCGCGGGCGCGAGGCCGGACCGGCGCCGGATGCGGCTGGCGGACCCGGTGAGCGAGTGGTCTGCCACCTGGACGCGCCCGATCCACGACGCGATCCGCGTGGAGCGCTCCAAGCTGGCCATGGTGCCCGCAGCGCGCTGCGCACTGGGCATCGCCATCCCGCTGGTCGTCGGCGACCTCTCCGGCCACCTCCTGGTCGGCGTGGGAGGGGCGGTCGGCGCGCTGACAGCGGGGATGGCGTCGCTGCAAGGCACCTATCGCAGCCGGGTGAAGATCATGGCGTTCGCCGCCGCGGCCTTCGCCGTCTCCGCGTTCGTCGGGGCGACCGTCGGCCGCCTGCAGGGCCCAGACATCGCGGTCACCGCCCTCTGGGGGATCACCGCCGGGCTCCTGGTGATGTTCGGAGAGGCACCGGGCGTGGTCGGCCTCCAAGCCGTCATCGGCCTGGTCGTCTTCTCCCAGTTCTCCTTCAGCCCCGAGCAGGCCGCGCTCAATGCGCTCTGGGCGCTGTGCGGCGGCGCGATCCAGATCGTCCTCGTGGCCGTGACCTGGCCCCTCCAGCGCTTCCCAGTGGAGCGCGCCATGTCGAGCGACGCCTACCGGCTGCTGGCTGCCCACCTCCGCGCCCTTGCCAGTGACCCGTCGGACCTCCTCGATCCCGGCGTCCTCGACAAGCTGCGCACCGCCCTCCTCGAAACCCAGCCCTGGGGCGACCGGGCCGCCGCCGCCGCCTACCAGGCGTTGGCCGACGAGGCGGAGCGGATCCGCCTCGAGGTGGCCGGCATCGCCCGGGCCCGGGCCCGACTCGCCCACGCCTCGAGCATCGCCACGCCTCCAGGCCAGGCCGGCGCCCTCGACGCCGCCAGCTCCCTCGAGGACGCCATCACCGCCTCAGCCGACGTGCTGGCCGGCGTCGCCGCCGCACTGCGCGACGGGCGCAGCACCATCGCCGACCCGTGGGCCCGCGAGCGGTACCGAACCGCCATCGAGCACCTCCGCTCGCTGGCCGCCGAGCCTTCGACGCGCGCGACCCTCACCCATGCCGTCGGAGGCCTCACGGCGCTGGCGGGCCAGCTTCGGTCAGTGACCCAGCTGACGGCGGTGGCCGCCGGCGACCAGCGCGTTGCGCCCGAGACCACCGCCTCGACCACGGGCCGCCCCGTGCGGAGCCGCTCGCGGCCTTCTCCGCTCGCCGGCACGACAGGGGGTCGCCTCGAGTTGGTCCGCGCCAACCTCACCCGCACCTCCGAGGTCTTCCGCCACGCCCTCCGGGTCGGTGTCACCCTGGCGGTGGCCGTCGCCATCTCCCACCTGTTCCCCCTGGGTCATGGCTACTGGCTCCCGATGACCGTCATGATCGTCCTCAAGCCCGACTTCGCCGCCACCTTGAGCCGGGGACTGGGCCGCAGCGTCGGCACCCTCCTCGGCGCCGGGCTGGTCACGCTGTTGCTGGCCGTGCTGGCGCCGTCGTCGGCTGGCCTGATCGTGCTCACCGTGGCGCTGTATGGCGCGAGTGTCGCCGTGCTTCGCGCCAACTACGTCATCTACAGCGTCGGCATCGCGTCGCTCGTGGTCGTCCTGCTCGCCTTCACCGGTTCCCCGGCGCCCTCCCTCGCCGCCGACCGGGTCTTCTACACCCTCCTCGGTGCGGCCCTGGCCCTGGCGGCCTACGCCGCCTGGCCGACCTGGGAACGCACCCACGTCGTCGATCGCCTGGCCGACCTGGTCGAGATCGACGGTCGCTACGGCGCCGCGCTCCTCCACGCCTGGGCCGACCCGGCCAGTGCCGATCGGGCGGCACTGCAGCGGCTGCGGCTCGCGGCACGCCTGGCACGCTCCAACGCCGAAGCCTCTGTCGATCGTTGGCTGAGCGAGCCGGCCGGCCGCAAACCGGCCTCGCCGAACGCGCTCGACGCCGAGACGGCGCAAGGCATCCTCGCCGCAGTGCGTCGCTACGTCTGGGGCGCGCTCGTCCTGCACGGACAGCTCCCGAGCGCCGGTCCGACCCGACCCGACCTCCACCGTCTCGGCGACGAGGTCGAACAAGCCATGTCCGCAGTGGTCGTCGCGCTGCAGAGGGGGTCTGCTCCCTCTGGCTACCCCCCGTTGCGAGCCACCCAGGTGGCCCTCGCCGCCGATCTGAGGGGCGCTTCGCCACAGGCCGCCGGCGATCCGACCCCGACGGCGCTGGACATGGTGATCCTCAGCGAGACCGACCTCATGGTCAATGCCGTCGACACCCTCGCCCACCTCGTCGGTGTCAGACTCCGATCGCCAGCAGACTCCTGACGCTTCGGCTCGCCGAGCCTGCACGGTCGGCCTCTCGAGATCGGCGCGGTGCAGCCCGATGAGGTTCGCCCCTGCCTGTGGGCCTTCGAGGTCACCGCCGGTCGGTCCCAGGAACTTCTCGCATGCGACCGCCGATGTGGGCACAATCGGGGGATGGCCGCTCCCTCGAGCCCGACACCTACGGCCGCTGTGCTCACGGGGCTCGAAGCGGTCCGGAGCTGGGCGGCGGACCTCTACCGTGACCTGCACGCCCACCCCGAGCTCTCCCACGAGGAGCACGCGACGGCGTCCAAGGTTGCAGAGCGCCTCGGGGCCTCGGGCATCGAGGTCCACACCGGGGTCGGGGGGACCGGGGTGATCGGCGTGCTTCGAAACGGGGAGGGGCCGGTCGTGCTGTTGCGGGCCGACATGGACGCCCTCCCGGTCGCCGAGGCCACCGGCCTCGACTACGCCAGCCACGCCACCGCCGCCGACGCTGAGGGCAACGAGGTGCCGGTGATGCACGCCTGCGGCCACGACATGCACGTCGCCTGCCTGCTCGGCGCCGCCCATCTGCTCGCCGCGGGTCGTGGGCATTGGGCAGGCACCGTCATCGCCGTCTTCCAGCCCGCCGAGGAGACCGGCGACGGAGCCAGGGGGATGCTCGACGACGGGCTGGCGGCGCGGCTGGCCAAGGTGGACGTCGCCCTCGCCCAGCACGTCCTTCCCGCACCATCGGGTCTCGTCGGCACCCACGTCGGACCGACCTTGTCAGCAGCAGACAGCATGCGCATCACCCTGCACGGGCGCGGAGCGCACGGATCGATGCCCCAGGCCGCCGTCGACCCCGTCGTCCTGGCGGCGATGATCGTGGTCCGCCTCCAGATGATCGTGGCCCGCGAGACCCGTCCCGGAGAGCCGGTCGTGGTCACCGTCGGGAGCATCCGGGCGGGGACCAAGAGCAACGTGATCCCCGACCACGCCGTGATCGAGCTCAACGTCCGCACCTACAGCGAGGCGACCCGGACCTCGGTCCTCGACGCCATCAAGAGGATCGTCGACGCCGAGTGCCAGGCGTCGAGATGCCCGAAGCCGCCCGACTACGAGCTGTTCGACCGCTTCCCCCTCACGAGCAACGACGCCGAGACCACCGACAAGGTCGCCGCCGCGTTCGCGTCGCACTTCGGAGAACGCGCCCGGTCGCTCCCGATGCAGACCGCGAGCGAGGACTTCAGCGACATCCCGAACGCTTTTGGCGTCCCCTACTGCTACTGGGGGATCGGCGGGATCGACCCCGCCACCTACGAAAAGGCCGAGCAGGCAGGTCGAGTCGCCCAGGACATCCCCGTCAACCACTCGGCGCACTTCGCTCCGGTGATCCAGCCCACCTTGGACACCGGGATCCAAGCGATGGTCGTCGCCGCGCTGGCCTGGCTCGCCCCGCCTCGAGCCGGCGAGCAGTAGCACCGGTGCCGAGCCGGCCTCCACCCTCCAGCTGGCACTCGACCTCTCGGGCACCTTCGTGTTCGGGCTGAACGGCGCGCTCACCGCCATGGAGGCCGAGAACCTCGACATCGTGGGGGTGGTCGTCCTGGCGGTGATCACCGCCCTTGGCGGCGGGATCATGCGCGACGTGCTCATCGGATCGCTGCCCCCCGCCGCGTTCAGAGACTGGCGCTACCTGGCCGTCGGCGGCGGAGCCGGCATCGCCGCCTTCTTGGCCCGCCAGCTGTGGGTGCGCGTGCAGCGCTCGATCACCGTGCTCGACGCCGCCGGCCTGGCGCTGGTCTGCGTGACGGGCACCACCACCGCGTTCGCCGCCCATCTCGGGCCGTTCCAGTCCGTCGTGTCAGGGACCGTCACCGGAGTCGGCGGGGGCACCGTCCGCGACGTGGTGATCAGGAGGGTTCCGACGGTGCTCTCAAGCGGCCTGTACGCCGTCCCGGCCGCATGCGGCGCCACCCTCACCGCCTTGGCGCTCGAGTTCCGCTTCTCCGGTGGCGCCATCGCCGTCGTGGCCGCCGCGCTGTGCTTTTCGATCCGCATGGCCGGGGTGCGCTTCAACTTGAACGTCCCCATCTCACACCCGAGCGCCACAGCGACGCCGCGCTCGAACTCAAAGGAAGTCTCGTGACCGTCACGCTCGGCGATCCGGGCAGCGTCATCGTCTGCGGCGACCACTTCGACGGGAGCGCCGATGCGCTGGGCGGCCCGATCGAGATCCTCGTCAAGGACGCAGAGATCGCCCAGCTCGCCCCCGCCGTCTCTCGCCCCCCTGGAGCCCGGGTCATCGACCTCGGCGGCCACACGGTGACCCCGGGCTTCATCGACTGCCACGTCCATCTCACCATGGACGCCTCCCAGCTCTCCACCCAGCTGCTCGACTCAACGGCCACCAAGGCTCTGGTCGGGCTGCGCCTCGCCAACGACTACCTCGACCAGGGATTCACCACACTGCGAGACCTCGGCAGCGCCGATCCCGAGTGGCCCACCATCGACCTGCGCAACGCGATCGCAGCCGGCACCGTCGAGGGGCCCCGACTCGTCGTGGCCGCCCACCTGATCGGCTCAACCGGCAGCCACGCCGACGTGAGCAGCCTCTACCCACCTCGCTGGAACCTCCCGATCGCCGTCCTCGCCGACAGCCCCGACGCCATCCGAAGCCAGGTTCGACGCGAGCACAAGTACGGCAGCGACTGGATCAAGACGACCAACACCGGCGGCTACTTCAGCCCCGGCGACGATCCCGCCCGGCTCACCTGGTTCGACCACGAGATGCAGGCCCTGTGCGACACCGCCGCCCAGCTCGGCCTGGCCGTCGCCGTGCATACCGGCGCCGCGGCAGGCTGCAAGCAGGCCATCGCCTGCGGGGCACGGAGCTTGGAGCACGCCTACCTCATCGACGACGAGGCCATCGCCATGGCCGAAGACGCAGGCACGTTCATCGTGCCCACCATGCAGATGACCCAAGAGGACCTCCTCGCCCTGGGGCAGGGGCAGCTCACCCCCTACACCGCGGCCAAGATCGAACGCGACGCGCAGCAGATCATCGAGGCCCAGCGACGAATCGCTGCGAGCCGGACCAAGATCGCCTTCGGCACCGACTGCGGGATGTTCCCCTTCAGCCACGGCGCCCTCGAGTTCCAAGCCATGGTCGCCGCAGGCCTGAACCCTGCACGCGCACTTCGGGCCGCGACCGGCACCGCCGCCGAGCTGCTCGGCCGCAACGACATCGGCACCCTCAAGCCCGGTGCGGTCGCCGACATCATCGCCATGCCCGGTGACCCCATCGACGACATCACCCTCACCACCGGTGTTGATTTCGTGATGATCGGCGGACAGGTGCGGCGCCAGCCGGCACCTCCCCCCTGAACCCGGATCCGTTGCCCAAAGGGCTCCGAGTCCGGACGGGACCTCGCCGAACTCGTCCTTCCGAAGGCGTTGTCCCCGGGCCCCCTCCCGCTTGGCGGGCACGCTCCCGGTCTTGCGAGCGATCCTCGCCTCTCACGCGCCAAAGCCCACGCGCGGCGAGGCGGACCGAGCAACGACGCGAGCGGCGCTGCCCGGGAGCTGCTTGCTGGTGCTGGCTGCAAGAACGAGCGCTCTGCGACACTCACCCATTGTGGCGACCCAATGTTCAAAGTCGCGCCACAGGCGCGTCCCACCTGGGTCACGGGAGGTCGAGATGGACCTGTTGCCAGATGCCGCCGCCAGCCAAGAGCGACTGGGCCTCCTTATCCTGAGGAGGCCCACGGAGCTGGACAAGCGCAATCGTCTCGCCTTTGACGAGATGGACTTCAACGTCTTGTCCCGCCGCGACTGGACCCGCTTCCACGAGAGCCGTGCCCAACACGTTCGCGTCCACTTGCCTGACGGATATTTCACCGACGGTCCCGAAGTCCACATAAAGGATATGGATGTGGTGTTCGTGCACGCCCCGGACCGGCGCATCGCCATGCACCCCATGCGCAGAGCCCAGGACGAGTGGACCGCGCTCACCGGCGTGATGCGCGGCACCTTCAGCGAGCAATTCCCGACGGCAAAGGTAACC
>JAJZMD010000276.1:10185-10543 GCA_021803085.1 Actinomycetes bacterium
GGAGGCCACCATCTTCGAGGCCGCCGGCGTCAATCGGAAGACCGCCGACGCCTACGAGCGCCTCCTCACCGCCATGTTCCTCACCGAGGCGCTCCCGTCGTGGACCTCGAAGCGTCTGCAACGGCTCTCGGCGCGCCCGAAGCGCTACGTCGTCGACCCGGCGCTCGCCGCCGCGCTGGTGCGCGTCGACGAGCTCGGCGTGCTGCGTGACGGCGACCTCCTCGGTCGGCTTCTCGACACCTTCGTCGCCAGCCAGCTGCGAGCCGAGCTGCCCGTCGCCAGGAGCCGACCTCGCCTCTACCACGTGCGCGAAGAACATGGCCGCCACGAGATCGATCTGCTCGCCGAGCTCGGCGGC
>JAJZMD010000077.1 GCA_021803085.1 Actinomycetes bacterium
ACACCGAGGAAGCTCAGCCTCGGCCGCTACTTCGTGCACGCCCACTACACAGGCGGCGCGTCCTCGAGCGCCGCCTACCAGTACCGCGCGGCCACATCGTCCACCCAGACCCTCACAGTCGTCACACGGACCTTGGTGACCCCCACGGTGACCCTCAACGCCATCACCTCCACGGTGAGCTACGGCGCCGAGTCCCAGACCTTCACCGGCACGGTCGCCGGCGTCTCGGGGGACGGGTTCCCCGAGACCGGGGCGGTGCAGGTCGTGACCTCGACCGGCGTCGTGCTGTGCACCGGCTCGTTCACCAGCGCCTCGGGCGTGGTCTCCTCCTTCACCTGTGGCCAGACGACACCGAGGAAGCTCAGCCTCGGCCGCTACTTCGTGCACGCCCACTACACAGGCGGCGCGTCCTCGAGCGCCGCCTACCAGTACCGCGCGGCCACATCGACCACCCAGACCCTCACGGTCACGACCGGCCTCGCCACCACCACGACGCTGGCGCTGAACCACACGAGCCGGACGCAGGGCACCGAGACATCGGCGGTCTTCACCGTCACGGTGACCGGCGAGGCGGGCTACGGCTACCCGAAGGGCACGGTCACGGTGAAGACTTCCACCGGAGCGTCCGTCTGCTCGACGGCCGTCGTGAGGAGCGAGACCGCCGATTCCTCGACGTTCGCCTGCTCTCCGCGGGCATCGGCGCTCGGCCCCGGCACCTACGAGCTGACGGCGGCCTACGCCCCCGCGGCCACCGGCTCCTCGAGCGTCGCCGGCGTCACCTACTCGAGCTCCACGTCTGTCGCGGAGAGGTTCACGGTCGTCGCCGGCGTGGCGACGACGAGCACCCTGCGCCTCAGCTCCCCGAGCGTGCGGAGCGGCGCCGAAGAATCGGAGGTGTTCTCGGTCACGGTGACCGGGAAGGCGGGCGACGGCGTGCCCGAGGGAACCGTGAGGGTGAAGACGAAGAGCGGCGTCGTGCTGTGCGCCACTTCGAGAGGTTCGACGCAGACCGCCGACTCGAAGGCGTACGCTTGCTCGCCGCGGGCATCGGCGCTCGGTGCCGGGACCTACGCGCTCGTCGCGACCTACACGCCGGCGACACCGTCGTCGTCGGTCAGCTCGATCGCCTACCTCGCGTCCACCTCGAACGCCGTGTCGTTCACGGTGAGCGCGCCGGCAGCGCCGCGCATCTACGGCGCGACACCGGACGCGACGGCCGCCGCGGAGCTCGAGTCGGTCTTCCCGGGCACGCGGGGCCGATGCCCGGGCTCGGCGGCCGGCCGGCCGGTCGTGCTCGCCACCGACGAGCACTACCCGGATGCGCTCGCCGCGAGCTACCTCGAGAGGTGGCTGGGCACGGGGATGCTGCTCACGCCGACGGCCTCGTTGAGCGGTGCGACGCTGGCGGCGCTGCGGGTGGAGGGGATCACCGAGGTCTACGTCGTGGGTGGCCCGCTCGCCGTCTCGAACGCCGTCGTGTCCGTGCTCCAGCACCAGTACGTGTACGAGTGCGGGGGCGTGACGCGCACCGCGTCGCACCTCACGGTCTTCCGGATCTACGGCCAGACCCAGTACACAACCGCCGAGGACATCGCCAGGACGCCGGGGCCGGAGTACCCCCGCAGCCTCGACCTGCACGGAGCGTACGGCCACTACAACGACACGAGCGGCAGGAGCTCCGCGCCGCCTCCTCCCGGCGCGCGCCGTACCGCGATCCTCGCGAGCGGGGCGGAGTTCCAGGACGCGGAGGCGTCGGCCGCGCTCGCGAACGCCGACGGCATCCCGCTCCTTCTCACCACCCCGACGGCTCTCTCGCCGCAGGCGCTGAGCGCCATCACCGACCTCGGGATCACGCAGGTCATCTTGATGGGGGGCCCGCTCGCCGTGTCGACAGCCGTCGTCACAGCGCTCGTGTCCGTCCACGTCTCCGTCCTTCGGGTCGCGGGCACGAACTACACCGACACGGCGGTGCAGCTCGCGGACCTGGAGCTGGGCTCTGCCAAGGATTACCAGGGGCTCGGCTGGAAGCCCACGAGCGGGGTCACGGTCGCCCGAGGCGACTTCTACACGGACGGGCTCGCCGGAGCGGTCGTCGCCGCTCACGGCGGGGCCGCCGGCGGCGGCCCGGAGCCGATGCTGCTCACCGAGAACCCGACGAGCGCGGGGAGCGACCTCACCGCGTTCCTCGTCCAGGCCGGGCATCACGGCATCGACGGCGACGGCACCAGGGTCACGTCGCTCACCATCCTCGGCGGCCCCCTGGCCCTCTCCACAGCGGTCGTGGCGTCCATGGTCGCCGACCTGTAAGGGTCGGCGGCAGGGCGCGGGGCCGGCGGCAGGGCGCGGGGCCGGCGGCAGGGCGCGGGGGCCGACCTGCACGGGGACGGCGGCGCATCGGCGCGCGGCGAACACACGTTCGCTAGAGTGCGGGAGTGACCGCCGCCGCCGGCCGATATCCTCCCGGTGTGTCAGGCCGTCTCGTGATCCGGGGGGCACGGGAGCACAACCTCCAGGACGTCTCCCTCGAGCTCCCCCGTGACAAGCTCGTCGTGTTCACCGGGCTGTCCGGGTCGGGGAAGTCGTCGCTCGCGTTCGACACGATCTATGCGGAAGGGCAACGCCGTTACGTCGAGTCGCTCTCGGCGTACGCCCGGCAGTTCCTCGGCCAGATGGACAAGCCCGACGTCGACTTCATCGAGGGGCTGTCGCCGGCCATCTCGATCGACCAGAAGTCGTCCTCGCGCAACCCGCGCTCCACGGTCGGCACCATCACGGAGGTCTACGACTACCTCCGGCTGCTGTACGCGCGCATCGGCAAGCCGCACTGCCCGCGTTGCGGGCGCCCGGTCGCCCGTCAGACGCCCCAGCAGATCGTCGACCGGGTGCTCGAGCTCGACGAGGGCGCCCGGTTCTGGGTGCTCGCCCCGGTCGTGCGCGGCCGCAAGGGGGAGTACGCGGGACTCCTCGAGGACCTCGCGAAGCAGGGGTTCTCGCGCGCGCTGGTCGACGGCGCGGTGGTCGAGCTGGCGGACCGCCACGACACCTCGCTCGCGCGCTACGAGCAGCACACGATCGAGGTCATCGTGGACCGGCTCGTGCGGCGTGAGGGCATGCGCCAGCGGCTCACCGAGTCCATCGAGACCGCGCTCGGGCTGACCGGCGGGACGGCCGAGGTCCTCGTCGTGGGCGCCGACGGGATGCCCGCGCCCGGGCAGGAGGCGATCACGTTCAGTCAGCACCTGGCGTGCACCTACGACGGCGTGAGCTTCGAGGAGCCCGCCCCGCGGAACTTCTCCTTCAACTCCCCCTACGGGGCCTGCACGACGTGCCTGGGGCTCGGCACGCGTTTCGAGGTGGATCCCGAGCTCGTCGTGCCCGACGCCTCGTGCTCCCTCGCCGGCGGCGCGCTCTCGCCGTGGGCGGGCGCGCGCAGCGAGTACTTCGTCGGGCTCGTGAACGGCATCGCAGAGCTCGGCGGCTTCTCCGTCGACACGCCGTGGTCGAAGCTCAAGGCGAAGGACAGGAAGCTCGTGCTGTACGGCTCGGGCACGAAGACCGTGAGCGTCCGCTACCGAAACCGCTTCGGCCGGAGCCGCTCCTACGAGACCCACTACGAAGGGATCGTCCCGTGGCTGCAGCGACGCCACGCGGAGGCCGATTCGGACTTCAGCAGGGAGCAGGTCGAGCAGTACATGCGCGAGGTCGCGTGCCCGGACTGTGGCGGCGCCCGGTTGAAGCCAGAGTCGCTCGCCGTCACGATGGGCAAGGGGTCGGAGGGGCGGCGCGGGGAGCCCGGGCAGGGCGGCATGAGCATCTACGAGCTGTGCGGCCTCTCGATCGGCCGTGCCCTCGAGGCGATCGAGCACCTCGAGCTCTCCGAGCGTGACCACCTCATCGCGGACCGTGTGCTGAAGGAGATCCGCGAGCGGATGCGGTTCCTGCTCGACGTCGGGCTCGACTATCTCTCGCTCGCGCGCGCGTCGGCGACGCTGTCGGGCGGCGAGGCGCAGCGGATCCGTCTCGCGAGCCAGATCGGCAGCGGTCTGGTCGGGGTGCTGTACGTCCTCGACGAGCCCTCGATCGGCCTGCACCAGCGGGACAACCAGCGGCTCATCCAGACGCTCCTGCGGCTGCGGGACCTCGGCAACACGGTGATCGTCGTCGAGCACGACGAGGAGACCATCCGCACGGCTGACCACGTCGTCGACATCGGGCCGGGCGCAGGGGAGCACGGCGGGAGGATCGTCCACTCGGGACCGGTCATCGGACGGGGAGGGCTGCTCTCGAACGCCGATTCGCTGACGGGCCAGTACTTGTCGGGCAAACGCCGGATCCCGGTGCCGGACCGCCGGCGTGCGGGCTCAGGTCACGCGCTGGTGGTCCGTGGCGCCCGCGAGCACAACCTCGCAGACGTCGACGTGGCCTTTCCGCTCGGCTGCCTCGTCGCGGTGACCGGCGTCTCGGGCTCGGGCAAGTCCACGCTCGTGAACGAGATCCTGTTCCGGGCCCTGGCTCACGACCTGCACCGAGCGAAGGCGGTGCCTGGGCTGCACCGGGCGATCGACGGCATGACGTACGTGGACAAGGTCGTCGACGTCGACCAGGCGCCGATCGGGCGCACCCCCCGGTCGAACCCCGCGACCTACACCGGGGTCTTCGACCACGTCCGGCGCCTGTTCGCGCAGACCCCCGAGGCGAAGGTGCGCGGCTACCAGCCGGGCCGCTTCTCCTTCAACGTGCGGGGGGGGCGTTGCGAGGCGTGCGCAGGCGACGGGACCATCAAGATCGAGATGCACTTCCTCCCGGACGTCTACGTACCGTGCGAGATCTGCGGGGGCGCAAGGTACAACCGCGACACCCTCGAGGTCACGTTCCGCGGGAAGAACATCGCGGAGGTGCTCGGCATGTCGTGCGAGGAGGCGCTCACGTTCTTCTCGCACCAGCCGCCGATCGCCCGCCACCTCCAGACCCTCGTGGACGTCGGGCTCGGCTACATCCGCCTGGGGCAGCCCGCGCCCACGCTGTCGGGCGGCGAGGCCCAGCGCGTGAAGCTCGCGAGCGAGCTCAGCCGGCGATCGACCGGCCGCACGGTGTACATCCTCGACGAGCCCACGACCGGGCTCCACTTCGAGGACGTGCGGCGGCTCCTCGACGTGCTGGGCCGGCTGGTCGAGCAGGGCAATACCGTGGTCGTCATCGAGCACAACCTCGACGTCGTGAAGAGCGCCGACTGGCTCGTCGATCTCGGTCCCGGAGGGGGCGACCGCGGCGGCCTCGTCGTGGCGGAGGGCACTCCAGAGCAGGTCGCGAAGACCTCAGGCAGCTGCACCGGCGAGGTGCTGCGGCCGGTGCTCGGGCTCGCTCCCTGACCGGTCTGCACGGACGACCGGCGCGCAGGAGCCCGTGAGGATGGCGCCAACGGGGTCCGGCGCGTCAGCCGGATCAGGCGACCTTCGGCGCACCGGTGGGGGAGCGACGTGTCGCCCGGCTCCCCACCGAGGGCAGCTCGGTGACGCGGCCGATGCCGCGTGCGGGCTCGTCGTCTTCGAGCGCGTCGAGGCCGGCCGCGGCGAAGGTCGCACGCACGGTGCGGCACGCTCCCTGCAGGACGAACCGGCCACCACCGGCGACGACCTCTCGACGGATGGCGACGAGGGCCGCCAGTCCGAGGACGTCGATGTCCGTGAGCGCCGAGAGGTCGAGCGAGAGTGCGGCCGGTGAACGTCGCACGAGGATCCGGTACACGTCGTCCACCCACGGCGACTCGAGGCGGCCGGCGAACCGGACCACGAGCACGCCGTCGTGCTCGCCGACCCACATCGTGAAGGGCGGTGGGACCATCGAAAAGCCCCTGTCTCCGTCGGATGCGCCGGGTGCCTCCCTCCGGCAGCACCCGATCCGAACCTACGCACCGGTGGCGTGGGGGGCAAGAAGATTTCCTGCTTCCGGCCCACCAGGCTCGTTCGGGAGACGCCGGGTGGCTGACCAGGGAGAACGGGGTCGGGTCGAAGGTCGCGCGACCGATGGAGGGTCCCTCGGGACCCCCCGGAACATTGCGACTAGATGATGGCGAGCATGCGCTGGAGCGCCACCCGCGCCCACGCCGCGGTCGCCTCGTCGACGGTGACGCGGTTGCGGACCTCGCCCTCCGCCAGTCCTTCGAGCACCCAGGCGAGGTGCATCGGGTCGATGCGCGACATGGTCGAGCAGGGGCAGACGAGCGGGTCGAGGCAGACGACGGTCTTGTCGGGATGCTCGTCGGCGAGCCGCTTGACCAAGTGGATCTCCGTGGCGATGCCGAGCACGGACCCAGAGGGCGCGTCGCCGACCGCGCGGATGAGATGGTCCGTCGACCCGACGTCGTCGGCGAGCTCGGCCACGTCGTGCGCGCACTCGGGATGGACGAGGACGATCCCCTCTGGGTGCTCGGCCCGGAACGCAGCGACGTGCTCGGGGCGGAACCGCTGGTGCACCGAGCAGTGCCCCTTCCAGAGGAGGAGGCGGGCCGATTTCACCTCGGCCTCGGACAGCCCACCGAGCTCCTTGCGGGGGTCCCACACCGCCATCTCGTCGGTGCCGTAGCCGAGCTCGAAGCCGGTGTTGCGTCCCAGGTGCTGATCGGGGACGAAGAGGACCTTGTCGGCACGGGCCGGGCCGCCGCCGCCGTCCTCGAGCGCCCAGCGGAGGACGGCGCGCGCGTTGGAAGAAGTGCACACGGCACCACCGTGACGACCGACGAACGCCTTCAGCACGGCGGCCGAGTTCATGTAGGTGATCGGGAGCACGCGCTCGGCGTCCGTCACCCGGGCGAGCCCTTCCCACGCCTCTTCGACCTCGTCGATGTCGGCCATGTCGGCCATGGAGCATCCCGCGTTCAGGTCCGGGAGGAGCACCTGCTGGTGGGGCGCCGTCAGGATGTCGGCCGACTCGGCCATGAAGTGGACCCCGCAGAAGACGACGAACTCGGCGTCGCGGCGGGCCGCTGCGATCCTGGACAGTCCGAAGGAGTCGCCCCGGGCGTCGGCCCACACCATGACGTCGTCGCGCTGGTAGTGGTGGCCGAGGACGAGGACCCGTTCACCGAGCCTGCGCTTCGCCGCGCCGATCCACTCGGCCAGCTCTTCGGGCGACGCGCCCGTATAGCGGTCTGGAAGGGGACGCTGGAGCCTGATCACGTGTCAACCCCCTCTGGGGAGGCTTCCCATGTGACCGGCGGGGACAGCCTGGTCGCCCATCCGCGGGGTTGGCGGTCTGAGAAGCGGTGTGCCGGGATGCCAGGCCCGGTGGGACGAGTCTAGGCGCGCCGGTGGCCCTGCGGCCGCGCGGCGCCGCGCGGCGCCGCGGAGAGCCCACGGCAGAATGGACGGGTGCGGCACCGTCCGGCCACCGGCGACATCCCCGACGCGCCGGGCTCGTACCAGTTCCTCGACGCGGACGGGCGTGTGCTCTACGTCGGGAAGGCGAAATCGCTCCGCCACCGGCTCTCGAACTACTGGCAGGACCCCGCGAGCCTTCCCCCGCGTACGGCACAGATGGTCGCGCTCGCCGAACGGGTCGAGTGGGTGGTGGTCGCCACCGAAGTAGAGGCGCTCATGCTCGAGCACTCGCTCATCCAGGCGCACCGGCCCCGTTTCAACGTGCGGCTGAAGGACGACAAGAGCTACCCGTGGCTCGCGGTGACGGTCGCCGAGGAATGGCCGAGGCCGATGGTCTACCGGGGCCGCAAGCGCAAGGGCGTCCGCTACTTCGGGCCCTACGGTCACGTGGGCGCGCTCAGGGAGACCCTCGACCTTCTGCTCCGGAGCTTCCCGGTGCGCACGTGCTCGGACACGAAGTTCCGGCGCCACGGGCGTCTCGAGCGGCCCTGCCTCCTGTACGACATCGAGCGGTGCTCGGGCCCGTGCGTGGGCGCAGTCGATCACGCGCAGTACGCGCGATTGCTCGACGACTTGACGAGGTTTCTCTCGGGTGAGACCGCGCCCATCGTCGCCCGGCTGGAGCGGCAGATGAACGAGGCGTCCGCCGCGCTCGAGTACGAGCGCGCGGCGCGGCTGCGGGACCAGCTGGCCGCGGTCCGCAAGGCTGCCGAGACCCAGCAGATGGTCTCCGAGCAGCCGGAGGACTTCGATGTCGTCGGGATCGCCGAGGACGAGCTCGAGGCGGCCGTCCAGGTGTTCCACGTACGCAAGGGCCGGGTGGTGGGACGCGGGGGGTTCGTGGCCGACAAGGTGGAGGACCTCACGCCTTCGCAGTTCTCAGCGCGGGTGGTGGAGGAGCTGTACGGGACGCCCGGTGCGGAGGTGCCCCGCCGGATCTTCGTTCCGGTCGAGCCCGACGTTCCACAGGTCCTGTGCGACTGGCTCGGCCAGGTCCGGGGAGGGCCCGTCGGGATCGCGGTCCCCAGGCGCGGGGCGAAGCGAGCGCTGCAGGAGACCGTCGTCCGCAACGCGAGCGACGACCTCGCCCGGCACCGCATGCGGAGGGCGTCGGACCACAACAGTCGTTCGCGTGCCCTCCTGGAGCTGCAGGAGGCCCTCGGTCTCGCCGAGGCGCCCCTCAGGATCGAGTGCTACGACATGAGCCACCTCCAGGGGACCGACTACGTGGGCTCGATGGTGGTGTTCGAGGACGCGCTCTCGAAGAAGTCGGACTACCGGCGGTTCACCGTCAAGCACGTGCCGGGCAACGACGACTACGCCGCGATGCGCGAGGTGCTGACCCGGAGGCTCGGAGCGCTCGTCGCGGAGCGGCGACGCGTGGCGGAGGGGGCTGCCTGCGTCCCCGGCGACGGGGAGCCGCTCGAGGGGATCGGTGTGCGTGCGCCGCGCCGGCGCTTCGCCTACGCGCCGCAGCTCCTCCTGCTCGACGGCGGCAAGGGGCAGCTGGGCGTCGGCGTCCGGGTGCTCGAGGAGCTCGGGCTCGCCGGCGAGATCGAGCTCGCCGCACTCGCCAAGCAGTTCGAGGAGGTGTACCGGCCCGGGCGAAGCGAACCGATCCGGATCCCGAGAGGATCCGAGGCGCTCTACCTGCTGCAGCGGCTCCGGGACGAGGCGCACCGCTTCGCGATCTCCTTCCACCGCGAGCGGCGAGGCAGCCGGATGACCGCGAGCGCGCTCGACGGCGTGCCCGGGCTCGGGCCCGTCCGGAAGGCACGCCTGCTGAAGGAGGTGGGCGGGGTCCGTGCGCTGCGTGCGGCGAGCGAGGACGACCTCCGGGCTCTGGCGTGGCTGCCGGACCGGGTGGCCGGGGCGGTGCACTCGCGGCTGCACGCGGCGACGGCGGGCGGCGGGCACGCGGCGACGGCGGGCGCCGGGCCCGTGGCGACGAACGGCGTGCACAGTCCCGGCGACCCCGCTGCACATGCGGTCATCGCTGCGCCGAATGGGGCAGCGGGGGAGAATGTCGAGGAATGACCCAGTTCCTCTTCGTCACGGGGATGTCGGGCGCGGGGCGTTCCACGGCCGCGGCCGCGCTCGAGGACCTCGGGTGGTTCGTCATCGACAACCTGCCCCCCGCGTTGATCACGAAGGTGGCGGCCCTGGTGGGACGCTCGGAGTCAGAGAGCGAGCGGGTCGCGCTGGTCGTCGGCCGCGGCGGCGGCGACGAGTACGTCGACGAGGTCGAACCGATGCTCGACCGGCTGCGCAAGGGGCGTCATCACGTCCGGGTCCTGTTCCTCGACGCACCGGACGACGTGCTGGTGCGGCGCTTCGAGGGGACCCGGCGCCGTCATCCGCTCGCGGCGCGCGGGGTGGAGGAGTCGATCGCGGACGAGCGCCGGCTGCTCGGCGGGCTGCGCGCACGCGCGGACGTCGTCATCGACACCGCGGACCTGAACACGAACCAGCTGCGCCAGCGGGTGATCGAGCTGTTCGGCGACTCCGTGCAGAACGCGCGCATGCAGACGTCGATCGTCTCGTTCGGCTACAAGCACGGCATCCCGCTCGACGTGGACATCGTGCTCGACTGCCGGTTCCTCCCGAACCCCTACTGGGTCGACGAGCTGCGGCGGCTCTCGGGGCTCGACGCACCCGTGCGCGACTTCGTCCTCTCGCAGCCGGACACGGCGACGTTCCTCGACAAGGTCGAAGACCTCCTGGCGATGCTCGTGCCCAGCTTCGAGCAGGAGGGGAAGTCGTACCTCACGATCGCGCTGGGCTGCACCGGCGGCCGGCACCGCTCAGTCGCGCTCGCCGAGGCCCTCGTCGCGAGGCTGTCCGCCGGAGGCGTCCGGACTGCCGCGTTCCACCGCGACATCGATCGCTGAGCGGTTCCGGGGCGCGGGCTCCTGGCCCCACGGCGGCGGCCAGGGCCCCTGCGGCGCGGACCGAGAGGGCCCCTGCGGCGGCGGCCCCTGCGGCGGCGGCCACTGCGGGTCGGGCGGCGGCCACGACGGGTCCCGGCCGGGCGGCGCGCCCCTGGCGCCCCACCCCCCCCCCCCCCCCGGGTGCCCCCTCGCGGGCGCCTCCGGCCGCCCGCCCCCCCCCCCCCCCCGCGCCCCCCCCCCGCCGCCCCCCCCCCCCCCCCC
>JAJZMD010000013.1 GCA_021803085.1 Actinomycetes bacterium
GTGGCGGCGGGAAGGGGAGCACCACCTGTTCAACCCGCGCACCGTCTTCAAGCTCCAGCACGCCACCCGTGCCAAGCGCTACGGGATCTTCAAGGAGTACTCCGCGGCGGTGGACGACCAGTCGGCGCGCCTCGCGACGTTGCGGGGCCTGCTCGAGCTCCGGCCGGGGCCTGCCGGCCCGGTGCCGATCGACGAGGTGGAGCCGGTGAGCGAGATCGTGAAGCGGTTCTCCACCGGAGCGATGTCGTACGGATCGATCTCGGCCGAGGCGCACGAGACGCTCGCGATCGCGATGAACCGCCTCGGCGCCCGCTCGAACACCGGGGAGGGCGGAGAGGACGCGAGGCGCTTCGTCCGCGACGACAACGGCGACAGCCGGCGCAGCGCGATCAAGCAGGTCGCATCGGGGCGCTTCGGCGTGACGAGCGAGTACCTCGTGAACGCCGACGACCTCCAGATCAAGATCTCCCAGGGGGCGAAGCCGGGGGAGGGCGGGCAGCTGCCGGGCCACAAGGTGTACCCGTGGATCGCGCGCACGCGCCACTCGACGCCCGGCGTGGGGCTCATCTCGCCGCCGCCGCACCACGACATCTACTCGATCGAGGACATCGCGCAGCTCATCTGTGACCTCAAGTCGGCGAACCCGGCCGCGCGTGTCCACGTGAAGCTCGTCGCCGAGGTCGGCGTCGGCACGGTCGCGGCCGGTGTCGCCAAGGCACGGGCCGACGTCGTGCTCATCTCGGGCCACGACGGGGGCACGGGCGCGGCCCCGCTCACCTCGCTGAAGCACGCCGGCATCCCCTGGGAGCTCGGGCTCGCCGAGACCCAGCAGACCCTCGTGGCGAACGGCCTCAGAGACCGGATCGTCGTCCAGGTCGACGGCCAGCTGAAGACCGGCCGCGACGTGGTGGTCGCCGCGCTGATCGGTGCGGAGGAGTTCGGCTTCGCGACCGCGCCGCTCGTCGTGTCCGGCTGCGTGATGATGCGCGTCTGCCATCTCGACACCTGCCCCGTGGGGATCGCGACCCAGAACCCCGAGCTGCGCAAGCGGTTCTCCGGCGATCCCGAGTTCGTCACCACGTTCTTCGAGTACGTCGCCGAGGAGGTCCGCGAGCATCTCGCCACGCTCGGGCTCCGCTCGCTCGACGAGGCGGTGGGCCGCGTCGACCTGCTCGACACCCGCGCGGCGGTCACCCACTGGAAGGCGGCGGGACTGGACCTCTCCTCGGTTCTCGCGGAGCCGGCCGCGCCGGGGGACGCCGCTCGCCGGCGCGTCCGTGACCAGGACCACGCGCTCTCCCGCGCGCTCGACCACCAGTACATGACCGCGTGCCGCCGGGCGATCGAGGACAAGGTCCCGGTGGCGCTCGAGCTTCCGATCTCGAACCGGGACCGCAGCGTCGGCACGATGCTCGGCTCGGCCGTGACGAAGCGCCACGGCGCGGCCGGCCTGCCCGACGACACGATCCGGCTCACGTTCACCGGCTCGGCGGGCCAGAGCTTCGGCGCCTTCGTGCCGAGGGGCGTGACCATGCGGCTGCTCGGCGACGCCAACGACTACTTCGGCAAGGGCCTCTCGGGTGGCCGCCTCGTGCTGCGCCCCCCCGAGGGATCGCGCTTTCGCGCCGAGGAGGAGATCATCGGCGGCAACGTCGTCCTCTACGGCGCGACGGCGGGCGAGGCGTTCATCCGCGGGCAGGTGGGGGAGCGGTTCTGCGTGCGGAACTCCGGCGCGCTGGCGGTCGTCGAGGGCGTCGGCGACCACGGCTGCGAGTACATGACCGGCGGCCGGGTGCTGGTCCTCGGCCCCACCGGACGCAACTTCGCCGCCGGCATGTCCGGCGGCACCGCCTTCGTCCACGACCCCGCTCGCACGTTCCCCGCGAAGGTCAACCACGGAATGGTGGAGCTCGTGCCGATCTCGGGCGAGGACGACGAGTGGCTCCGGGGCGTGGTCGAGCGGCACCTGGCCGAGACCGGCTCGCAGGTCGCGGCGCGCCTGCTCGCGACATGGACGCGCGCGGCCCGCGACGTGGTCAAGGTGATGCCGCGCGACTACCGGCGCGTCCTCGAGGCGACCGCGCGCGCGCTCGAGGAGGGTCGGTCGGTCGACGAGGCCGTGATGGCGTCCGCGCATGGGTGATCCGACCGGGTTCATGGAGCATGGGAGGAAGCTCCCGCGCCGCCGGCCCGTGCCCGTCCGCGTGCGCGACTGGCAGGAGGTGTACGAGCCCTTCGACGAGCTGTCCGCGCGGACCCAGGGGGCGCGCTGCATGGACTGCGGGATCCCCTTCTGCCACGACGGGTGCCCGCTCGGGAACCTCGTCCCGGAGTGGAACGACCTCGTCTTCCGCGGCGACTGGGAGGACGCCGGCGAGCGGCTCCACGCCACCAACAACTTCCCCGAGATGACCGGACGCCTCTGCCCGGCCCCGTGCGAAGCCGCTTGCGTGCTCGGGATCTCGACAGACCCCGTCACGATCGAGCGGATCGAGCTCGAGGTCGCCGAGCGCGCGTGGAGCGAGGGCTGGGTGACGCCGCAGACGTCGGTCGCGACCGGAAAGCGCGTGGCGGTGGTCGGCTCGGGCCCGTCGGGCCTCGCGTGCGCGCAGCAGCTCGCGCGCGCCGGCCACGCGGTCACCGTGTTCGAGCGCGCCGAGCGCCCGGGCGGCCTGCTCCGCTACGGGATCCCCGAGTTCAAGATGGAGAAGCACGTGCTCGACCGGCGGCTCGCCCAGCTCCGCGCGGAGGGCGTCGAGCTCGTGTGCGCGACGGCGGTGGGCATGGCGCCGCCTCCGGCGCACGGCGTCGGTGAGGGGTCCGCGCGCGTCGAGCCCGGCCAGCTGCGCGGGATCGGCGCTGCGTGCGCGCCCGGTGCCCGCTCGGTCTCGGCGCGGGCCCTCCTCGCCAGCTACGACGCCCTCGTCCTCGCCACGGGGGCGACCGTGCCGCGCGACCTGTTGGTCCCCGGGCGCGAGCTCGCAGGCGTCCACTTCGCCCTCGAGTACCTGAAGCCGGCCAACCTGGTGCAGGAGGGCGCGCTCGAGCGGTCGCCCATCGACGCGCGCGGCCGCCACGTCGTGATCGTCGGCGGCGGCGACACCGGGGCGGACTGCCTGGGCACCGCCCACCGGCAGGGTGCGGCGTCGGTGGTGCAGCTCGAGATCCTCCCCGAGCCGCCGCGCGAGCGGGGCGCTGACCACCCCTGGCCCCTCTGGCCGGTGATCCTGCGGACCTCGGCGGCCCACGAGGAGGGGGGGACGCGGCGCTGGTCGGTGAGCCCCAGCGCGTTCGTCGACGACGGGACCGGCCGGGTGGGGGCGCTGCGCGGCTCCGAGGTCCGCCAGACCGTCGAGGCGGGGCGCGCGACCTTCGAGCCGGTGCCCGGGGGCGAGATCGAGCTGCCGTGCGACCTCGTCCTGCTCGCAATGGGGTTCTTGGGCACCGAGCGCCACGGTGCCGTGGCAGAGCTCGGGCTCGCGCTCGACGGGCGCGGGAACGTGGCCGTCGGGCCCGACTGGTCGACGAGCGCAGACGGCGTGTTCGCGTGCGGGGACGCCGCGAGAGGGCAGAGCCTCGTCGTGTGGGCGATCGCAGAGGGCCGGTCGGCGGCCGCGTCGGTCGACCGTTGGCTCATGGGGGAGTCCAGGCTCCCGGCGCCCCTCGTGCCCGGCCAGGTGGCGCTGCGCTGAGGGGGCCCGACGGCGCTCAGGCTCGCCGGTAGGCGGCGTAGTCCGGGTACCACATGGCCGAGTCGACCGCCCGCTCCGCCTCCTCGTCGCCGAGCGGCCGACCCACGCCCTGGTCGCGAGCAACCCGAGCGACCGCCACGGCGATGGCCCTCGACACGCTCCGGAGGCTGGACTGAGGCGGGTACATCGCACCCTCCGACAGCCGGGCGGGCTCGACGCTGGCCGCGAGCGTGTCGGCGGCAGCCAGGAACATCTCGTCGGTGACCTCGCTCGCCTCTGCCACGATCGCCCCCAAGCCGACCCCGGGGAAGACGAACACGTTGTTCGCCTGCCCGATGACATGGTCGCGTCCGCCCAGCCTCACCGGGTCGAACGGGCTGCCCGTGGCCACGAGCGCACGACCTCCGGTCCAGCGCAGCAGGTCCTCGGGCAGCGCCTCGGAGCTGTCAGTGGGGTTGGAAAGGGGAAGGATGATCGGGTCGCGAACGTGGCCGGCCATCGCACGGATGGCGCCCTCGGTGAACGCGCCACCGGTGCCGCTCGTCCCGATCAGCACCGTCGGGTGGGCGCGCTCGATCACGGTCTGCAGGTCGTACCGGGTCCTCTCGCTGAATCCCATGGCAGCCATCGCGCCTGGGTCGAGGGCGAAGTCCCGCTTGTCGTCGTCGAGCGGGCGGCGACCCTCGAACACGAGCCCGTGCGAGTCGAGCATGAGGACGGCGCGGCGGACGAGGTCGTCGGGTGCGCCGTCCCGGGCCATGGCGAGGCGGACCAGCCGGGCGACTCCGGTCCCGGCCGCTCCGGCTCCCAGCAGCACGAAGCGCTGTTCGGCCAACCGGCCACCAACCCGGTTCAGCGCGGCCAGGACTCCGGCCAAGGCAACGGCTGCGGTTCCTTGGATGTCGTCGTTGAAGCTCGGCAGCCGCTGCCGGTACCGGTCGAGGATCGCGATGGCGTTGTGCTGCTTGAAGTCCTCCCACTGCAGGACTGCGTGGGGAAAGACGTCCGTGACGGCCCCGACGAACGCCTCGACCAGGGTGTCGTACGGCTTTCCCCGGAGCCGAGGCTTGCGATAGCCGATGTAGAGCGGGTCCTCCAGCAGCGCTGGATTGTCCGTCCCCACGTCGAGCGACACCGGCAGCGTCAGGGAGGGGTGGATCCCGGCGCCGGCCGTGTAGAGGGCGGTCTTTCCCACGGGGATGCCCATGCCGCCCACACCCTGGTCCCCGAGTCCGAGTATCCGCTCGTTGTCGGTGGCCACGATCAGGCGCACGTCGCTCGCCCGGGAGCTCCGGAGCATCTCTGGGATGCGGTTCACGTCCTCGGGCGAGATCCACACTCCCTTCGGACTTCGGAAGATGTGGCTGAACTCCTGGCAGGCGCGTCCGACGACCGGCGTGTAGACGACCGGCATGAGCTCTTCGAGGTGCTCGAGGAGGACCCGGAAGAACAACGTCTCGTTGCGGTCCTGGAGCGCGAACAGCCCGATGTAGCGCTCCAGGTCGTCCCCCTTGCTCCGGAGATGCTCCATCTCCAGAGCCACCTGGTCCGAGACCGACTGGACACCGGCGGGCAGCAAGCCCCACAAGCCGAACGCGGCCCGCTCCTGCGCGCTGAAGGCGGTTCCCTTGTTGAGGCTTGCGTCCTCGAGGAGCCGAGCCCCGTGGAGCGACACGGCCAAGGTTGTGCTCATCGGACCGGAAGCCCTAGCACCTAGCGCGACCGGGACGAAGCTGCGAGCCCCAGGTGACGCTCTTCCGGGCCGACATAGAGCTGGCGGGGCCGCGAGATCTTCTGATCGGGGTCGAGGATCCCCTCTTCCCATTGAGCCAACCAACCCGGCATGCGGCCGATGGCGAACAGGACGGGGAACATCTCGACGGGAAATCCCATGGCCTGGTAGATGATCCCCGAGTAGAAGTCGACGTTCGGGTACAGCTTGTGCTCGACGAAGTAGGGATCCTCGAGCGCTCGCTTCTCGAGCTCGAGCGCGACGTCGAGGAGGGGGTTGCGTCCCGTCACCTCGAAGACCTCGGACGCGACACGCTTGATGATCTTGGCCCGCGGGTCGAAGTTCTTGTAGACGCGGTGACCGAAGCCCATGAGGCGGATCTCCCCTCGCTTCACCCGGGCGAGATGGTCGGGGACGTTCTCCACGGTGCCGATGCCGGCCAGCATCTTGAGCACGGCCTCATTGGCCCCGCCGTGCAGCGGCCCGTACAGGGCGGCGGCGGCGGCGGACGCGGACGAATAGGGGTCCGAGTGTGCGCTGCCTACGGCGCGCATCACATTGGCCGAGCAGTTCTGCTCGTGGTCGGCGTGGAGGATGAGCAAGACGTCGAGCGCTCGCTCGAGGGCAGGGTCGGGCCGGTACTTCAGCTCGGTCGCCTTCCACATCATGTTGAGGAAGTTGCCAGGATACGACAGGTCGTCGTCGGGGTAGGCATAGGGCAGCCCGAAGGCGTGACGGTGGGCGAAGGCCGCCAGGGTGGGGATCTTGGCGATCAGGCGGACGATGTGGCTCTTCCGGCGATCGTCGTCGAAGATCTCCTTCGCGTCGGGGTAGAAGGTCGAGAGAGCAGCCAGCGTGCTCACGAGGATGCCCATCGGATGGGCATCTGGGTGAAACCCGTCGATGAACTTCTTGATGCTCTCGTGGATGAAGGTGTGGTTCCTGATCGTGTCTGTCCACTCCTCCAGCTCAGCCTTGTCTGCCAGCTCGCCATGCAGCAGGAGGTACGCAACCTCGAGGAACGAGCACTGCTCGGCCAGCTCCTCGATCGGGTACCCCCGGTAGCGCAGGATCCCGCGGTCCCCGTCGATGTAGGTGATGGCGCTGCGGCAGCTGGCCGTGTTCAGGAAGGCAGGATCGTAGGACAGCAAGCCGAAGTCTTCGTTGCCCGTCTTGATCTGGCGAAGGTCGGTGGCGTGGACGGCACCGTCCACGATGCCGATGTCGTAGATGCGCCCCGTCCTGGTGTCGGTGACCTTCAGGGCCTCTGTGTGCTCGTTCGTGGTCATGCCCTCTCCTCCTCGTCTTCCCCTGCTGGAGCTTTCGTGCCCGGCGCTCTCGGGGTTCTCGGCGTGCCCGGGGTTCTCGGGGTGCCCGGGGTTCTCGGGGTTCGGCGGTTCGTGACTCCTCCCGGTCCCAGGAGGTCCCCTCGATGGCGGCGCCGAGATCGGAGGTCGTGACCACTCCGGACACCAAGGGAAAGGCGCAGTCCTCGAGCTCCATGGCCACCCCCTCGAGGGTCCGCCTGGCCGGCTTCCATCTCCCAGAGCCGCAGCACCACCGGCTGATGGAGCTCGAACAGCTGGCCGGACGCGATCCGGGACACCAGCGCGTCGCCGATCTGCCCGGCCGCGCCCGTCACGGCGACGTGGATTGGCCGCGGTCCGGACATCTGTCACCTCCATGCCGCTTCCGGGCGGCTGGCACGACGGCCATGGTCACCCACCGACCAGAATTGCCCTCCACGCCGGGGAGCAACAGGGACCTTGGCCACTAGCCGGACCCGATCCCGGATCACGGAGGCCTGGGTCGGGACCGGGAAAATTCCGCTCGCATTGCCATGGAAACGTCATCGTCACCGCCTACCCTTGGCCCGATGACGGGCTCCGCCCCGAACGAAGAGGGGCTCCGTGCCCTCGGCCGCACGATCGACGGCGAGACGTCCGCGCGTCGCGCCCGCCGTCGCGGCCCTGCGCACGCCCGTCGTGACCCCGCCGCGTCCGGCCGGTCCGCCGAGCGCGGCGACCCCGGCGAGCTTGTTGCCGACCTCGGCGGCGAAGGCGCCGGCGGGGGTGCCGACGCGGCGAGCGTGCAACGCGGCGGCGGCACCGGCGGCACCGGGAGTGGAAGCGCCGGCGGTAGCGGTAGCGGTAGCGGGGCGGGCGGCGCCGGGACCGGCGGGTCAGGCGCCGGGCTGCCGCGACCCGGCAAGCGCCGCTGGCCGAAGCGAACGCTGCTCATCTCGCTCGCCGTGATCGTCCTCGCGGCCGGCGCGGGCGCCGGCTTCGCGTGGTACCTGAACCACAAGATCCACCGGATCTCGGTGGACGGGCTGACATCGGGCCAGGCGAGCGGCAAGCTCTTCAACACCCAGAACATCCTCATGGTCGGTTCGACCACCCGCTGCGGGCTGGCGAAGCAGACACCCGCCTACGGCCTGTGCACACAGGGCGTGACCGGCGTGAACAGCGACGTCGTGATGATCCTCCACCTGAACGGGACGACCGGCGCCGTGTCGATCCTCTCGATCCCCCGCGACCTGTTCATCCCGAACGCCCGGTCCACAACAGGCGCCTACAAGATCGACGCCGCCCTCGCGCAGGGCCCCTCCCAGCTGGTCGCCGCCGTCGAGGAGGACTTCGCGATCCCGATCCAGCACTACGTAGAGCTGACATTCGACAGCTTCGCGGCGGTGGTGACAAGTCTCGGGGGGATCACAATGACATTCCCCGACGGGCTCTTCGACCGGTACTCGGGGCTGCGAGTCCTGTCGACCGGGTGCCACCACCTGAACGGCGTGCAGGCGCTGCAGGTCGTGCGCGCCCGCCACCTCCAGTACTGGGTCCCGGGGTACCCGAAGACGTATCCCTACACATGGCCGCAGGAGGGCCTGAGCGACCTCGCGAGGATCGTGCGCGACCACGAGTTCCTGCGGGTGCTGGCGGCGAAGATGGCGCACCAGGGCCTCGGGAACCCGGGGAAGGACCTCTCGCTCATCGACGCGGTGGCGCCGCACCTCACGGTGGACAGCGGGTTCTCTGCGACCGACATGGTGGACATCGTGCTCAGGTTCCACCACGTCAACATCAACCAGGCGCCGACCACGACGCTCCCGGTCGACGTCGCCACCTTCGGCCCGTACCTCTACCAGGGAGCGACAATGGGGGACGTCGAGTTCCCGGCCGAGCCGGCCGACCACGCGAGCATCGACGCCCTCCTCGGCCTCGCCCCGGGCGACAACACCATGACGGGCAAGCCCCTGCCCGCGCCCACAGGGGTTCGGGTCTCCGTGCTGGACGGCACCGGAGTGGCAGGCCAGGCGACACAGACCGCCGCCGCGCTGCACCACCTGGGCTTCGACACGGTGGGGACCGGCTCCGCCACACCCGTGGGGAGCTACCGGGAGACGACGGTGACCTACGCGCATCGGACACCGGCCGACGTCGCGGCGGCGCAGCTCGTCGCCGACTCCCTCTCTGGCCAGGTCATCCTCCACTACGGTCCGACGGCCGACGGCGCGCAGGTGACGGTGACGACGGGCACCGCCTTCCACGTCGACGCCACCCTGCCCGGCCAGGTTGCCCCGGCGCACCCGACCACGTCGACGGCCCGATCCAGCTCGCCCCCGTCCACCTCGAGCTCGAGCGCCTCGTCCTCGTCCTCGTCCAGCACGACGTCCCCGTCCACGGCACCGCCAACCAGCGGCTCTGTGACGGCGAGCACGCCCGCCGTCACAGGGTTCGCCCCGACGACGCCCTCCCACAACGCGCTCACGTACTACGACCCGCGGGCGTGCAAGGCCGGGGTCGTCGGCAACACCGGGAACTTCTAGCCCGCGCCGGCGCACCGTAATAGTTGGCCCAGCCTCTTCGCGCCACCATTCGATACCCGCTCCGGGAGGCTCCGGGGGTCGGCCATCTCAGACCATCATTCCCACGTAGGTGAGCAGCTGGGACCAGCGCACAAGGTCGGCCGCGAGGGCGGCACCCGCCTCACGCCAGTCCGAGGACGGTGACGACAGCGTCGTCGATCCCCCACATCTCCTGGTGCGTGAGGTGGCCGACGAGGTCTCCGAGCCGCTGGGCATCGACTGCACCCAGCTGCTCCACGAGGACTCGAGTGACGCTTCCCTCGACGCGCGCCTCGGGCCGGAACGATGCTGGACGGGCACTTCTCGACGTCGGGGCAACGATGACGACGGAGCGGGGGAGAAGCTCGTTCGCCTGGAGGATCACGCCGTAGCGTTCGCCCTGCTGTTCGTGAGCGACACCACGAGGCAGCCGGAACCGGTGGACGTCACCGCGCAGCACGAAGATCCTCCATGAGCACCGCCACCGCCAACATCTCGGCGCGGTCCGTGTCGTCTGCCTCCAACGCGGCGACCTCGGCAGCGAGCTCGCGTCGACGTCGCAGCCGGCGGGCCGACGTGACCAGCGCAGACCTGATGGCGTCGGACTGGCTGAGCCCCGTCGCCTCCAGCGTCCGCAACGCTTGCTCCGCCTCGTCGTCGAGCCGGACCGAGATCGCTCTTGCCATCGTCGTCCAGCGTATCACATCTTGTCATACGCTCGCCTGCGAAGCGTGCCGGGTCCCTTGCCGACGCAGCCCGCCAGCGTGATCGGATGCGGCGCCGTGAAGATCCTGTAGATGTCCGGCTCGACTGTGGCATACATATGCTATATGTATGGCATGACCCGCGTCAGGATCAGCACCACCGTGGACCGACAACTTCTCGAGCAGGCACGCGAGGTGAAGGCGGGCGTGCCGGACTCAGTCCTTGTCGATGACGCCCTGGCGGCCCTCCTTGCTCGACACCGAGCCGCGGAGGTCGACGCAGCGTACGCCTCCTACGACGAGCACCCGCTCGACGAAGACGACGAGTGGGGTGATCTCGCATCGTTCCGGGCCGCGGCAGCCCCGTCATGAGCTCGTTGCCCGCCCAGGGCGACGTGTGGTGGTGTGAGCTTCCCGAGATCGGGCGAAGGCCGGTGGTCGTGCTGTCGCGCGACGCCGCCATTCCCCGCCTTCGGCGGGCGGTCATCGCTCCGTGCACCACGACCGTCCGTGGCTTGCCCAGTG
>JAJZMD010000114.1 GCA_021803085.1 Actinomycetes bacterium
CGGCACGCACTCGGTGATGGCCGTCGAGCACCGTGCCGGACTCTGCGTCGATCACGACCGGGACGCGCACGCCGTTCGCCGCGATGTCGGCTTTGAGCGCCTCGTACTCGTCGGGCTGGAGGTCGGGGAGGAGCTGGTAGCTCTTCGAGCGGGCCGTCACGTGAGGGCCCCCGTCTTCGCCCCGGCGCCCGGCTCCGGCAGCGCCAGCTCCCGCCAGCGGGTGTCCAGCCATTCCGAGGCGCGCCAGCGCTCGGGCCGCTCGCCGGTGAGGTCGACGAGCCCGAGCGCGCGCAGCTCTTGGAGGTGGCGGCGTGCAGAGGTCTGCGGAAGCCGGCAATGTCCGGCGACCGTCGCGGTCGAAGCGTCGTGGCCGGCCGCGAGCAGGACGTCGAGGACGCTCCGGCGCATGGAGGACATCCCGTCGAGCGCGCACTTCTCCACAAAGCGCCAGCGCTCGGGGTCCGAGACACCGATCCCAGAGAGCCCCGCCCAGAGCTGGCCCAGCTCGCCGACGAGGCGGGGGACCTCTTCTGGCTGGGGAGCCTGGACGATCTCGTCGCGGTGGCCTGCGTCCCAGACGACCCCGCTTCGACAGCGCGTGCCCAAGTCTGCGAGCAAGATGAGGCGGTCTTCTTCGTCGCTCGAGAGCGACGGCGGGCGCTCTGGGAGATCGAGGCCGGCGAAGAAGTCCGTGACCACGCGCCGTCGTCGGAGCCGTCCCTCGGCCTCGTGGCCAAGGTTCTCGAGGGCGACGAGCCCGGTCATGAACCTGGCGTCCTCGCTCGAGGCGGGCAAGCGGTAGCGGACCCAGCGCTCGCCGAAGTTGGCCATGTCGACGGTGTCGACGGCCTCGGTCGCACACGCGATGCAGCCCGCTCGGCCCCGCCACTTGAGGACTCTTCCGCCGCCCGAGCCGACGGCCCGCTCGAAGCGCCCGTCGAAGAGCTCTCGGAAGATGGCGAGCACCTCGTTGCGGGTGCTGGCGTGCTCCGAGCAGATGGTCGTGAAGTCCTTGATCACGAGTACGAAGCGCTCGCCGCCCTCCAAGAGGACCCCGCCGGTCCCACCCTGCTCGGTCGAGCCGGTGAGGAGCCCCGCCTTCGTGGTCGTCGACAGCGTGAAGACGTCTGCGAGGTCGGCGAGCGTCTCGACGGTCTCGGTCTTGGCCGACGCCGGCGGGCCGATGAGAAGCAGCCACATGGGCATGCCCGCCATCCGATTGGCGACGACGCTGGCCAAGACGACGTGGAGCGCGCCCAGGTCGGGCATGTGGAGGGTCTCTTGGAAGACCGCATCGACGTCACGAAGCGTCGTCACGGGCCGGATCGGTGCGAGGGTCACGGCCGGCCCTCCGCGCAGTCGACGCACAGCCCCGTGCCGGCATCCGCGGCGCCTCGCATGTAGGCGCCGCACGAGCCGCACGTGGGCACGGTCGCGAAGGGGTCGGGAGCCACGGGAGCCGGGCGCCCCCGGCGCCGCTGTCGGTACGCGCGATCGGCGTGGGCCTTTGAGCAGTAGTGGGCGTTGGGTCTCAGGACCGGTTGCTCACAGCCGTCGAGCGCGCACAGACGGTCGATGCGATGTCCGGTGAGCACCTGGAGCGCCCGCTCGACGTTGGCAGCCGAGATGGGAAGGCCCAGGGCAGCGCGCTCGGCGACGGTGGCGGGCAGACCGGTCAGCCGGGCGAAGGCCCGCTTCCCCATGCGTCGGGCCTCGTCGGCGACGAAGGCGGCAGCGTCCCCCTCGGAGTACGTGACCTGGTGGTCCGCGGCACGAGCGGAGGGGTCGGCGAGCTGTGCGTCGATGAGGGCACCACCGCGCCCGACCCTGCGGACGAGCCGGGGGTCGATCTCGATGATGTCCTCGTCGTCCTCTTCGAGGACGGGGCGCGTCCAGCCGTACGCGTAGTCGTCGAGGGTGCGCGCCACGAGGTCGACACCGGGCCGCTCGGTGGTGCCCACGCGGACGCGCCGGCCGTCGCGGTTGAACCAGGCGAGCTGCGCCCAGGAGGCGAGGTCGTCTCCGGAGTCGAGCGCGACCGGAGCCCCCGGGTCGCCGAACAGCTTGTCGGGCTCGATTTCGACCCAGGAGCCGAAGGGGTGCAGACCGAGCGCAGCCGGCACCTCGGCGAGGGCCGACGGCGACGCCGCGGAGAAGCGCCGGAGCACGGGGAACGGCTGGTCGGCTCCCTCGTCCCATGCAGCGCGCCAGCCGGGGTCAGGACCGGTCGCGCAGCTGAGGGCGTACTCGTGGACCGTCCGGACCCAGCGGCGCAGGCCATCCGGGCCGCGCGCTGTCCACCCCGGCGGGTCGACGACGCCTCCTCCAAGGGAGTGCTCGGTGCCGCCAGTGACCTCGAAGCCGCCGGCGCCGTCGGGGAGGAGCTTCGTATAGCGCTTGCGCCCGAGGGCGAGCTGATGCAGGGGCCGCTCGTCGGTGCCGCGATCGACCGACCAGAACGCGCCGCCGTCGTCGAAGGGGTCGAGAAGGTTGAAGGGACGCAGGAGGTCGTCGACCTCGCTCCAGGACAGGACATGCACGATGCGGCCGTCGGCCAACTCGATCTTGTCGCCGCTGGGCGACGAGACAATGGCGAGCCCGTCGGTATCCCTGCAGATGACGGCTCCGCCGACCTCGGTGACCGCGCGGTCGACGATCGCCAGCCACATCCGCACGATCGCCGGGATCGATGCCGCGATGGGCGGCCACGACCAGGCGGCGTACTGCTCGACCAGACTGCCCATCTCCCAGCGCTGATCCAGGCGGGCGAAGATGCCCCACGCTGCCGGGTTCGCCACACCGCGGATGCAGGCACGGAGCCGGTCGTTGACGCCCTTTGGCGGACGTAGCCGAACCAAGGCGGCGATCGGGTTCTCCCCGACGGGGACAACGACACCGTCTCGCAGTGGGATCGGCCGCACGTTTTCGCATCCGTCCGGCTGGAGACCAGTGGCCGAGAGCACGGTCGCCGGTCGACCACCCAAGCACGAGGCCACCATGACGTCGCCGAAGGTGACCTTCATGGGTTCGCTGCTCGTCACCGCCTGCACGTAGAGGCGCGGGCCACCGTGCTCTTGGACCTCGATCGGCCAGGGCTCGCCCCTGGGAAGGACGAGGCAGCGGGTGAGCGCGTGGTGCTCGTACGTCGCCCGATCGAAGAACGGCCCCCAGTGCCCGACCGCGGCAGCGGCGCTCAGCGTCCGGACCTCGTCCAGGTGATCGATCTCGCGAAGACGCTCGGCGAAGAGGACGCGGTCGATGCGCGCCAGCGACGCAGCCGCCGCGTACGCCGCACGGCCGTCGATGTCGACCGCTGGGAGGACCTGGCCTCGGATGCTCATTCGCACCATCCGCCATGCGACCCAGCGGCATAGGCATCGAGCGCAACGTCGTCCGGGGTCGAGAACTTGGCGAGGGGCGGCGTCGCCCCCGAGCGTCTCCAGATCCGGGTGGCGAGCGAGCCGCCCGACACCAGCTCTCGGAGGCCGACCGTGGCTCTGCCGTCTTGTCGGTCTTCGTCGCTGACGAGCCAGCGTGCAGCTTCGTCGTCGAGAGCCAGTGCGAGCTGGTGGACGGCCCTGGCCAGGTTGAGCAGCTGGTCGGCTCCGGCCGGGGAGAGCGGAATGGCCGCCGGTACGTCGAGCGCTGAGAGCCCGAAGGCGCCCAGGTGAGGAGCCAAGTTGGACGTGTCCTGGCCATCGAAGGCAAAGGCCGGGCCGATGAGATCGACGATGCGTCCCAAGAAGGGCTTGCCATCCTCCCAATGACCGGCTGGATCCCCGGCCTTGGGTGTCCGGCCGCCCCTGCCGGCTCGTCCGTACTCGGCCCGGAGGCCGTGGTCGCCCATCGCCTTTATGCGGATGGGTGGGGTGTGGAGCTCGGCCCGCCAGCCCGAGCGGGGACGGCCCTTGGCGTCGGTCCACGTCGTGTACTCGCCGCAGCCCGCCAACCCGAGCAAGAAGCCGCCCTTGAACCACCCGCGCGCAGGCGCACACCACTGCGCGAGCAAGCCGAGCGAGCGGCCCTCGTCTGCCGTCACGAGCCAGCCACCGCCGCGATAGGTGCGCCGCAGAAGCAGGCCCTCGGACGGGTGGCAGAACTCCCCACGAGTGACGACCTCGACGGACTGGGTGCCATTGGGCGTCGCCATCGCCTGGCCGGCTGCCCAGCGTGCCAGCGCCACCGATGCCTGGACGTCTCGTTCGGCGAGGTCGTCGGCGACGACGAGCTCCGCGCCGAGCACGCTCGGACCGACCACCTCGAGCGCGAGCCCAAGCCCCCAGTGCTCCGGCACGACGCCGCGCGCGGCTGCGGCTACGAACACGAGGCCTACGTGGTCAGAGAAGCGCTCGGCCACAGCCACGGTGCGCAGCGCCTTGAAGCGCGACGTGTCGCCGCGAGACGGGACGCAGTGGACGTTCACGATCCGTGCCGTCATCACGCAACCTCTTCGTGGACGAGCGCTGCCACGCCGTCTCGGAGGACGATCAGCACGCCATGGACAGCTCGGAGCGTCGCCGGCTCCACTGGCCGGTCAAGCTCGACGAGGCGCCCGAGCAGCCACGGAACACGAGCAGCGCGAGCGACGACAGGATGATCCATCCGGTCGAGCCCGACGGCGCGCCACGCCGCGTGCTCCGCCTTGTGACAGCTCACGCACAACGGGATGGTCGACGCAGGATCGAGGTGCGACTCGGTGCCGACCAGCGACGCGGTGAAGTGATGCAGCTCCTGCGCCGCACGGCCGCAGTACACGCAGGCTCCGAGATCGCGCGCTGCGCTCATCGCCGCCTCCGAGACGGACGACGCCGCCGGCGCCCTGGACGGGACCTGCCCGAGTCGAAGACCGGGTCCTCGCCGCTCTGGCGGTCTTGGTCCGCGAGAGCAATCACGGCATCAGCTGTGGCGAGCAACGCGTAACCGGCGATCGGTGCACGGTGGCGGACCCTCGACTCCCACCGGCGCTTGATCCGCTCCGCCTGCTCGGGATGGCGGCGAAGCTCTGCGATCAGAGTCCGGACCGAGTGAAGGTACGCGCCGCCGCGTCTGACCTCGCGCCGGGTGATCCCTTCGCCCTCGATCGTGAACCGCCGCGGCGGGTCGGTCGTGTAGAAGGTGACCGCCTTGAGCCGTGAGCCCGCGACGCGGTGGCCGGCGGCCTCTCGAGGGGAGAGTGTCGGCTCCGCCGCTCGACGGCGCAGGTAGGTGGCGCGGTCCACGGCGCGCCGCCCGGCCGTGCCGGGCACAGTGTTGGTGCGCGTGAGCAGGCCCAAGTCCGCGGCGTCGAGGAGGCGCTGGGAGGGCCGACGGTCACGCGGCCCGGCCCCCCGGTTGGAAGCTCGGCGGAGAGAACGCGGGAGCTCAGGCGCTGCCATCGCGCTCCAGCTCCCGCTCGGGTGCGGTGGGTATCGGCGACGATGGTGGCGCAGCGTCGCTGGCGTCCCCCAACTCCGGCCGGGAGTCCGTCGCACTTGGCGAGATCGTCTGGCGCTCATCGAGCAGCGCGGTGAGCCCGGCGACCGGGATGAGGACACGCCGACCCACTCGGACGATCGGGAGGCGGCCGCCGGCAACGAGCGCCCGCACCGTCCCGATGCCCACTCCGAGGAGGCGGGCTGCGCCGGTCTGACTGACCGCCAGGGGCTGCTCGCACGGGTCGCTGGCCGTCCGCTTCGTCATGGGACCCAAGTTCGCCCGCTGACACCCCTCGCGCGGAAGTAGGGCCCACTGATCGCATTTCCCAGGCACGACCAGAGGCTCTGTCGCGGATGGAGTTGTATTTCCGATAGGCTCTACCGGGTGCCAAAGGGCGTCCCTGGGCGTACCAACACTCCGCCGGGCCACCTGGTCGGCCAGCGCATCGGCGCGTGGACCCTGCGCTCCTATGAGTTCATCGGACCGTCGAGATGCCAGCCGGACCCGATGGTCGAAGTCGGGGGATCCGGAAGAGAGGTGGCCGTCCGCCTCGACTTGGTCCACCACGCGGTGCCGGTGACCGGTCCCCTTCGCATGGCGAAGCTCGCGGTGCGCTACCGGGCGACAGAGTCGCACGCCTACTCGGTCACCCTGTACGGCTCGGAGGTCCGCCGGTCCCTCGGCCGGTTCCCGTGGACGACGTGGCTTGCGGTCGCAGACACGGTGCGCCGGACCTACGACACAGCTGCCCGAGACGCCTCTCCCGCGAAGGGACCCGTCCGGAGCCGACCAGGGCGAGCCGGGCACGGCGACGCCTTCTATCGCGACGTCGCCCTGCGCTACCGAGACCTTCGGAGTGCGGGCTCAGCAAAGCCGACGCAGACCATCGCCGACGAGCGTGGCGTCCCGAGAAACACCGCCGCCGGATGGGTCAGGGGTGCGAGGGAGCGAGGCTTCCTCCGGCCGATCTCCCGTTACTGACCGGACCTGGCGCGCCCTGGATATGGAGCCCGACCAGGGCATACGGTGACGCCCCAGAACAGAAAGTGCCCCGGCGGTGCGCCAACACCCCGGGGCGTGGCCCACAGGAGGTACGTCCCGTGGACGAACGGCACGCTACTGCGGCGCAGGCTGCCTTCTCGGCGTCTGGAGGCGCCCCTCGGCCCGACGTCCGGGTCGTCAACGAGGGTCCGGCGCTCTCGCCCGAGGACCTGGCCGACCGAGCCGATGCCATCGCCGCCACGTACGGTGCCGACGGCGACGGCCGGGTCGTCGTGGCCGACGGCTTCGGCGTCCAGATCACGGTTGCGCACGGGGCGCTGACCATCACGGACGGGGTCGGCGAGCACGGCCGGGATCGTCGGTACTCGAAGGTGTCGGCTCCCGAGCGCCTCGTCGTGGCGGGCGACGGGTTCCTCACGACGGAGGCCCTGGCGTGGTGCAAGGCGCAAGGGACCGCCGTCGTGATCCTCCGGGCCGGCGAAGTGCTGCTCGGTGCTTCTCCGCCTGGCCGGGACGACGCCCGCATCCGGCGTGCCCAGGCGCTCGCAGCCGGCTCACCGGCAGGTCTGGCGGCCGTACGGCATCTGCTCGGCGCCAAGATCAACGGGCAAGCCAAGGTGCTCGGAGACGTCTTCGGCGCCGAGGACACCGCACAGACGCTGGCCGACCTGGCGGCAGGCATCGACGTGGCCGAGGACGTCGACGAGTGCCGGCAGCTCGAAGCGGTGGCAGCCGCTGCCTACTTCGCCACCTGGGCCGACCACTCGGCCACCATGGTCGGCTTCGTCGCCAAGGACCGCAGCCGGGTCCCCCCGCACTGGCAGGTCTTCGACTCCCGGAGATCGGCCATCACCGGAGCCTCGAACACGAACCGGCAGGCGGAGCGACCGCTCAACGCCCTGCTCAACTACTGCTACCGCCTTGTCGAGGTCGAGGCCCGCTTCGCCTGCGTCCGACTCGGGCTCGATCCCGGACTGGGCGTGCTCCACGCGGACGCCGCGGGTCGGGACAGCCTGGCGCTCGACGTGCTCGAACCCATCCGGCCGGTCGTGGACCGCTTCGTGTTGGATCTGATCGCCGAGCGCATGTTCCACAAGCGGGACTTCGTCGAGCGCTCCGACGGCCACGTCCGGGTGGCCGCACCCCACGCGCACGAGCTAGCCGCCACGATGCCGACGTGGCGCAAGGCGCTCGCCCCTCACGCCGAGAAGGTCGCCCACCTCTTCGCTGACCAGGTTGCTGGCAAGCTTGCGACGAGCACGCCGCTCACCAACGCCAAGGCCACGGCGGCGCAGGCCGCTGTCCGGCGCCGGAAGACCGCTGAGGCCCGAGACAAGGCCGAGGCCGTCAACACGGAGCACCGGCTCGCCCAGCCAATCCGTCGGCCGGCAGCGGTCGACCCAGAGAAGGTGGCCACCCTCTTCGCCACTTGCGTCGACTGCGGGGGAAGGCTGGCACGCTCCCGCCATGTTCGGTGTCCGTCGTGCTGGGAGAAGCAGCCCGGCCAGTCCCGGGATTCTCGGAAGCGCCGCGGGCGGTCGATCGCCATGGCGCGGTCGGAGCTGGAGCGCTGGAAGTCCGAGCATCCGCACGCCAACGCTGACCCAGTAGCCTTTGAGCCCATCAGGGCCGGGCTGGCAGCGGTCAAGCTCTCGGCGATCGTGACGGCGTGCGGGGTGAGCAAGGCGACCGCGTCAGCGTGGCGGTCGGGACGGTACGTGCCGCCGCTGCGGAACTGGGCGGCGCTGGCGGGGCTGGCGAAGTTGCGCTGACGTTTCCGGCAACATCGGAGATGCTGCAGTTAGTGCGGTAGGTCTTCCGACTCGCGAACCGGCTCCGACGCCACACCGTTGTCGGAAGGGCCTCCGCGCTCTTCCCAACGGCCAACCCGCCGAGTCGATCTCCGTACTGCCTCGTCCCAACTCGTATTGCGGCTCGTCTTTCGGAGAGCGATGGCGGCCTCCGCAGCCTCTCTACTCACAGGTCGCTGCAGGTTACGAGTCATTTGCATCCCTTTCGACCACTCGACCAATCGCGTTCAGTTTATTTGAAGTGAGGAACTCTTCGATCTCATCGATTGCACTCTGGACGGATGGATCTGCTTCCTCGACATCGAGGAATGAAGCTGCCTCGTCCCGATCGATAACGAAGCCATGCTCCGGATAGTTGTTGACGAGGCGACTCGCAATCCCTTCGGCTCGTTCAGCTGGGTACTTGGGTTGTAGAAGCCGTACCGCATAGTCCCAGGCTACCTTTAGAAGGCGGGACTGTTGGGTGTAGTGGACCGTGTCAATCTTCTCTAGTAGCGGCCGCGCCATGTCCGTGGCGAACTTCATGGCGTGCGGAAGAAGCGTTTCCAGCTTCTTTGGCGTGCGCTGGATTAACAAGAGCATCGCTTGATCAAACTGCTCAAGAGCGGCAGCGTGCAGGCGTTCTAGGGCCTGGACCTCGTCAAGTGCAGAACCCCAGTCCTCGCGGTCAGGATCCATCAGTTGCACGTCCAGCGGACCGATTTCAGCATCCGAACCCATAAAGAAGCGGGCACCACCGAGCGAAAGGAGCGTGGCAGCGCTCTTCGCACTCCTGGGCACAATCGCATCGAAACCTCCGCAATGCCGTCGGAGCATCATTGCGAGTTGATATGCGGAACTCGCTTGGCCACCAGGACTGTCGATGATCAGCCCTACTCGGTTGCACTTTCGAAGGTGTGCCCTCGACCGCAAAAAGGCGACTCTGACCTGATCTTCGAGGTTAACCCATGGGGAGCCATCATGGCGCCCCTGAAGGATGAGCCAAATAGGTTCCTGAAGGAGGTCTTCCAGCTGCCGGACAGCCGCCACGAGTGGTTCTGGCAGCGACGTTGCCGCACCGGGAAAGATCGACGCTGCATAGCCCTGTTCCTCCTCGCACGTCGATTGCTCAACACATTCGTCGAGCGACTCCGCGGCACGCACTTCTGCGAAGGCGGGATCATCAGTGCTGTCGCCATCGGCACCGGTGCCGTCGCCGGCATGGACTATCGCTGTCACTTGGACCTGTCCCATCGTGCGCGAGCAGCGATGCGAGCCACCTCCGAGCGCTCCTCGGCCGTCAGTCTCGCTGCTCTTGCAGGCCCTCCCCGCAAGCCTCCCAATCGTCCTAGGGCGGCAGCGTGGGGGTTTTTCTCTGCGGGTTGTTCGGGTCGATCGGTCGGTGGAACGACCTCTATGCTTGAGCGCTTAGGCATGATGACAGAGTGACAGAGACCTCACTTCGTGTCAACAGGGCGCCCACGTCTGGCCCCTACGGCGCAGTGGCTGGGCAGCCGCCACCTGCTCCCGCGGGCGAAGACGACGGCACACGGGCGCACACAGGGCCGAATTGCGCCGGCCCCGGCCTGCTGGCGTAGCTACCGCTCCTCGCCGTTCCGCGCGCACCCGGGTCGTAACGTGGCGACGACAACGGAGGCGCGGCCATGGGGCGAGACGTAACGAAGGCGGGCATCGTGGCCGGCACCATCCTCGCCGGGCTGGTGCTCCTCCCGGTGCTCGAGGAGATCGCCGTAGTGGGCGTCCTCTTCCTCGTGGCGGTGGTCAGCTTCGCGCTCTTCGTGCTCGTCGTCCTCTGGCACGCTGCCCGCCGGCACCCGATGGTTGGCGTGCTCGTCGGCGCGTGGCTCGTCCACCGCCACGACCGCAGGGTTCGCCGGGCCGTCGATGCTCGGAGCTGGCCGTGCCCGAGCCCGTGGGCGCCACCTGACCCCCGCACTCGCTCGCACTGGTGAGGCTCAGCTCCGGCTGAGCCTGCTCCGGCCCGGTCGTTCAGAATCGGCCGGCCGCGGAACCCCTCCCGGCCCCTCCCCCCCCTGCTCCGTTCCCGGTGGCGGCCCGGCCCGCCCGGGGCGGCTGCGCGGGGGTTTTGGCCCGCCGTGCGCGCTGTTCCTTGCCTTCTCGTGACAAAAATGGTGGGCGCTGCGGGACTCGAACCCACGACCTCAGCCGTGTGAAGGCTGCGCTCTAACCAACTGAGCTAAGCGCCCGGACAGCACGCCGGTGCCGGAAGCGGCACGACGACCATATCGCGGCCTGGGC
>JAJZMD010000107.1 GCA_021803085.1 Actinomycetes bacterium
CGACACGACCGCACCGCGCATCGTGGCGTCACGGAGGTCGGAGATGGAAAGGGTGCTCGTGACTGCGACCGCTGTGGTCCCGGACTGGTAGCTGAGGGGCGTCGTCTCGATGTTGGAGAGCACCGGGCCCGCTGCGCTCACGTCGATCGTGCGCGACTCGGTGTTGCTCGTGGCGCCGTCCGAGTCGGTGACGCGGAAGCTGACCGTGCGCGCCGCGGGGCTCGCCGAGGTGTCGGTGGTGGAGAAGTCGACCGAGCGCACGGCGGTCTGGTAGGCGGCGATCGAGGCATTGCCGCTCAAGGTGAGCACCCCGCTGGACGGGTTGTAGACGGCGGTGATCCCGCTCTGGTTGGTGAACGACAGCGTGTCGGCCCCCGCCTCGAACCCCGAGGAGATCGACACGACCGCACCGCGCATCGTGGCGTCACGGAGGTCGGAGATGGAAAGGGTGCTCGTGACTGCGACCGCTGTGGTCCCGGACTGGTAGCTGAGGGGCGTCGTCTCGATGTTGGAGAGCACCGGGGCGACGACGATGAAGCTCCGGCTGACCGGCGAGGCCGGCTGGAAGCGCGGATTCCCGGGCTGGTACGCCTCTACGGTGCAGGTCCCGGCGGCGCGCAGCGAGATGATCTGCCCGTACGTTCCGCTAGAGATGCAGACGCTCGTCGTGAACGTCCGGAAGCGAACGGGCAGGCCCGAGGAGGCCCTGGCCGTCACGGTGACAGGTGACTGGGCAAGGGTCTTGTCCGCGAGAGGCCCGAAGGCGATGCGCTGGGCTGACCGGAGCACGCTGAAGCGCCGGACCACGGGCTTCGCCGGCAGGTAGCGCGGACTCCCGGGCTGGTACGCCTCTACAGCACAGGTTCCGGGGGCGCGCAGCCTGATGATCTGCCCGTACAGCCCTTCGGAGACGCAGACGTGGGGCGTGAGCGCCCTGAAGCGAACGGGCAGGCCCGAGGAGGCCCTGGCCGTCACCCTGACGACCGGCCGGGCAAGGGTCTCGTTCGCCAGAGGCCCGAAGGCGATCCGCTGGGTCGCCCGGAGCACGCTGAAGCGCCGGGCCACGGCCTTCGCCGGCAGGTAGCGCGGACTCCCGGGCTGGTAGGCCAGGACCGCACAGGTCCCGGGGGCACGCAGCCTGATGACCTGCCCGTACAGCCCTTCGGAGACGCAGACGTGGGGCGTGAGCGCCCTGAAGCGAACGGGGAGACCCGAGGAGGCCCTGGCCGTCACCCTGACGACCGGCCGGGCAAGGGTCTCGTTCGCCAGGGGCCCGAAGGCGATCTGTTGATGAGCCCTTCCCGTGGCAGACGCGACGGGGGCAAGCGAGACGGCGCCCAACAGCCCGGCCGCCAAGGCGGCGACCGCCCGCAGCAGCGCGACCTTTCGCCGACACGGGCGTTGCGAGGGGAGCTCGTTCGTGGCGAGGTGACCGGTCGGTGCCATCCTGGACCTCTTCTCTTCTTCGGGGTACTCGTCTGACTGGCCCCTGCATCATGTGGGCGCCATGTGGGCATCGTGTGTGCGCAGACCTGAGTCTTGGGCTCGACGGGGCCAAGTTCGCTCTCATGGATACCCCGAAGCGGGCTATCTGGGACGGCCACCGTGTGGGCAATCCTCAGGTGCCATGGGCTCGCCCCAGCGCCTCGTCGTTGCGGGCCACAGTGCGCCGCAGCGCGCCGTCGCGGGCCGCAGCGCGCCGCAGTGCGCCGCAGTGCGCCGTTGCGGGCCGACAGTATCGGCCTGGGGCCTGGGTTTTGCGGGGACTGATCCGCTTTTCCATCTCACGCGACGGTTGCGGCCGACGGGATCGCAGGGGCGGTCTCGGACACCCGAACAACAGCGCCGCACGGCCCACGCATCGGCGCCCTTGGCGCGCCGTCGAGCCTGAGGCTCAGCGCGTGGACAGCGTGTTCCTGGCGGGCTGCATCACCCGGCGCACGCTCGCCGCGATCCCGGGACCGTCGAGGCCCAGCCCCGCGAGGATCGCGTCCGCCTTGTCCTGGGGCAGGAAGGCACGCGGGACGCCGAGCGTCGTGACGGGTGGCGCGGCCCGTGTCGACTCCTCGGCCGCCCGGGCGAGCGCGTCCGCGAGGAACGTCCCCGCCCCCCCGGTGCGCAGCCCGTCCTCGGCGGTGACGACGAGCCGGTGGCGGGCCGCGTCGGCGATCATCGCCGCGTCGGGCGGGCTCACCGCGCGTACGTCCCACACCGTGGCGTCGATCCCTGTGCCGGCGAGCTCCTCGGCTGCCGCTGCGCATGCGGCGACGAGCTTGCCGACCCCGAGGAGGCACACGGACCCGTCGCCCTGCCGGAGCAGCTGGGCGTCGAGCCCGTGACCCGGCGCGGCATGCCGGGGAGTGGTGGTCGGGTAACGGATCGTGACCGGCCCCGGAAGCTCGAGCGCGGTCTCGAGCAGCGCCTCGAGGTCCTCGGCGCTCGAGGGCGCGAGGACGGTCATGCCGGGCACCGCGAGCGAGAGCACGAGGTCGAAGATGCCGTGGTGGCTCGGGCCGTTGTCGCCCGTGATCCCGGCGCGGTCGAGCGCGAACACGACCGGCAGCCGGTGCAGCCCGACGTCGAGGTTCATCTGGTCGAAGGCGCGCGACAAGAACGTGGAGTAGACCGCGACCACCGGCCGGAGCCCGCCCATCGCCATCCCCGCCGCCGCGGTCACCTCGTGCTGCTCGGCGATCCCCACGTCGAAGAACCGCTCGGGGAAGCGCGCCTGGAAGGAGAGGAGCCCCGTGGGCCCGGGCATCGCCGCCGTCAGCGCGACCACCTCGGGGCGGCGCTCGGCGACACGGACGAGCGCGCGGGAGAAGGCGTCGGTGTACGTCGTGGCGGGGGAGGAGTACGTCGTGGCGGGGGTGGGCTCGGACGAAGACGGCAGCGCCGCGGCCTCCGTGCGCACGGCGTCCGCAGAGGCTCGTGCGGCCGGCCGCCTCGCCGCGGGCCACGACACGTCGTGGCGGCTCCCCGCCTTCACGTCGTGGAGGCACTGCACCTCGTCCTCTTCAGCGGGCGCGTAGCCGCGCCCCTTCTGGGTGATGACGTGGACCACGATCGGTCCGTCCCATTCGGCGGCGTGCAGGAGGGCCTGCTCGGATTGGGCCACGTCGTGGCCGTCGATCGGGCCGGCGTAGCGGACGCCGAGCGCCTCGAAGAAGATGTGCGGCGCCACGGCCTCTCGCAGCGCGCTCGTGATGCTGTGCACGCCGGTGTAGGCGAGGTCGCCCACACCTGGAATGTCCCGAAGCATGCTGCGCAGGCGCTCGCGCGTCTGCACGTACATGGGGTTCAGGCGCAGCGACGTGACGCTGCGGGAGAGCATGGAGACCGTCGGCGCGTACGAGCGGCCGTTGTCGTTCAGCACGATGAGCACGCGCCGGCCCGAATGGCCGAGGTTGTTGAGCGCCTCGTAGGCCATGCCGCCGGTGAGCGCGCCGTCGCCCACGACGGCGACGACGCGACGGTCTCCGCCGGAGCCCACCAGCTCGCCTCCGAGACCCCACGCGCTGGCCAGCCCGTGGGCGTACGACAGCACGGTCGACGCGTGGCTGTTCTCGATCCAGTCGTGGTCGGACTCCGCGCGGCTCGGGTAGCCGGAGAGGCCGCCCCCCTGGCGGAGCGAGCGGAAGCCGTAGCGCCTGCCGGTGACGAGCTTATGGATGTACGCCTGGTGCCCCGTGTCCCAGAGCACGGCGTCCCGGGGCGACTCGAACACCCGGTGCAGCGCCAGCGTGAGCTCGACCACGCCGAGGTTCGAGCCGAGGTGCCCTCCCGTGGTGGTCACCGACTCGACGATGAACGCACGGATCTCCTCGGCGAGCGTCGCGAGCTCCTCAGGGCTCAGGGAGCGCAGGTCGGCGGGGGTCTCGATGCGGGGGAGGATCGTCATGTCGGGAGTCATGGGGCCGGCTGCGGCGCCGACCGCGAGCCACGCTACCTGGTCCCGTGACGGTCGCCCAGGCATCCGCATTGACCTGGCTCGACTCGGCAGGCCGAAGGAAGGACAGGCTCGATCCGGAAGGACAGGCTCGATCCGGAAGGACAGGCTCGATCCGGAAGGACAGGCTCGATCCGGAAGGATCAGCTGCCTGCGTCGCCGCCCGCGTCCGCTGGGCCGCCGCCCGCGTCCACGGGGGGGTTCGCGACCGGCTCGCTGCACCTCGCCTTGGCGAGGAAGGTCGGCCGGTGCACCACCACCCGGGTGAGCCTCCCGGCCGCAATGAGCCCAGCCCGGTCGTCCGCGTCGAGCGCGACCGAGATCGTGAAGCTCAGCCGGCGACCCTCCACCTTCTCGAGCGTGGCCTCCGCGGTCACCGTCGAGCCCACCCCCACCGCCACCAGGTGGTCGAACTGCAGGCGCGAGGCGACGCTCGTGAAGTCCGGGTCCAGGCGTCCGTCCAGCGTCCGGCAGCTGGCCTCCTCGCAGAGCGCGACGAGGCGCGGGGTCCCGAGCACTGGGACGTCGCCGGACCGCAGGTTGACCGCCGTGTCGGGCTCCGTCACGGTGAGGGCGACCGAGGCGCTGAGCCCTGCGTGCACGCCGCTCGGGAGCGATCGTACCTGGGCATCGATCTCGGCCATCGCCCTTACGATACCGCTCGTGCCCGACGTCTCCTCGAATCGATCCCCGAGCCCCGCGACGAGCCCCGCGACGAGCCCCGCGACGAGCCCCGCCCCGGCCCCCGTCGCCGAGACCGCGCCGCTCATCGAGCCCTCGGTCCTGGAGCGCGTCCTCGCCGCGGCGGTGCGCCGCGGCGGCGACATGGCGGAGGTCTTCGCCGAGGACCGCCAGCTCTCGGGCGCCTCCCTCGACGACCGGAGGGTCGAGGCGCTCTCCTCGGGGCGCGAGCGGGGGGCGGGGATCCGGGTCGTCGTCGGCGAGACGACCGGGTTCGCGCACACCGCCGATCTGAGCGAGGCAGGGCTCCTCGAGGCCGCGGAGGCGGCGGCAGCGGTCGCGCGGGAAGGCGGGGGAGGGGTCCGGACGGTGGCGCTCCCCGCGCTCGCCTCGCGTCACCCGTACCGTCAGAGAGCCGAGATCCTGCCCGCGGACGTCAGCAAGGAGAGGAAGCTGGATCTGCTCGCCCGCGCCGACGATGTCGCGCGCGCGGCGGGTCACCAGATCACCCAGGTCCAGGTGGGCTACGGCGACTCCCGGCGGCGGGTGCTCGTGGCGAGCACCGACGGCGTGCTCGCAGAGGACGACCAGGTCCGGACGCGCCTGCACGTCTCTTGCGTCGCCACCGGGGACACCGGCATGCAGACCGGCTCCGAGAGCGTCGCCCGCACGATCGGCTTCGAGCTGTTCGAGCGGGTGGACGTGGACCAGATCGCCGGCGCCGCGGCCCGGCGGGCGCTCGCCAAGCTCTCCGCGCGCCCCGCCCCCTCCGGGGAGGTCCCGGTCGTCCTCGCCGGCGGGTCCGGCGGCATCCTGTTCCACGAGGCCTGCGGCCACGGGCTCGAGGCCGACCACATCGTGAAGGACGCCTCGGTCTACGTGGGCCGCGTGGGCGAGCTGGTCGCGAGCCCCCTCGTCACGCTGGTGGACGACGGGACGATCGCAGGCGAGTGGGGCAACGTCGCCGTCGACGACGAGGGCAGGCCCGCCGCGCGCAACGTGCTCATCGACCACGGCGTGCTCACCGACTACATGTGGGACTGGTTGCGCGCCCGCAAGGAGGGCCGCCATTCCTCGGGGAACGGGCGGCGCCAGAGCTACCAGCACCTGCCGATGGTGCGGATGACCAACACCTTCCTTCTCGAGGGCGCCGACGACCCCGCAGAGATCGTCGCCCAGACGCCCGACGGCGTGTACGTGGCCAAGCTCGGCGGCGGCGCGGTCAACACGGTCACCGGCGACTTCGTCTTCGGCATGACCGAGGCGTACCTCATCGAGAACGGCAGGATCACCGAGCCGCTCCGCGACGCGAACCTGATCGGCAACGGGCCGGAGGTGCTCCGGCGGATCGACGCGGTCGCCGGCGACTTCCAGATGACGTCGGGGTCGTGCGGCAAGGACGGCCAGACGGTGCCGGTCGGTTGCGGCCAGCCGACGCTCCGCATCACCGGCGTGACGGTCGGGGGGACTGCGGCGTGACGGTCGGGGGGACTGCGGCGTGACGGTCGGGGGGACTGCGGCGTGACGGTCGGGGGGACTGCGGCGTGACGATTGTGACGCTCTGGGAGCGTGCGGCGTGAGCGAGCTCGTGGACCTCGCACAGTCGGTCGTCGACCGGGCCCGCCCTGGCGAGGCGGTCGAGGCGTACGTCGCAAGGGGTCACGACACCGAGGTGCGCGCGTACGGCGGGGAGATCGAGCAGCTCGCAACGGCGAGCTCGGCGGGGATCGGCGTGCGCGTGGTGCTCCAAGGCGGCGAGCACGAGGGCAACCGCGTCGGGTTCGCGTGGGCGGGCTCCCTCGACCCCGACGTCGTCGACGCGACGCTCGAAGACGCCCGGGAGCTCGCGGCGTACGCCACCCCGGACCCGCACGTCGCGCTGGCCGAGCCCGACGGCGTCGCCCCGGCCGAGCTCGACCTGTGGGACCCCGCGTACTCGGCGGCGTCCACCGACGACAAGGTGACGATGGCCATCGAGCTCGAGCGCATGGTGCGCGGAGCGGACCCGCGGATCCGCCAGGTCGATTCGGCGGACTACGGCGACGCGAGCGTGGAGGTCGCGCTCTTGTCGACGACGGGGATCCGAGCCGTGACGCGCCGGACGGCCGCGTACGTGTCGGTCTCCGCGATCGCAGGCGACGGCGACGAGTCCCACTCGGGCACGGGCTTCAGCGTCGGGCGGTCCGCGTCGGCGCTCGACCTCGAGCGCGCGGGCCGAGATGCGGTGCGCCGCGCCGTCCGCCTCCTCGGCGCGGGCAAGGCCCGCTCGGGCCGTGTCACGGTCGTGTTCGACCCGCGGGTCGCCTCCACCCTGGTCTCGGTGGTGTCGTCCGCGCTCTCGGGCGAGGCCGTCGTGAAGGGGCGGTCCTTCTTCGCCGGCAGGGTGGGGGAGGAGGTGGCGAGCGCCGGCGTCACGCTCGTCGACGATCCCACCGACCCTCGCGCGTACGGCGCGGCGGCGTTCGACGGCGAGGGGCTGGCCTGCAGGCGCAACGTCCTCATCGATGATGGTGTGCTCACCGGCTTCGTCTACGACACGGTGTCGGCGCGGCGCGCAGGCACGGTGTCGACCGGCTCGGCGGTCCGCGGGGGGTTCGCCGGCGTGCCGGGCGCCGGGTGCCGGGCGATCGTGCTGTCGCCCGGAGCGCTCGACGAGGCCGCGATCGTCGCCGCGGTCGGCGACGGCGTCTACGTCCAGTCGGTCACCGGCGTGCACTCCGGGGTGAACCCGGTGAGCGGCGACTTCTCCGTCGGTGCGGAGGGGCTCATGATCCGCACAGGCGAGCTGGCCGAGCCCGTGCGCGAGGTGACCGTGGCCTCGACCCTCCAGCGCATGCTCCGGTCCGTCCTCTACGTCGGCGGCGACGTGGAGTGGCTGCCCGGCGCGGCTGCGGGGCAGACCCTTGCGATCGGCGACGTGCAGCTGAGCGGCAGATAGCGGCAGGCACGACCACGAGCTCCGGCCGGCTGGAGGGGCGACGGCGGGCGACTCGAATCGACTCGAGTCGATGCGCCCGGTGGTGGGGCGCTGTGCGTGCGGCGCGTGGAGGCCGCGGTCGAGGATCTGGTCGATGATGGTGATGACGGTGATGACGGTGCGGTGCTCGGCCATCACCGAGCTCTTGGATCTGCCCTCCACGAGGATGTGTCGCATGATCTCGGTCCATTCGCCCAGGTCGGAACGGAGCTCCCTCCCGACCCTTCTCGTCCCCCTGGCTCGCTTCCGTGGCCGGAAGCCTCGGGATCCGGCGAGGCGAGGCGGGCCGGGGATGGCCGGGGATGGCCGGGGATGGTCAGGTCGGGGATGGCCGGGGATGGTCAGGTCGGGGATGGCCGGGGATGGCCGGGGATGGCCGGGCGTCGAGGTGTCCGACCGTTGCCGATCAGGTGCCGCGGATTGACGTCATCGACCGGTTGAACCCAAGCACCGAGCCAGGAGCGCTCTCGAGCGCCGGGTCCTGCCCGTCGGTCGGTCGTATCCAGGACAAGATCGGTCGTATCCAGGACACGATTGGACAGGTCATTCCGGTTTCCTGCCCCATGCAGTGATCATCAGGGGATGATTGCCCACGAAAGAAGGCGCCTCGAGGAGCCTTCGGAAGGTGTCGCGTTCTTCCGGGCTGATCAGGCCAGCATCGATGAGGCTGCCTCCGACCTGGTCGATGTTCGCGATCTGGAGGCGAGAGGCTTGGGAACCACCGTTGTAGAGCGTCAGCTGGCCGGAGGCGCCCACCTCTTCGAGCCCGACGGTCACGAGCCGGCGAGGAAGGGTCCGAGGGTAGGTGGTATCGGCTCCTCGGCTGTGAAGGCCCTGCACGAGGGCCTTGCCGACCTTGACGAAGACCTGCTCGTCCTCGTCTACAGGATCGAGGCAGTGTGGGAGGAGCGAATCGAAGTCTTCCACCACCAGCCAACCGCCGGGTTTCAGGGATGCCACCAAGCGGGCGAGGACTGCGTCCCGGTCCGGCAGGTGTACGAGCACGAGCCGAGCATGGATCAGGTCGAAGGCGGCGTCAGGCAGAGATTCGGTGACGATGTCGTGCTGGATGATCTCCAGATGGGAAATCTCCAGATGGGAAGGTCCGTTTGGAGTGATCCATCGGATGTCGATGTCGGTCGCCAGCACTCGCCCGGTTGGTCCGACCTGTTCGGCCATCCATCGAGCTACCGAGCCGCTGCCTGCTCCGATCTCCAAGCAGTGCCAGCCGGTCCCGATACCCCGGGCAGCCAAATGATCGAAGGTCAGTGCGTCGTAGCAGCACTCGAGCCCGGAGAAGCGGCCAATGCTCTGGGATGCCGCGTTGTCGAGGAAGTAGGAGGGCTCCTGCCCTCGGTCGGAGGCGGTCATCTCGTCGCCCACCACACCTCCCCGATCACTCTCCACCAGGATGTGATCCGTTCCGAGACGCCAAAGCGATAGGTCCGTTTCTTCGGACAGAGCAATGGGGCTGACGCCCGGCCTGGTCGTTGGGCTGGTCGTTGGGCTGGTCGGGCTCGCCGTTGGGCTGGTCAGGACAGGGCTCGCCGTTGGGCTGGTCAGGACAGGGCTCGCCGTTGAAGCTGGGTTGCCCGACCCGAAGCGTCCGGGCTCTGATGACCTGATGCTCCTCGTCGACGGCGCGAACGCCCGAGTGACCGTCGACGGTGACCGCTCTGGCGCGCCAGACGCCCGGCGATTGGCCGCAATCATCATCGACGCCTACCAGGGGCAGCGAGCATGAGCGGGTCCAGCCCGATGCTCCGGCGCCCGTCGCCGGAGAGGACCCTGAACCATCGCCAAGATGTATGGACCGCTCTCGGCCTTGCGCTCGGGCCCGCAGTCGCGATCGGCCTGGCTCGCTTCGACTATGCACTGCTGCTTCCCTCGATGCGCGCCGACCTGCACTGGTCCTTCGCCATCGCGGGTGCGATGAACACCGCGAACGCCCTCGGCTACCTCGCCGGGGCGATGGCCACGGCGGTCGTCGCACGTCGCTACGGGACGCGACGGGTCTTCGTCGCGAGCCTCGGGGTCACCGTGCTCGCGATCCTCGCCACGGCCGGCACCGCCAACACGGTGGCGCTGGTCGCCTTGCGCGCGCTCGCCGGGGCCTCTGGCGCGATCACCTTCATCGCCGGTGCCGGGCTCGTCGTCGCGACCGGCTCGGCGACCTCCCCCCGGCGGGCAACCACGCTGCTCGGCGTCTACGTCGCCGGGGGCGGGGCAGCGATCGTCGCGTCGGGTCTTGCGATCCCCTACCTTCTCGCCGCCACGAGCCTCGCAGAGGGCTGGCGGTGGGGGTGGGTCGCACTCGCGGGGCTCGGCGCCGTCGCCTTCGCCGTCGCGACCCCTGTCGCTCTGGCGAGTGCCGAGCTCCCGGCGCCCCCGGTCGCCGACAGGCGCTGGCCGGCGCGGCATCTTGGAGCGCTGCTCGTCTCCTACGGCCTGTTCGGGGCGGGCTACATCGCCTACATGACCTTCATCGTCGCCTTCTTGCAGGGCCACGGCATGGGCCCTTCGGGGATCACCGCCTTCTGGGTCGTGCTCGGCACGGCCTCGATCGCCGGCGCCCTCGCCTGGGCCTGGCCGATCGCGAGGCTCCGCGGGGGTAGCGGAGCCGCCATGGTGCTGGCGGTGCTCGGAGCCGGGGCGCTGCTGCCGCTCGTGTCCGGGTCACCGGTGGCGGCCATGGGATCGGCGCTGCTGTTCGGGGGGTCGTTCCTGTCGGTGGTGACCGCGGTCACCGCAGTTGCCCGCCACTCGCTCCAGCCGCACCACTGGACCCCGGCGATCGCCGGGTTGACGGTTGCCTTCGCCCTCGGTCAGTGCCTCGGCCCGGTGCTCGCCGGTGTGTTC
>JAJZMD010000174.1 GCA_021803085.1 Actinomycetes bacterium
GAGAAGACCGAGCGGGACCGAAGAGCAGGGCTTCTTCGAAGAAAGAGGCCCGCCCCGGGGTCCCGGGCACAACGGAGCCCGCGTGCTCTGTCCCCGAGCAGCACACCCCCTCCCCGAGCGCCCGGCCCCCCGGGCCAGGCGAGGGACCCAGCCCGAGGCGCCGGCCCCCTCCGAGAGGACCGGCGCCCTGAAGGCGGCGACCCGCCGTAGGCGGGGCACAGGGTACGGGAGCGTGACGGCGGCGGGCGGGGGTGGCCCGCGGCTCGGTACGCGGGGCCTGGTGCTCGGGGGACCGGGGACCGTAGCGGGTCGCTGTCGGCGGTTGCTCGCCCGCGGCTCGGGGAGCGGGGGTGGGGGCGCGGGGCGCCACCCTCGATCGACGGCCTGGACCGGTGTCAGAGCTCCTTGTCCGGGAGCCTTTCGATGTTGACGTCTCGCCACGTGACGACTCGGATGGAGGGCACGAAGCGGGCCGGACGGTACATGTCCCACACCCACGCGTCGGAGAGCTCGAGCTCGACGCACGCCGGTTGCGTGTCGGAGCGGATGGTCATGGACACGTCGTTTGCGAGATAGAAGCGCCGCTCGGTCTCCACAACGTACGCGAACATCGGGAGCACCGCCCGGTACTCCTGAACCAAGGCGAGCTCGATCTCGGCCTCGTAGCGCTCGAGATCCTCCTCGCTCACCCCGGCGTCCTCATCGCCGCGGCCGGAACGGCACGAAGCCGCGGAGCCACCTCACGGGCGGACGGCCCGCTTCTCCTTCACCTTCGCCGCTTTCCCGGACCGTTCGCGCAAGTAGTACAGCTTCGCTCGGCGCACGTCCCCGTAGGTCATCACCTCGATCCGGGCGAGCGTCGGCGAGTGAACCGGAAAGGTCCGCTCCACTCCCACGCCGAAGCTCACCTTGCGGACGGTGAAGGTCTCCCGCGCCCCCACGCCTTGGCGACGCAGCACCACGCCCTGGAACACCTGGACGCGCTCCCGGTTCCCCTCGACGACTCTCACGTGGACCTTCACGGTGTCACCCGGCCGAAACTGCGGGACGTCGTCACGCAGGCTGTCGCGGTCGATGATCTCAGTGGGGTGCATGGGGGGCGTCCTTCGGATCAGCTGGGCCGTTGCCGAGCCCTGTATCGTAGCCGTGTTTTGCCAGCAGCTGCACCTCGCCCGCCTGCGCCAACAGCGCCACCTCCTCGGGCGTGAGCCCTCCCCGGGAGGCCACCAGGTCAGGGCGTCGTTCCAGGGTGCGGCGCAAGGCCTGCACCCGGCGCCACCGCGCCACGCTGCCGTGGTCTCCGGAGCGCAACACCTCGGGCACAGCCCACTCGCGGAACACCGCGGGACGGGTGTACTGGGGGTACTCCAGGAGCCCCGTCAGAAAGCTCTCCTCGTTGATCGAGGTCTCGTTCCCGAGCGCCCCGGGGACGAGCCTGGTGACCGCCTCCACGACCACCAGCGCAGGGAGCTCACCGCCGGCGAGCACGACGTCGCCCACGGAGAGCTCATCGTCCACGAGGTGGTCGGCCACTCGCTGGTCCACGCCTTCGTAGCGGCCGCACAAGAGCGAGAAGCCGTCCGAAGCTGCGAGGTCCCTCGCCACCGACTGGTCGAACCGCCTGCCGCCCGGCGACAAGAGGAGCAGGGGACGCGGCAGCCCTTCTCGAGCCTCCACGGTTTCGGCCATCGCGAAGAGCGGCTCCGGCATGAGGACCATCCCGGCGCCTCCCCCGAACGGCGCGTCGTCGACGGAGCGTCGAGGGTCGGAGGCGCCGCCTCGCAGGTCCCGCACCCGCAAGTCGAGAACCCCGCGCTCGCGCGCCCTTCCGAGGATGCTCCCCCGGCAGTAGTCCTCGACGAGGTCGGGAAAGATCGTGAAGACGTCGATCCGCACGCGCGTCAGTCCACCAGGCCATCGGGTAGGTCGACGGTCACCTTCACCCCCGGCTCGATCGCGCTCACGAAACGAAGCGGCACGAGCGCTCCGCTCGCGAGCACGAGGAGGTCGCTCGCCGGATTCAGCTCCAGCGCCACGACCGTCCCGACGTCCCGACCTGTGGCGGTGACGACGTGGGCGCCCACGAGCTCGTGAACCCACATCGCTCCCTCGACATGAATTGCCGCGGCACGCAGCTCGACGCCGCGTAGGGCATCTGCTGACGTGCGGTCGCGCACCCCGTCGAACTGCACGAGATAGCGACCCTGATGCTTCCGAGAGCAGAGGACGAGGAGGTCACCCGCGTCGCTCGCCAGCGTCGTGCCGGTTGCCAACCTCTCGGTGCGGTCGGTCCACAGTTCGACGACCACTTCCCCCTGAAGGCCGTGCGGCCGTACCACGCGTCCGACGGCGAGAAGCGGTGCCGGCTGCGGGTCCAATCTCTTTTCAGTCGTCGACGATGTCGACGACAGTCTGCTCGCCGTCGCGCGCGCCTGCCGCGGCGACCAGCGTCCGGATCGCCTGTGCGGTGCGGCCGCGCCGCCCGATGACACGCCCCATGTCCCGAGGTGCGACGTGCAGCCGAAGGATCGTCGAGCCGCGGCGCTCCTCTCTGCGGATCACGACCGCATCGGGGTCGTCGGTCATCGCGCGCGCGAGATAATCGAGCACGGCGATCGGCATCGCACCCCGCTTCGTGCCGTCTGTCTCCGGCGTGCGTCCGACCACACCGGGGATCGTGTTCACGTCACCGGCCTCATAAGGAACAGCGTCGACCGCGTTCACGTCACCGGGCTCGTACTCGTCGTCCTCGTCGAAGTCCTCGTCGTCCTCGTCGTCGTCGAAGTCCTCTGACTCGTCCTCGTCGTCGTCGAAGTCCTCTGACTCGTCCTCGTCGTCCTCGTCGTCCTCGTCGTCCTCGTCGTCCACATCGAAGTCTTCGTCCTCGTCCTCGTCGAAGTCCTCGAAGTCCTCGCCTTCCTCGTCGAGGACGTCGTCGACACCGTCCTTGGGCCCCTCCGCACTGCTCACGAGGTCACCGGGGCCGATCCGCTGGCGTCGCCAGCACCTTCCACCTCGTCGCTCTCGACGTCTTGGACGTCTGCCTCGGCCGTGGACGGGGGTGCAGAAGTGGGTGCAGACGGGGCTGCAGACGGGGCTGCAGACGGGGCTGCCGCCTCGTCCCTGCCGCCGGTCAGCCGGTCCAGCGTCCCCGAGCTCCGCAACAGGCGTTCGACCCGATCGGTCGGCTTCGCCCCCTGCCGGAGCCAGCGCAACGCCTTCTCGTGATCGATCGAGACGATCGTCTCGTCGTCGGTGCTGGAACGGCCACGCGGCGCGTACGTCCCGACGATCTCGAGGAACCGTCCGTCGCGTGGGGAACGACTGTCGGCCGCCACCACGCGGTACGTCGGCTGCTTCTTCTTGCCCATCCGCACTAAGCGGAGCTTCACTGCCACGAGTCTGCTTCCTCCGTCGTCAGGGCCCCTCGGGCCCGCTCTGCGCTCTTCGGCGGACATTCTCGCAGGTCTGGCGGGACCCGCATCCGCACAACCTGGCTCATCGGCCCTTGGGTGGCGTGACCCGCCCGCCCTTCTTCTTCTTGCCCTTCGCCCCGCGTTGAGTTCTCGGTGCACCGTTCCCGGCTGCAGGTGGACCGCCCGACGCGACCGCGTCCAGGGGAGGGAGACCTCCGACACCACGCCCGAGCAGGCCGGCGAGGCCCTGCTGATCGCGACCCGTCTCATCGCTCAGCGCCTGCAAGGCAGCCAACTGCTTTCGGCTCCCGAGCAGCCCGCCAAGGCCTCCGAGACCGCCGAAACCCCCCACGCCCCCGATGCCCTTCCCTCCGGGACCACCGAGCCCGGGCAGCCCCGGGAGCCCGCTGCCCGTCGCCATGCCCTTCACGACTTTCTGCATCTCGCGGTGCTGCTTCAACAGCTGGTTCACGTCCGCCGTCGCGGTGCCGCTCCCACGCGCGATCCTGACTCTCCGTGAGCCGTCGATGATCGACGGGTCCCCCCGCTCCATGGGGGTCATCGACCGCATGATCGCCTCCACCCGCGAGAGCTCCTTGTCTTCGATCCGGTCCGCGGCCTGACGCAGCTCCTTGGTCATGCCTGGGAGCAGCCGCATCACGCCACCGATCGACCCCAGCTTCTTCACCTGCTGGAGCTGTTCGAGAAAGTCGTCGAGCGTGAAGCGCCCCTCCATGAGCCGGCCCGCGGACCTGGCGACCGACTCCTTGTCCATGGACCGCTCTGCCTGTTCGATGAGGCTGAGGACGTCGCCCATCCCAAGGATGCGGTCGGCCATCCGGGCGGGATGGAACAGGTCGAAGTCAGAGAGCTTCTCGCCCGTGGACGCGAACACGATCGGCCTGCCGACAACACCTTTCACGGACAATGCGGCGCCGCCTCGGGCGTCGCCGTCGAGCTTCGTGAGGATGACGCCGTCGAGCTCGAGGACTTCGTGGAACGCCCGCGCGGTGGCCACCGCGTCCTGACCGGTCATCGCGTCGACGACGAGCAGCGTGTAGTGGGGGCGCACGGCGTCAGAAACGAGCCGGACCTCGTCCATCAGCTCTTCGTCGATGGCGAGACGGCCCGCGGTGTCGACGATGCAAATGTCGCGCCCGAGCCGCCTCGCCTGTTCCAGCCCGGCGCGAGCAACGGACACCGGGTCGGTCGGCTCGCTGAACACCGTGACGCCGACCTGGCGTCCAAGGACCCGCAGCTGCTCTACAGCTGCCGGGCGCTGGAGGTCCGCGCCCACCAGGAGCGGGTTGCGCCCGAGCTGGCGCCACCAGCGTGCAAGCTTCGCCGCGGTCGTCGTCTTCCCCGAGCCTTGCAGCCCTGCCAGCAGCACCACCGTGGGTGGTCGCGACGCGTAGGTGAGCTTCAGGGTCTCCCCGCCGAGGACGGCGACGAGCTCTTCGTGCACCGCCTTCACGACTTGCTGGCCCGGGGTCAGGCTCTTGGAGAGCGCCTCGCCCGAGCAACGTTGGCGGATCCCCTCCGCGAACGCGCGCGCGACGCCGACCTCCACGTCGGCTTCGAGCAGCGCGACACGGATCTCGCGCAGCGCCTCGTCGAGGTCCGAGTCGGTGAGCCGGCCACGGCTACGAAGGCGCCCGGCGATCCGCTCGAGGCGGTCGGAGAGGGCGTCGAACATGAGGCTTCCAGGCTATCGGACACCCGCAGGAGGCGACCCGCGAGGCGCGGCCAACTTCCGGCGCCTACCCCAAGAGCGCGCCGACGAAGCCTGCCGGGTCGAACGGCACGAGATCGTCCGGGCCTTCCCCCAGCCCGACGAGCTTGACCGGCAAGCCGAGCTCTCGCTGGATCGCCACGACGATCCCGCCTTTCGCCGTGCCGTCGAGCTTCGTGAGGACGACCCCGGTGACGGCGACGGCGTCGGTGAACTCCCGCGCCTGGACGAGCCCGTTCTGCCCGGTCGTTGCGTCGAGCACGAGGAGGACTTCGGTGACGCGTCCCGGAGGCCGTTCGGCCACCCGCCGGATCTTCTTGAGCTCCTCGACGAGGTTGACCTTCGTGTGCAAGCGGCCCGCGGTGTCCGCGAGCACGAGGGAGTGGCCACGGGCGGCCGCGCGCTGGATCGCGTCGAAGACCACCGCGCTCGGGTCGCCGCCCTCCGCACCTCGCACGATCTCTGCGCCGACCCGATCCGCCCACGTCGCAAGCTGCTCCCCCGCCGCCGCACGGAACGTGTCACCTGCCGCGAGAAGGACCGATCTGCCTGACCTGGACTGCTGTCTCGCGACCTTGCCGACCGTCGTGGTCTTTCCCACACCGTTCACCCCGACGAAGAGCCAGACGTTCACGACGCCTTCCTCGTCGTCGAAGCGGAGCCCGCGACCGTCGCGCGCGGCGACCTCGACCGCTTCGCCGGTCGCGCCGCCTCCGGGTGTGATCTCGGTGCCCGATGCGCCGCCCCGTTGCTCCAAGGACAGCAGGTCGACGAGGTCGCTGCGGAGCGAGTCGATGAGCTCGTCTCCGCTCCCGATCTCTTTCTCCCGGACGCGCCGGCGAAGGTCCTCGAGCAGCATGTCGGTCGTCGCAACACCGACGTCGGCCCGGAGAAGGCTCTCTTCGAGCTCGTCCCACGTCGAAGGGGCCACTCCCTTGCCTCGGAGCGAGCGCAGGCCGGCGAAGACGCCCCGGGAGCGCCCGAGCCGCTCGCGAAACGTCGGGGGCACTGCCTCTGCGAGCGCTTCCCGCTCGACCGGTGCCTCTTTCTCGACCGGTGCCTCTTTCTCGACCGCCGCGCCTTCCTCCACCAGCGCCGCGGTCGGCGTCGGTCGGGGGGTCGGCGTGGCGGTCGCCGGCGTGGCGGTCGGTCGGGGCGTGCTCACCAGCCCGCTGGCGCCGCTCTTGCTCGACTCCGAACGCGGCGCGCCACCACGCCGTCGCCGGGCGCTCGTGACGTAGCCGGCGATGCCGACAGCCAGCACGACGACGACGACGAGGGTGATCCACAGGGCGGTCACGAACGGTCGAGCCTATCGGCGTCCCCCTCGACGTACCCCACCCGCGAGTCCAGGGGAAGGGCACCGCCGCTGGAGGTCCACGACCGGGGGGCCGGTTCGCGGCTCAGACGACCGGCTGCGCCTCGCGCTGCGCCTCGCGCTGCGCCTCGCGCTGCGCCTCGCGCTGCGCTCGCTGGCTCACCACCTGCGACGACCCACCCGGCGCCATCGTCACCCCGTAGAGCGCGTCGGCCGCTTCCATCGTGCGCTTCTGGTGGCTCACGACGATCAGCTGCGCCTCGCGGCGGAACTCGTGGACGAGACCGAGGAACCGGTGGAGGTTCACGTCGTCGAGCGCCGCCTCCACCTCGTCCATCAGGTAGAAGGGTGAGGGCCGGCTGCGGAACACCGCGAACAGGAAGGCGAGTGCCGCCATCGAGCGCTCACCCCCCGACAGGAGCGAGACGCGCCGCACATTGCGGCCCGCGGGGCGGACCTCGATCTCGACCCCCGTGTTCAGCACGTCCGATGGGTCGGTGAGGGTGAGCCGCCCGGTGCCGCCTGGGAACAGGCTGCCCACGAAAGTCGAGAAGTGCTCGTTGACGTCCGCCACAGCTGCCGCGAACTCCTCTGCGATCTCGCGATCGAGCGATCGCACGACTTCGTGCAATTTGCGGCGCGCCTCGCGGATGTCCTCCATCTGGGTGTCGAGCTCCCGGTGTCGCTCCTCGAGCGCGGAGAGCTCGTCCAACGCGAGCGGGTTCACCGGTCCGAGCGACGCGAGCTTGGTCGCGAGCGCTGCTTCGTGCGCGCTCGCGGTCACCCCCTCGGGCACCGAGGGCATCGGCGCTGTCTTCGCCTCGGCAGGAGTGACCCGGAGCTCCTGCTCGATCGTCTCTGCAAGCGCCTCCGCGCGCAACGAGGCTTCAGCTAGCTCACGGTCGACCGCACGCAACCGCTCACCTACGGTCGTCTGTCGCTGCTCGAGGGCCGACCGCTCCGACCGGATCGCCTCCATCCTCTCCGCGCCGGCGCGAAGCTTCGCGGACTGGTCCGCGTAGGCGCGCCGGAGCGCGCCGACGGCGGCCTCGAGGCGGTCTCGCTCGCGTTCGACGACGCCGTGGAGCCGCTCGAGCACGATCCCTTCGGCCTCCAGTCGTTGCCGTCGCCGCGCAGCTTGCTCGCGCTCCTCGCCATGACCCGCAAGCCGTCGCTCCACCTCGGCCCGACGTCGGGACAGCACACGGCGGCGCTCGGCGATGCTCGCGCTGCGCACCTCGAGCGCCTGGCGCGCCGCAGACAGCGCACGGCGGCGTTCGACCAGCGATCCTTCGGCAGCCGCGGCCTCGTCGGCACGCGTCGCGGCATCCGCTGCCCGACCCTCTGCGCCGGGCAGCGCCAGCTCGTCGGTGGCAAGTTGCGCTCGGTCCGCCGCGAGGCGCTCTACGAGCGCCAGCCGTACGTTGCGGCCCTCTGCGAGCTCCTCTGCGACCCGTTGGCGCTCTTCTTCTGCCCCGCGCCGCTCAGCCCCGGCGCCTGCACGCACCGCCTCGTGGCGGTCATGGCTCCTCGCGGCGTCACGGGCGCGTGAGGCCGCCGCTTCGAGCGCGCGGCGGGCCCCGGCGAGCTCAGCGTTCGCCGTCTCGGCGTGCTCGGCAGCGTCCGCTGCGCGCCGCTCCGCCTCCTCCACCGCCGCGGCCGTGACGATGCCTGAGGACGTCCGCACGCGCCATGCCGAGCTGGAGAAGCGGTCGCCCTCAGGGGTGACCACGACGAGCTCCGGTCGGTCCAGCGTGAGATCGAGCGCCGCCTCCCACCCCCCGACGCGTACGGCTCCGCCGACGAGCGCGTCCAGCACCATGTCGACGTCGGCGCCGTGGGACGCGCCGAGGGACGGGCGCGGTCGCACGTGCGGCCGCAAGGGAGCGGCGCCGCCCGGCACGTCGACGGGCCCCGCACCCCCGGGCCCCGCCGGGAGCAGGGAGCCCGACGCGCCGCGGCCGTGCAGCCGAGCGAGCGCCGCCCGCGCGGCGTCGCGTCCCGACACCACCACGGCGGAGACCGCGGCGCCTGCGGCCGCCTCGAACGCGGCCTCCCAGCCGGGATCGACCTCCACGAGGTCCACGAGCGAGCCGACCACTCCCTCCAGGTCGGAGAGGACCTCCCTGCCTCCGGCGCCTACGAGCTCGCGCAGCGCACGCGCGAGCGCCTCTGCCCGCGCCGCGCACCGATGGCGCTCCTGGTCCGCGGCGCGGGCGGCGTGCTCTGCGCCCTGCGCCGCCGCACGCGCGTCCTCGTGCAGCCGCTCGGCGTCGGACATGCCGGCCTCCAGGCGGGCAGCCTCCTCGTCCAGTGCCAAAGAGCGCACATCCAGCTCTTCGATCGCTCTCGCCAGCGCTTCCGCACGCGCCTGCACCACCGCCAGACGTTCCTCGTGTGCCGCGAGCTCGCGCTCGGTATGCGCGACAGTTCGCGCTTGCAGCTCCACGCGCCGGCGAGCCTCGTCGAGCGCTCGGATCGCCGCGTCCAGCTCTGCGCCGTCCCCCCACCGCTGCCGGTAGGTCTCCTCGTCCGCCGCGAGCGCCGCGGCACGGGCGCGCAGCTCCTCGTGCTCCGGCGTGAGTGCCCTCTCGTCGGTGTCGACTTCCACGAGCTCCTCTTCGAGCCGGGCAGCTTCGGCTTCGAGCGTCGACACGACATCCACGTCGGCGGCCGCGTCCAGCGCCTGCGCGAGCGACCTCGATCGCTCGCGCAGCACGTTCGTCGTCCCCTTCGCCCGCTCGACGAGTGCCTGCACGCCCGCGAGCGCTCCTGCGAGGTCCTGCTCTCGGCCCGAGGAGAGCTCAGCAGTCGTCGCGGCGGCCTGAGCGTCGAGCGCGTCGAGCGCGTCGCGGAGCCGCCTCTCCTCGTCGGCGAGCCCGGCGAGCTCGCTGGCGGCCTCCTCCCGGCGCGCACCGAGCGTCGTCAGCTCCGCACCCGCCAGGTGCACACGGAGCGCACGCAGCTCGGCCGCGATCGCGGCATGCGAGCGCGCCGCCGCGGCCTGCCGTTCGAGCGGCCGGATCTGGCGGCGCAGCTCGCGCACGAGGTCGCCGAGCCGCTCGAGGTTGTCCTGGGTCGCGGCCAGACGGCGCTCTGCGCGCTCGCGGCGGCGGCGGTGCTTGAGCACCCCAGCCGCTTCCTCGATGACCGCTCGGCGATCCTCGGGGCGCGCCGACAAGACGGCGTCGAGCTGGTTCTGGCCGATGATCATGTGCTGCTGGCGCCCGACCCCGGCGTCGTTCAGGAGGTCCTGGATGTCGAGGAGCCGGCACTGCGTGCCGTTGATCGCGTACTCGCTGTCTCCTGATCGAAAGAGCGTGCGGGTGATGGTGACTTCAGCCATCGGCACCCGCAGCCTCCCCGAGCCGTTGTCGATGGTGAGCGACACCTCCGCCCGCCCGAGCGCGGGTCGGCTGGACGTTCCCGCGAAGATCACGTCCTCCATCTTCTGGGAGCGCAACGACCGCGGGCCCTGGGCGCCCAGCACCCACGTCACTGCGTCGACGACATTGGACTTCCCGCTGCCGTTGGGCCCCACCACGACCGTGAGCCCGGGCTCGAACTCGAGGACCGTCGGGTCCGCGAACGACTTGAACCCCTTCATGCTGAGGGACCTGAGGAACATCGGCAGTCGACCCTACCAACGGTCTGGCGCCGCGCCCGGGACCGTGAGAGCCATGTGTTCGGGCCCGCCCCGCGCCGACCAGCCCCGCCGGCCAGCCCCGCCGCGCCGACCACCCTCGCGCCGACCAGCCCCGCCGGCCCGCCCCGCCGCGCCGACCAACCTCGTGCAGCCCCGCCGGCCAGCCCCGCCGGCCCGCCGGCCAGCCCCGGGACCGTTGTCAGATCTGGCAGTGCTCGCAGTAGAACGTCGAGCGCCCGCCCACCTTCGCCCGCACGATCGGGTTCCGGCAGCG
>JAJZMD010000149.1 GCA_021803085.1 Actinomycetes bacterium
GGCAAGGCGACTCTGACCGTAGGCTGCGCCGACCCAGTCGGCGCAGCCGTGCAGGTCTGGCTCAGCCCGTTGGGCTGGTGAGGGTCCAGACGATGGGCTGGAAGGTCTGGAAGGTGAGTGTCCCATCCGAGGTCGTGCTCGGCAGAAGCTTGGGGTACGCCTGGGTGGTGGTGCTGAAGTTGGGATTGTAGATGTACACGGCGCTGGCACCGGTGTCGATGGTGAAGGTCACGAGCTTGTTGGTGGCCGTCCCGAAGTTGACGCCGCTCTGAGGCCCCGTGAAGGAGATGGTTCGCCCGTTGATGCGCTCGGTCCCCCCGGCGCTTGGGGAGTTGGGGTAGTTGCCGAACTCGCTGGTGCAGTCCGTCGGTGTGCCCGTCGAGTCATTGCAGATCTGTAGACCGAAGGTCTTGACGGCTTGGCCGCTCGGGGGAGCCACGTCCAGGCCGTTGGGCCAGTTGCCGAGGATGGCCAGGTCATCGTGGGCGACGGCTCCCTTGGCGAAGGTGGCAGTGATCCCGAAGCCGCTGACGCTTCCCCCAGAAGGGGCGATCACGGCGGTGGCGAAGGCGGTGGCCGCAGCGGGCGGGCCGCTGGCGAACGCGGTGGCGGCGGGTACGGCACCGAGCACGCCGGCGCTGAGGACACCGAGCGCCAGCTTGGATCCGAGGTGTCGCATGAGATTCCTCCCTAGGGGTTCGAAGTGTTGTCAGCTATGGTTCAATGAGCTCGCGATGAACCGCTACGCCCCCGCCTGCGTTGGAGAGGTCGTGACCGCGCTGGGCGATGAGGGCATTCGTGGCTCGAGGTGACACCGGCGGTGACCCCGCAGCTCCTCCGCTGGCCGAGCGACTCCTCGTGGCGCTGCACGACGAGTACGCCGGCGCCCTCTTTGCGTTTGCCCTGCGGCTGTCGATGGACCCGGAGCGAGCAGAGGAGGCCGTCGCCGAAGCCCTCCTGCGGGCCTGGCAGCACCCCGAGGCGGTCGACGGTGGCCACGGATCCGCCCGCGCGTGGCTCTTCACCGTGGTTCGCAACTACCTGACCGACGCTTGGCGCCGAGACGCGGCGCGACCCCGCACCTCGGGCCCGGAGCGCCTTGGTGGCATCGCCGGCCCCGACGAGGTGGAGCGCGCCGTAGAGACCTGGGCATTGGCGGATGCCATGGCGCTCCTCAGCAAAGAGCACCGCCAGGTCCTGTACTACTCGAGCTACCTCGGCCACTCCGTGGAGGAGACGGCTGCGGAGCTCGGGATCCCGCCAGGCACCGTCAAGTCGAGGACCTATTACGCCCTCCGGGCCCTGCGCTCGGCGCTCGAAGAGATGGGGTACGTCCGATGACCGACCACGACGAGCTGAGACTGGCGCTCGGTTCCTACCTGACCGGTGCCCTCGGACCGGCGGCACGCGCCGAGCTCGACGATCACCTCCGGGGCTGCGACCCCTGCAGAGCCGAACTGGTGGAGCTCGCGGCGTTGCCCGGACTGCTCGGACGCCTCGGGCCTGCACAGCTCGGCGTCGATCCATTCGGTTCCAGCCCGTTCGGTTCCGGCCAGCTCGGCTCCATTCCGGTCGGCGTCGTGCCCGTCCGTCCCTCCGACGGGCTGCTGAGCGGGCTACTCGCCGAGGCCCGGCAGATCGAGGACCGTTCCCGCCGACGTCTTCGCCGCTTGCGAGTAGCGACGGCCGCCGTCGCTGTCGCGGCGGTCGCGGCGGTGGCCTTTGCCGCGGCGCCGAGCTTGGCCCGAACGGCGACGCCAGGAACGAGCTACTTGCTGCGCGCCGAGGCCCCGTCGACCAGCCTGGCCGGCCGAGTGACCCTGCTCGCCAAGCCGTGGGGCACCGAGGTCGCGCTGTCGCTGCAGGGCTTGCCAGCCCGGGAAAGCTGCAAGGCCGTCGTCACCGGAGTCCACGGGCAACGTACGACCATCGGTTACTGGTCGGCGACCCCGGACCACATCGCCCGGGTCGACGTCGCGAGCGACCTCTCGCCGGCGCAGCTGGCCTCGCTCACGGTCCAGACCGTTTCGGGGGCACCACTGCTCGGCGTCAGCCTCACCCGACCGGGTTCGTGATCTCCGGGTTGGCCGAGGGTCGAAGGCGACCGGCACCGATCCGCCGCCGGAAACGATTGGCCCAGCGCTGGAGCAGATGAACCTGTTGATCGCCTCCTCAGCCACGTCATGAGATCCAGTAGCGGCGCATTGGGATCGTGCTGCGGGTTGGCCGACCAGGGACTCGACGACGGCTCGGCACCGGCATTGGCCGCTCAGCCGTGGGTGAACGACGCGCCGTGGGTGAACGACGCCCAAATGCCACGAAAGACCCGGTATTTCCTGGTCTTTCGTGGCAATGCGCCAGATACCGGCGTCCAAGTGCCGGGGTTCAGAACCATCGGCCCACGTCGGGCCTCAGAGCCGCCGAACCCGCTGACCACAGGACCACGCACGCGCCTCCACACAGGTCAGCTGGCCTGCCCAACCGCTCGGTGCCCGCCAGCGACGCCCGAGAAACTCCCCGCGCGCCGGCGACGAAGGTGTCGTCGGTGCCTGCGTTGTCGACCCGCGCTGCGCGCAGCGCTGGAACCCGGTTCGTTCGAGCAGACGGAGGCGCTGCGCCACGCTCGATTCGCTCCCCGCGTCCTCGGCACGGAGCCGGGCGAATGTCCAGAGGCGGATCAGTGTGCAGACGGGAAGGTTCGCCTTCCCGGAGGCCCGCTGCAGCCGGGCGTGCTCGTCAGCGGGCAACCGGACCGACACCACGGCGGGTCGGCCGAGGCTGGGCCCGCTGACCGCGACACACCCTTGGGCAGGGTGTCTTCGATGTCGTCGTTCTCTGCCGCTGCTCCCTCTTCGGCCACCAAGTCGCCGATCTTCCTGCTCATCTGTCCTTCCGTTGGGTGGGGGCATCGATCTCGTGGGTTTGCGATCCAGGCGTTGGCGCGGCAGTACTGCCCGGCAGGTTGCTCCATCTCCTCGACGTCAGCTGCGACCAAGATGACGACGAGGATGTCGCGGGCTCGTCGAGTACCCGATCACCCGCAGCGACCCGCCGGTCTGGCTCGCCGGATCCGGGGTAAGCCAGACCGCATGGACCTCGCTCCCCGCCTCGTCGGCCCATGCTGGGGCGACGCCACGGCGCGAGCGGACGTCGTCGGTCCGCCTGCGCCAGTCCACTCGCAGCACACCGACGGGCTACGACGCCACTCCACAACCACGCACCAGCAGGTATCACTCCAGGTCGGACCGTGGATGGCGAGCGAGCCCAACTCCTCACGGACCGCATCATCATCCCTGGCCGACACCACGATCCAGCATTCGGTACGCACCGGGTGCTCGGATTTGAGTTCAGGCGCGCTCGGTGTGGATGCCTGTGGTGTTCGCCACAACGAGGGTCGTTGGGCCGCTGACCCCGAGCGGGTCGGCGGGTCGTGCCAGGATCACGTGGTGCGGTCCCATCTCGTGATGCCCCGAGTTGTGCCGGGGGATCCTCCGTCGGTGAAGCGATGACGGATCGGCGAACACGCCCCGGTGCGGCTGCGAACGGGGCGGCCGACGGGGTGACGGCGGGCGGGGAGGGTGTCGGTCGGGGGCAGATCTCAAGCATCGAGGGCATCCCGGCGTTGTCGCTCGACGCCATCAGCTCGGTCGCCTACGGGCCCGAGGCGATGCTCGTGGTGCTGGCGACGGCCGGTGCGGGCGCGCTGGCCAAGATCGAGCCGATCACGATCGCCATCGTCGTGCTCCTGGTGATCCTGGTCTTCTCCTACCGCCAGGTGATCGCGGCATTCCCCGAGGGTGGCGGCTGCTATGCCGTCTCCAAGGCCAACCTCGGTGCCCGAGCGAGCCATCTTGGCGCCGCGTCGCTCGTGGTCGACTACGTCTTGACCGTTGCCGTATCGATCTCTGCGGGAGTCGCCGCCCTCGTGTCGGCCTTCCCGACCCTCGGCCCGGACAGCCTCGCCATCTCCCTCGGGTTCCTCGCGCTGTTGACGGCCCTCAACCTGCGTGGCATCGCCACGAGCGCCCGGACGTTCCTCTTACCGACGGCGGTGTTCATCGCCGGGATCTACGTCGTCATCGTGGCCGGGCTGTTCCGGTCCCATCCGGCGGCGGGCGCCGGCATCCACCCAGCCGTCGTCCCCAAAGTCGCCGCGGCCGTCGGGGTGCTGCTGTTGTTGAAGGCGTTCGCGGCAGGGTGCAGCGCGCTCACCGGCGTGGAGGCCATCGCGAACGACGTGCCGGCGTTCCGGGCCCCGCAGGCTCGTCGGGCGATGCGCACCGAGGTGCTGCTCGGGGGGATCCTCGGCACGATGCTGCTCGGCCTTGCGCTGCTCACGGTCCGCTTCCACATCGCCCCCGAGGCCAGCCAGACCGTGCTCAGCCAGATCACCGGCGCGTCGGTCGGAAGGGGCGCGCTCTACTACATCGTCGACCTGTCGACCACGGTCATCCTGGCCCTCGCCGCGAACACCTCCTTCGGTGGCCTGCCGGTGCTGGCAAGCCTGCTGGCGCGAGACAACCTGGTGCCCCACGTGTTCGGGCTCCGGGCCGACCGGCCCGTCTACCGCTACGGCGTGGTCGTCCTTGCGGTGCTGGCGGGTGTGCTGCTGATCGCAGTGAACGCCAACACGAACTCGCTCATCCCGCTGTTCGCGATCGGGGTGTTCACCGGCTTCACCCTCTCCCAGACGGGCCTCGTGCGGCACTGGCACCGGGAGCGCCCGCCGCGCTGGTGGGCGCGGGCGGCGCTCAATGGGACCGGGGCGGCGATGACCGCGGTGGCCACGGTCATCTTCTTGGTGACCAAGTTCACCGGCGGCGCGTGGGTCGTCGTGATCGCCATCCCCGCGCTCATCGTCTTGTTCTCCCGGATCGCCCGCTACTACAACACCGTCGGCGCCGAGCTCGGGCTCGGGTCGACGCCGGGGACGCCACAGCGAGAGGATCGCCTGATCGTGGTGATGGTCGCCACCGTGTCGCGCATGTCTGCGTCCGCACTCGCCACGGCGCTCTCGCTCGGCCAGGAGGTCGTGGCGCTCAGCGTCCAGTTCGACGACGAGCGGGCCGCAACCCTGCAGGCCGCGTGGGACCGCTGGCAACCCGGGGTCCCCCTCGTCGTCCTGCGCCCGCACACCCACTCCATCACCACGCCCGTGCTCGAGTACCTCGGCTCGGCCGAGGTCCGAGACCGAAAGGTGATGGTCCTCATCCCCGAGTTGGAGCCCCGCAAGTGGCGGCACCGGCTCTTACAGAACCAGCGCGGCACGATCCTCGCCGACGTGCTCCGCCGGCGGAGCACCGCCGCGGTCGGGCGAGTCCCCTATCACCTCACCAAGGACTGACGACCCGCCGCTGCTGACCTATGGAGAACCTCGGTCGCTATGCCTGGGCGCCGTGGGCAGCACCGCTGATCAGCTGCTGGAGGATCGCGTCCTGGGCGAGGAGGTGCTCTTGGAGCTTCACGACCTCGTGGAGGACCGCGTCGGCGTCGTTGTAGGTGGCCTCGGCCCGCTTGTCGGCGGCCGCCGCGAGCACGTTCTGGCCGACGATGATCACCGACAGCAGAACCAACTGCAAGAAGGTCTGCGAGATCCACGAGACGAGCACCACGGGGCTCTTGGAGCTGACCGCAGACGGCAAGCTGACCAAGGCGAGCGCGGCGAAGGCGTACGCGCACCACATCGTGCCGACGCCGTTGGTCACCTTCACGGCGAACCAGGCGTTGAACCGGGCCATTGCACTGTCGTGTGGCAGTTGGTCGCTCACCTTGATCGGCCGCGTGCCGTGCTCGAGCTTCTCCTTGGTCCGGTGGTGGGGGACGTAGTCATAGACCGATCGCGTGGCCATCGGGAGCCTCCTCAGTGGAACGGTGGCGGACAGCCCCAGTCGCCCGTGTCGGCGGGTTGGTGCTGCGGCCAATGCGTACCAGATGGTCGGCAGTCCGTCGATGGCGGACGCTCGGTCGCGGCCGGATGGGTCCGGCAGCTCGGGGTGCCGCCGCTCGATGCCGCTCACCCGAGTTTCGCTGACGAGCCCAACTGCTCATCGATCGCCAGAGGCCCCACCTCGGCTCCCCGACCGCTCGCTCAAAGCGGCGCGCTCGCCGTTGCATGGCGGCGTCCGAGGCATTGGCCCATGCCGCAACAAGGCTCACGTCTTGTGCAGGCGCTCAGCCGCCGACCGCCACCTGACCGATCTTCACGGCGAGCAGCACCACCGCGACGACCAGGTACGCGCGAAGCGCCAGGAGTCCAAGCTTGCGCTGCGCCGACCACACCGGCGGGGCGAGGGTGGCAAGCGCCGGCATGCGCCAGGTGTCCCGGGGCGCTTTGGTCGCCTCCAAGCGCTCGGCGGCAAGGTGTCCGCCGCGACGACGGGCCGACCCACCAAGGACGCTGAGGCCGAGCGCGCCAAGGGCGGTGAGGCTCGCGACGAGAGAGCCGAAGGGAACCGTCGGGAAGACGGTCGTGATCGTCAGGATGAGGGAGAGCAGGACGAGCACGGCCACGATCAGGCTGGCCACGACGTTCTGGCGGGTGGTGTTCACCCAGGGTCCGAGCACCGCGCTGTCGTTGCACAAAAGAAGAAGGAACACGATTGCAGAGGGCAGGAGCACCCCGGCGAGGACCTGGACCCCGGTGGTCATGAGCCCGAGGGGGGCGCCGGGGATGAGCACGATACCCGCCGCGAGCGCAACGAGAGCCGCGAACGATCCGTAGAAGGCCTTGGCATCGATCACCTTTCGGTGCAGCGAGTGCTTCACGCCGAAGCTGTCGCCGAGCGCGTAGGAAGTGGAGGGCGTGACCGCGGACGCGCCGAGGATCGCCGCGTTGATGAGGATGACGGCGAACAAGTCGCCGGCGAGCGGCGAGACGCGGCTGGCGAGGCCCTGGGCGACGCTGAGCGCCGAAGCGAAGTGGCCGGCGAGGTGGGAGTGGGCAAAGGCAAAGGCCGTCGCCACGATGAGCGCGGCGGCGCCGACGTTGGTGAGCACGGCACCGATCACCGTGTCGGCGAGCTCGTAGCACAGGAAACGGGTCGTGATGCGCTTGTCGACCACGTTGGACTGCTGGAAGAACAGTTGCCAGGGGGCGACGGTGGTGCCAACGATGGCGATGATGAACAGCACCGCGGTGGCGTCGAAGCCGCCGGTGACCCGCGGCACGACGGTTCCGGTGAGGACGGGGCCGAGATGTCGGTGCGCGAGGGCGGCCAGACCGGCCGCCTCGTCGGCGACATCGGGCTGTTCGATCTCCTCCTCGCCGACCCCGCCGCCGCCGTCGGTGATCTCCTCGACGACGCCGAGCCGGTCACCGTGCGTGCCGACGCCTTCCTCGACGAGGTCGTCGCGCGCCTCCACAAAGCGCGCAGGCGTTCGATCGTGGTCGTGGACGAGGACATACGCCCGCTCGGTCGGATCCTCGCCGACGACGTGCTCGACGCACTGAAAGAAGGAGGGTTGAAGGCCCGCCTGCCTTGGCTCTTGCGCTGAAGACGACGAGGTCGATCCGGTCGAGATGATGTAGAACCCGTTCTTGTAAGGGGGTCCGACCACAAGATGGGGCGTTCGCGGCGGTGCCGCGCGACCCCCTCCTTGAGATTCCGCGCGGGAATGCGGGGCCCTCGGCAGCCAATGGGGTTTCGGTTTACCTCGCCTTCGCCCGACGCGGGAAGTTGGTGCCGACGGCGCTTGGTTGGTGAGGCGGCGCAATCGGCCGGCGCGTCATTGTGCTGAAAGGGGCGTTCACGCACTCCCCGGGCCCGGCGGTCAGGCTCCCGCATCGATGACGTGACAGACGCACCTAAGCTCACAGCGCGGGCTCGACGCGCCGTGCCCGCCGGGCGAGGCTTCGCAGCTCGTCGCGCAGTACCTCAAGCTCGGCGATCCGGGCATCGAGCTCGGCCGGCGGGCGATCAGGTCCACCCCAAAGCCACACGGCGTCTCGCCTCGGTCCCAAAGGGCGATGATCTCGCGGATCTCCCCGAGGCGCAGCCCCACCGCCTGGGCGGCGCGCACGAAGCGGCAGCGGTCGAGGGCGTCCTCGCCACAGAGGAGATAGCCGGACTCGCTGCGCTGGCCGCTCTGGAGCGCGCCGACGCGGTCGTCGTGGCGGATCGTCTTCACCCGTTCTGTCCCCGCCCGTTCGGCAAGCTCCCCGATCCTCATCGCCATCACCACCGCGCTGTCCCTTGGCTCTCCCCTGCAGGGGGAGATTCGGGGTACCACGCACCAGCAGGTATCACTCCAGGTTGGACCGTGGATGGCTACCGAGCCCAACTACTTCATGTGCCGCATCATCATCCCTGGCCGACACGACGATCGAGCATTGGGTACGCACAAGTCGGCATTTCCCACGGGTCAGGCCGCGAGGACGGTACAGTTCTCGCCCTCTCTCAGCTGGCCCCTTCGCTCAGCTCATAGTGGAGCGTCTTCGTGCGCATCACCTTGTGCGAGAACGGTACGAGCACACCGTGCAGAAAGGGGTACTTGCGGGCGAGAAGCCGGGCCGCATTCCGGGCTTCCTCGCCGTCCAAGAGGCGTGCCCGAGCGTGCAGCTCCGGGCCGGTCGGCTTTCCGCGGAACGTGGAGGGCGCGAAACGTACCTCGGGGAAATTGCGGAGCCGCTTGGACTTCCAGGACTTGTCGTAGGTACGGACGTAAGCGCGGTCGTGGGCCACGACGATGCTCACGGGCGTGGCCACCCAGGTGCCATCGCGCTTTTTCGTCTTGAGCAGGATCGTCTTCTGGCGCGTGAACTGCCCCAGGTCGCCCGGCTCGATCGAAGGGGTCTCCTCGTGTTCCATGTGGTTTGTCCTCCTCGTGACGCACCTTTCAGCAGGTAGCTGACGGTACCGTCCCCACTCGGACATGTCCCAGATCAGGCGGCGGGCCGGCCCTGAGCCCGGAACCCGTGCTATAGCCACCCTCGTTCGTCCGCGGTTCGGAGTGCGTCCAGCCGGTTGCGAGCCGAAGTTTTGGCGATCGCAGCTGACAGGTAGTTCCGGACGGTTCCCTCCGAGAGGTAGAGCTTGGCGGCGATCTCTGCGACGGTGGCCCCTGAGCGTGCGACCGTGAGCACGTCGCGTTCGCGGGCGGTGAGGGGGGACTCGCCTGCCGTAAGCGTCGCGGCCGCCAGGGCCGGGTCGACGCCTCGCTCTCCCGTCATCACGCGGCGGATGGCCGAGGCCAGAACCTCCGACGGGGCGTCCTTGACGACGAAGCCCGCGGCGCCGGCCTCCATGGCCCGGCGTAGGTAGCCGGTCCTGCCGAACGTGGTGAGAATGACCACCCGGCAGGCTGGCACCTGGGCACTGAGCACCGCGGCTGCGGCCAGCCCGTCGAGGCCGGGCATCTCGATGTCGAGCAACGCGACATCGGGTTGGTGGGATCGAGCGGCGTCGACCACCTCGTCACCTCGGCCTACCGAGGCGACGACTTCGAAGTCCTCTTCGAGCTCTAAGCGCGCGCACAGGGCGCTGCGCACCAGCTCCTGGTCATCGGCGAGCAGCAGACGGATCGTCATGAGGGCACGCTGGCCGTTCGGCCGAACGCCACACGGAGCCGCCAGCCCCGGGGGCCGAGCGGTCCGGCCTCGACGATGCCGCCAGAAGCGGCGGCCCGCTCGCGAAGGCCGCCAAGTCCGTTGCCGCACGACGGGCGACCGCCGACGCCGTCGTCTCGGATCTCTACCTCCCAGGCCGTCAGCGTGATCGTGCAGGTGGTGGCACGAGCGTGGCGGGCGACGCTGGTGAGGCCTTCACGGACGGCCCAGCCGAACAGCTCTTGGTGGGCGGCGTCAACCACATCGGCAGCGCTAGGGAAGTCGGCTGCCACGCCCGATGCCCGCAACAGCTCCCGACCTCGAGCTCACCGGCCAGGGTCACTTCCCGGTAGCTCGACACCGCGGCGCGCACCTCGGTGAGCGCCCGGCGGGAAAGGTCTTCGACCTCGGTGATCTCTCGCGAAGCTCTCTCCGGGTCGATCACAGCGAGTCGACGAGCGAGGCCTGCCTTCACCGTGATCGTGGTCAAGGAGTGCCCGAGCAGGTCGTGGAGGTCACGGGCAATTCGGGAGCGCTCGACGCCCTTACTTGGTGGCGGGGGTTCTGTCGGTTCGCGAGCCGACCGGTCCTCCGCGAGTGTGAAGGCGCTGGTAGGTGGGCCGTGCATACGCAGCCGCATGGGTGCTGCACTACTCAATGTCGGCGGACCATCGCGAGGGCCCCCACAAACGCGGTTGCGGTCCTCGTTCACGCCTGGACCTTCGGGTTTATGACCCGAAGGTCCGCTCCCCGGAGCGGCGCGGCGGTGGCCCGGTCGACTGCCCCGTCGCCGTCCACCCGGGAGACGGCCGAGGCGCCGAGCG
>JAJZMD010000292.1 GCA_021803085.1 Actinomycetes bacterium
GATCCCCGACGTCGCGTCCATCGGCACCTCCAACTCGTGAGTGGGCGTGTTCATCAGCCAGCGCTACTTGATCGCCTGAGGATTGAGAGGGGAGCCCACCGCGCCGGGAATGACGAGCGGGGGGGCGACCAGCATGCACTCGTAGACCCGGTCCTCTGCGCAGTCCTGAGCGAGCGCCTCGAGATCCCAGATCTCTCCGAGCATGAGCCCCATGGCCACCAATAGCACGAGGTGCAGCGGTTGGAAGGTCCCTGGGATCTCGTTCGGACGTACCTCGATGCCCCAGGTGTCGCTGGCGATCCCCGCGACTCGCCGCTCGGCGAACCATGGCACGGAGAGAAGTGACAGACCCGGAGCGTCACCCGCAGCGTAGCCAGCCCATCCGGGCAGTCCGCGCCGTTGCGCCATGTCGCCGGTCCGCAGCAGGACGATGTCACCCTGCTCGACGGCAACACCCTGGTGCTCGCAGACTCGGTCGAGGATCTCGGGGGTCACGGCTTCTCCGGGCTCGAGATGGGTGCGCCCGAGGGCGCGCGGCACGTCCAGGAGCACCCCTCGGGTCACGAGCGTGGGGACCTGCTCGATGCCGTTGCGCGACGCTCCGGCACTGCCGACGTCGCTCGCGGGATAGCCGTTGTACATCTGGTGGTCTTTGAAGATGTGTCCGAGCGCGTCCCACTGGGTGCCGCCCTGCAAGAAGAGGAACAGGCTGTCGTCCGCGTAGCCCCAGCCGGAGCCGTACGGCTGGCGGCCGGCGACGTGGTCCGTGCCCGTCGCGACCATCTGATGGATGGCATTCACCCTGCCGAACGCCCCGGTCTGCGGACCGTGGGCGTCGAGCGGGAGTTGGAGCGAGATCGCCACACCCCGACGCACCAATGCGCCCGCGGACCGCACCTTCTCCTCGTCGATGTAGTTGAGCGCTCCGCGCTGGTCGTCGTCGCCCCACTTGCCCCAGTTGCAGTATCTTGCGAAATACTCGTCCAGTAGCACGCGACTCGGCACGCTCTCGTCCACCGTTCGCATCATCTTCCCTTTCAGTCCGCTGAGGGTGCGTATGAATTCGCGGTGATGACTGACCCGGGAAGCGTCGCGATGCCAGCCGCCGCCGGAGGCTCAGGCCGTGCCCGCATCGCCTGAGCGATGCCGCGACGAACGGGTGTCGGCCAGCACTCGCTGGAGGAGAGCGATGTCGTCGTCTTCGGAGTCCAACGGCTCGACGGCCATCGCGACCTCCGTTCGAGGGAGCCGTGGCGCCGCACTCTCGAGGCTGCGGCGGATGCGCTCGAGCTGGGCACGCAGCTCCATGTTTTCCTGCTCCAGCGCCGTCCGGTTGGCACGGGCGCGCTGCAATTCAGCGTTCAAGGCGGACACACGTGCGTCGAGGTCGGTGCCCTGGGCTGCTGGCTGTGTCCACTGGGAGTTCGGCACCGCTGCCAGTCGGTGAGCCACCTGCACCAAGATACGGTGAGCGAGCGCGTCGTAATCCAGCACGCCCGACGCCTCGTCGGGTGCTTCGTCGCGCGGCTCGGACGATGGCGACGTGGGCCGGGGGGTGGCCAAGTCGCCAGACGAGCGCTGCACGCCGGGATGCGTCTGCTTGGCTCCCCGGGCTTTCGCCCGGCGCCAGCCAGCGTCGATCAGGGAGACCTGGTACGTCCGTTTGCCCCGGATGTCGCGCGCAATGAGTCCCGAGCGCTCCATGCCCGAGAGCAGCTGGGCGAAGGCGGTGCTCGTCCCTGGATACCCGATGTGGCGCGCCAGCGCGGTGCTCGCCATCCCGCGCGGCTCGTGGATGTCGCCGTTCGCGGCGAGCCACGCCACCACCCGATCCCGGGTGCCCGCTACCTTCCCACTTGCCATGCGAACCTGTGCCATCGTCGCATCCACCCCTGCTCTTCGATACGAAGCTCAGCGCAACGTCGACTCTGAGCAACCTCACGAGTTGACGACCTCACAGCATAGGACGACAGGCAGTGAATACGCAGCTTGTCACAGGATTGGAATGATTGTCGATGTTCCCGTTGCCGCAGCCTGTAGTGAGGCCTGGGCCTGCGCGTGCCGCCAGGTGAGAGTAAACTGACGACGTCGACGTTAGGGCGCGCAATCATTATGATTGGAACACCACGAAAGCGGGCAGCACGTGTGTCCTTTCAGGGGGGTCGGACGCACGAGTTCCACGCGCGCGAACTGCTGTGCTGGGGTCGTCCAGCGCCTGAGCGTCCGAGAGTACAGGCATGCGTCCGAGGAGGAGTCAATGCGTCGGGGTGCGGTCGAGCGGCGTGAAGGTGCCGGATTGGGCCGCGGCGCTTGGCATGCCGTCGAAGAACGCGCCGTGTGCGCTTGCCAGCACCTCGTCGGCGCACGATGAGCTCACCTCGTTGCGGGAGTCGGACTCGTCGCGACGTCGACCGTCACCGTCTCCCTCCGGTTCTCGGTTGCACGGATGATCAACTTCGTCCACGGGGAGCGAACGGCGGTCGGCGCTTCGGCCGGCTATGGGGTTGTCCATTCCACCTCGGAAATGGTCGCCCAGGCACTCGCCGCTACGCGAGCGGGAGCGCCGTTCGCATGGATCGTCATCGCTGCCTCTTGCAGCCGCTCACCCTCCCCGGAGCGAGCACGGCTCCATCGAGATTGGAATACCCGTGCACCAAGCAGGCGGGAGGGGCGTCTTCGTCCGGGAATGGCACGCGGCGCAATCTGATCGTGAACCGCCTGTGACCATCCACCATGCGTCCGTCGCCGAGGTTTTGGCACTCACTCGATCAGGAGGAATCGAGCCTTCCGATGCGCTGCCCGCGCTCGTGCCCGGGGTGGGAGCCTCCTCACGTTCGAGGCTCGGGCCGGATGATGGTGGCACACGAGTATGAGCCCGCCACGATGAAGGTCCGGCTCGTCATGAAAAACGTCGGGATCGTCACTGCGTTTCGCGAAGCGGTGGGGTGCACGGTGCCCGTGCTCGCAACTGTCGGCCGGCTCCACCAGCAGGCGCTCGAGGCGAGCTTCGGCGAGGCAGATGCGGCGAGCGGCCACGCCCTGGTTCGCCGGCGCCGGAAGCCGACGTGAGGGGGAGTCTCCGCCTGACGTGCCGCGCGCCGCAGTGACCCCGGCTGATGCCGCGGCCGCCTTCGGGGCAGGGATCGCGGCGGGGACCATCAACACCGTCGTGGGGTCCGGGACGCTGATCACGTTCCCTGTCCTTCTCGGTCTCGGTTACGGGCCGCTCGTGGCGAACGTGTCGAACTCCATCGGCCTCGTCCCCGGCGGCGTGAGCGGGGTGATCGGATACCGCAGCGAGCTGCGGGGACAGGCCCGGCGGGTCCTGGTCCTGTCGGTCTTCGCGCTGATCGGCGGGCTGATCGGCGCGGCCCTCCTCCTCGAGCTGCCGGTCTCGGATTTCCGGCACGTGGTCCCGGCGCTGATCCTCGCTGCCTGTGCCCTGGTGCTGGTCCAGCCCGTACTCCGCAGGGTCCTGCCCTACCGAGATCGGGAGAGCGGTACGCTCAGCCGCTGGGGGCTACGCGCGGGATCGTTGGCGGTAGCAGTCTACGGAGGGTACTTCGGCGCGGCCCAGGGCGTCATCCTCATCTCGATTCTGGGGCTCGCGCTCCGCGACACCCTCCAGCGCCTGAACGCCGTGAAGAACGTCCTGACCCTCATGGCCAACGCTGCTGCAGGTGTCGTGTTCGCAGTCGCTGCTCCGGTGTCTTGGCCTGTCGCGGCGGCGATCGCTTCGGGGTCCATCCTGGGAGGAACGCTCGGTGCTCGCATCGGAAAGCGGCTCTCTCCGGCGGTGTTGCGAGGAGTGGTCGTCACGGTGGGGCTCGTCGCCGCCATCCGTTTGCTCGCCTGACCGGAAAACGTGTGCGCAAGGAGTGCACGGACGTGGGCGCTCGGGATCTGGGGTGCGGGGCAAAGCCCCGCTCGGCCGTCAGCCCCGACGGTGTCGAGTCGGGCAGCGCCCTCTCGTGTGGAGCTCCAGATCGACAAGGTGACCTGGTGGTCGAGGCCTTCGAGCGGACGGACGAGGTGACCGGTGCGGCGCCGTTGGTCGATGCGCTTCGTGGAGATGTCTGAACAAAGGTCGTGCAGGTTGCACGCGCGCTTCGACCATCGCTCGCCCCGAGACCCCGTGCTGGTCGATGAGCACTGCAGAGATCTCCACGAGCGCGTTCTCGATGATCTTCTCGACGCGCTGTTCCACGCGGTTGCGGTCCGCGATCACGTCATCACGCGCCCGGGCGAGGTCTCGGACGCGGCGCGCCTGCACTTCGGGCACGAAGGAGGCGGGACCATCGATCGCTCGGCGGGCTTGTGGAAATGTGAAGCCCGCTGGAGCCCACCATAACGATTTGCAGTGGCCCCCATCCATGGGCGGGTTGAACTGCGCTTTGTCGGCTGAACGCAGCGAAGGATAGCGGCGACGTGGGTGAGGTTCCGGGGCTGGTCCCGAGCAGAGAGGAGGGCAGTCAAGGACGGCCACCGGTCGCCCGCAGGGGTTCCCTTGGCCGTCCGGTCGGGTGATCTCCGCCACGATGGGGGAAGACGTCCGTTGGGGCTTTCGAGTTGCCCGGGCTTCTGGAGACGATGGCTGGGAGTCGGGTCCGGCTGCGGTCGGTGACGAGGTCGCTCCGCGTGTGGCACAGGTCTCGGTTGATTTCTTTGGCTTCGGTGGGGATCCGCACCGCGGTGAGCTGCCCCGCTGGATCGAACCCGGCCAACCGACAGACATCTTTGTGACCCAGGCGCCGGCGGTGAGGGGATTGGGCGGCGGCGCGATGGCCTCGCAGAACACCCCGAAATGCCCAAGAGGCCGGGACCACGCGTGCCGGTGGGGGCCTCCGCTTCGTCACAAACCACCCACTTTCCCGTGGTCACCCAGGACTTCCAGCCACCGCCTACTGGAGAGCTCCTCGCGGAAGACCCGGTCGCCAGCTGGGGACTCCGCGCTGGGGGCGGGGAGCGCCGAGGTGATCTCTTTCACGCCAAGGCCGACGGACTTCGTGCACGATGCGGCCAGACGATGAGACACGACTGACTCCTCCCGGATGTGCCGGCGCCCAATCGGGTGCCTCACTTGGGAGCACCACGTTTGTCGAACGGCGCCAGCCGTTCCATGGACACCGAACGGCGACGCCGAGCGCACCTCACGCTGCGTGGCCGTGCAAGGTGATTGCGATTCATTTATCATTGTGGATGGCGCGCCTGTGCTCACTGTGCGCGTGATGCGCCCCCGACCCGGATGTGCGTAGAGGTGGGCATCGCGGGGTGGTGACGACGAGGCTGGTGTGCCGGCCCGAGAGGAGTGCGAACGATGAGCGTGGACGTGCACAACCACGTGATGCCGAACGAGGCACTGGACCTGCTGAGGTCGGATCCCGGGTACGGCATCACCATCGACGACGGCAGGTGGAGCGGTGTGCACCACGCCGCCTTCACGATCGATCCCTCGTTCTACGATCCCGTCGCGAAGCTGGCCTACATGGACGCCCGGCGGGTCGGTGCAGCCGTCGTGTCAGCCCCGCCAACGCTGTATTTCTACGAGGTCTCCACTGCAGACGGGGTCCGCCTGTGCGACGCGTCGAACGAGGGTATGGCGAAGTTCTGCGCGCACGCTCCGGATCGTTTGCGATGGCTGGCAAACCTGCCGATGCAGGATCCGGAGCGTGCTGCAGCGACGTACCGCGCAGCCGTCAGGACCGGTGCCGTCGGAGCAGCCATCGGCACGTCGGTCGTGGGCAACCGGCTCGACGAGAAAAGCTTCGAGTCGTTCTGGGCTGCTGCCGACGAGCTCGGTCTCCCCGTGCTCGTGCATCCCGCCTTCAACGAGCCGCATGCGGGACTCGCGCCGTACTACCTCCAGAACGTCATCGGAAACCTCCTGGAGACCACCGTGATGGTGGAACGTCTCATCTGCTCGGGAGTGCTCGCCCGGCATCCCCGCGTCAGGCTCATCTTGCTGCACGGTGGCGGGTACGTGCCGTACCAGGCGGGACGGCTCGCGCACGCCTGCGGGGTGCGGCCGGAGATCGACATCGACGCCGCCCGCGTGTGGGACGCCTTCGGTCAGCTCTACTTCGACACCATCACCCACGACCCCGCGGCGCTGCGCTACCTCGTGGAGCGAGTCGGGGTCGATCGGGTCGTACTCGGGACCGACATGCCCTTCGACATGTCCGAAGACCGGCCGATGGACGTCCTCGAGTCCACCTTGGACCCGGAGACGATCCGTGTGATTGCGGACGCCAATGCTGCCGAGCTCTTCGGCGCCGTCGCGCCCGACCCGGCCGCGGCACGCTGATCGCGTCCGCATGCTCGCCGTTGTCCTGGAGGCACCCGGCCGTCTGGTTGCCCGCGCGGTAGATGAACCAGGCGTAGACGGACTGGTGACGGTTCGTGTCGAGCAGGTCGGAGTGTGCGGCACGGACCGAAACGTCGTGGACGGCGCGATCCCGGTGTCGTTGCCAAGGATCATCGGTCACGAACTGGTCGGTCGGGTGGTGGGCGGTGGGGGGTTGCCGGGCGCACCTGCACCGGGCGCACTGGCGCCGGGGGACCGCGTGCTCATCGATCCGAGCCTGTCCTGCGGCGCATGCCGGACGTGCCGGCGCGGAATGCGCCATCTGTGCCCCAGCGGAGGCCTCATGGGGCGCGACGTCGACGGGGGCCTGGCTGAGCTGGTGGCCGTCGAGGCGGAGCGCCTGCATCGGCTCCCCGCGTCCATGGGCCTGGATGACGCGGCGCTTCTCCAGGTGCTCGGTACCTGTGTCCACGCGCAGCGACAGGCGCCGTTGTTCCCGACCGACCGCGCCGTGGTGGTGGGCCTCGGCGTGTCCGGCCTGCTGCACGTCCAGCTCCTTCGTGCGCGTGGCGCGCGTGCCGTCGTCGGCATCGGCCGGTCGCCCGAGAAGCGCGCGCTCGCCGAGGCGCTGGGCGCCACGGCCACCTGCGCCCCCGACGACGCCCTCGGGGTCGTCGGGGAGGTGACGACAGGCGACGGGGCCGAGCTGGTGGTCGAAGCCGTCGGGACTCCGGAAACCGTCACGCGTGCGGTGGCACTGGCGGGCTACGGCGCCACGCTGGTCGTCTTCGGGACGGCGTCCGGCGCTGGCCAGGTTCCCTTGTACGAGATGTACCACAAGGAGCTCACGGTCCTGCACCCTCGAGCCGCGCTCGGTGAGGACTATGACCACGCCATCGATCTCATCGCTGCAGGCGCCGTGCGCGGCGCGCCGCTGGTGAGCGACCGGCTCTCGTTCACCGATGCGCCGGCGACGCTGTCCGACTGGGCGGCGCATCCTGAGCGGCTGAAAGTGGTGTTCGAGCCGTGACCGGGTGGGACGTGGAGCACACGCCCGACACGCACACGCCCGACACGTACACGCCCGACACGCACGCGCCCGACACGCACACGCCCGACACGCACGCGCCCGACACGCACGCGCAAGCGCCCGACGCGCCCGACACGCACGACGACAAGGAGGAGCCTTCGATGGATGCGTTCAGAGTGGTCTTGACCGACCAGGTTTTCCCCGACACGGTCATCGAACGCGGCATCATCGAGGCCGCGGGCGGCACCCTCGAGGTGGCTGACGGCGATCGAGCGTCGGTCCTCGAGCTCGCCCGGCGCGCCGACGCCGTGCTCACCACGTATTTCGCGCTGGGGCGCCAGGACATCGCGCAGCTGGAGCGATGCAAGATCATCGCCCGCTACGGGATCGGGGTCGACAACGTCGACGTCGCGGCGGCCGGCGAACGAGGCATCATCGTGACCAACGTCCCCGACTACTGCGTCGAGGAGGTGGCGACCCACACCCTGGCCATGGTGCTCGCGCTCGTGCGCAAGCTGCCCTCCGGGCACGCCGAGATGCTCCAGGGTGGCTGGGGGGTCGGTGGCCTTCGACCCATGAGCCGGCCGTCGGAGCTCACGCTCGGCCTCGTCGGCTATGGCAGGATCGCTCGCCAGGTGGCGCGCGGCGCGCGCGCGCTCGGGATGACGATCATCGTGCACGACCCGTACCTGACCGATGCCGCACCCGCAGAGGTCGAGCTCGTCGATCTCCCCTCGTTGCTCGGTCGCAGCGACGTGATCTCGCTGCACTGCCCGCTCACCGAAGCAACCCGCGGCCTCATCGGCTCTGACGAGCTCGCAGCGATGCGTCCCGGCGCCATCCTCGTCAACACCTCGAGGGGACCCCTGGTGCGCTTCGACGCCTTGGTGGCCGCGCTGCGCGCCGGGCACCTCGCGGGTGCCGGGCTCGACGTGTTCGAGACCGAGCCACCCGATGCGGCGGCCCTGCGCGACGTCCCCGGGCTCCTCGTCACTCCCCATGTGGCCTTCTACTCCGAGGCGGCGATCAAGGAGTCCCAGCACAAGGCGGCGACCCAGATCGTCAAAGCGCTGGGCGGTGTGCCCGTCGACTACCCCGTGCGGCCGCTCAATTGACGCGGTCCGTGGGCGCCTTGATCTCGGCCGAGGTCGTGGATCTGGACGACGGCGCGGCGGCAACCGTCGTCGGGGCGAAGGCCGCCCGCCTGGCCACGGCCCGGCGTGCGGGGTTGCCGGTGCTGCCGGGGATCGTCGTCCTGGCGGGACCCGGGCGGCGTTTCGTGCAGGACCTGCTGGCCGATGTGCCTCGGCACGGCCCCCACGCCGCGTCGCTGGCACTGATGGAGGCGGTGGCGGCGCAGGTCGAGTTCGGCGACGTGTGCGCGCGGGGTGCCGCGCTCGGCGCATCGCTCGTCGCCCGCTCGTCCTCGAGCGTGGAGGACGACCCGCGGTGGTCGGGGGCGTTCTCCTCGTTCCTCGACATCGGACCGGGACAGCTGGCGACCGCGGTCGCCGGGTGCTGGGCGTCCACGCTCACGCCGGCGGTCCTCGATCTGTGCGAGCACGCGGGCGCCGCGCCCGACGACGTGTGCCCGGCGGTGCTGGTCCAGCCGATGGTCTCGCCCGACGCGGCCGGCACGGCGACCTCCATGCCCGGGCAGCCCGTCGAGGTCATCGCGGTGTGGGGCTCCCCCGCGCCCCTCCTCGCCGGGTGGGCGGAGGGATGGCACGCGACGGTCCAGACAGGCGTCGTCGAAGGTCCCGCGGTCGGCGGTCCGCCGTCCCCGGGGTATCGGATGCAGCCGATCGACCGGCCGCTCCCTCCCGAGTGGCTCGTGGCGGTGGCCGAGCTCGCAATGGCGGCGTGCGGCGGCGAGCCGGCTGCCATCGAGTGGGCGATCGTGGACGGCAGTGCCCTCCTCTTGCAGGCGCGCCCGGTCGTTCCCGGTGCCGAGGCCCGTGCAGCGCACGGGGAGAGCGGCGTGCACACCGGCCCGTCCCGGTCGGACCGAGCCGACGACGTGCTGCTCGAGCGGCGACTGCGCGGCGGATCGGCGGGGGAGCGGGCCGCGGCGGTGGCGTGGTCGGCGACGCGCTACGGCGGACCGCTCGGCGACGCGCTCGTGCTGCCGTGGCTGCTCGCGTTGGACGGCGCACCCGGGGCAGGACCAGACGTGGGTGCAGCCGAGCCGCCCCTCGAGCTCGGCGCGCTGCGGGAGCAATTCGACGACGCCGTCGAGGCGGCAATGGCCCTCGGCGCGGCCGCCCTCGGCTGCAGCGTCGCCGAGCTGCCCTCCACCGCTGCGCAGCTTCTCGGGCGGGTGGCAGGCGGGGCGCTCGACGCGCTCGACGACCTTCACGCCGTGGACGCGACATCGGCGATCGGCGTGCTTGCGGCGTTCGACGCCGCCGGCAGGGCCCTCGCCGCCGCCGGGGCGCTCGCCCATCGCGAGCAGCTCTGGGGGCTATCGGCTGCCGATGTGCGCACCATGCTCGAGCACCCGTCGCCGGGTGGATGGCACGGCCACCGGCACAGGATCTTGCGCTGGCAGCCGCTCGTCCAGGCCGCCATCCGGGTGCAGGGGCGTCGTGCTGACGGAGACGGCGTGTCCCCGGGAGCCGGCGCCGGGCTGGCGCGCCGGATCGGCTCGTCTGTCGACCTGCGCCGCGTGGTCCCGGGCGACGTCGTCGTGGTCAGGCGGCCGAGTCCCCAGCTGGCGCCCGCACTCTGGGTGGCGGCGGGGCTCGTCGCCGAGTCCGGCAGCGGTGCTGCCCACCTGGTCGAGGTCGCGCGTTCGCTGCGGGTGCCGGCCGTCGTTGCCGTCGGTCCGTTTGCCGCGGCGGACGGCGAAGATCTGGTGCTCGTCGACGGCGACCGCCACGAGGCCGCAGTGCTGCACGCACCGCGGCGCGGGCCGAGTCGCGAC
>JAJZMD010000082.1 GCA_021803085.1 Actinomycetes bacterium
GCGGCGAGCGCGACCGTTGCCGCCAGGGACGCCGCCCGGCGCGCAAAGCCCGGGCCGCTGCCCGGGCAGGTCACTGCAGCCTGAGGTCCAGCGTGAGCGTCGTGAGGGCGAAGACGACCGCCACCGTCACCGTGATGCGGTCGAGGTTCCGTTCGACCACGGTGGAGCCGGAGGCAGCCGAGCCGACGCTGCCGCCGAACATGTCCGACAGGCCGCCGCCCTTCCCGCTGTGCATGAGGATGAGGAAGACGAGCCCGACGGCCGACAGCACCTCGATGATGATGTACAGCCAGGTCAGCACGGAGGCAGCTCCTTCACGACACACGTGCCCGCTCGATCGCGCGACGCCGGTCGCGCGACGGCCGAAACGGTAGCAGGCCGCTCATCGCCGGAGGAGTCGTGCCCTGGTCGGCGCCTCCAGCGCCGCGAGCTCAACCCTTTCGGCGCCCGGCGGCGGGGCGGCTGGCCCGGATGATCTCGACGAACCCGGCGGCGTCCAGGCTCGCACCCCCGACGAGGAGGCCGTCGACGTCGGGCTCGGCCATCAGGTCGGGCGCGTTCTCCGGGTTGACGGAGCCGCCGTACTGGACTCGCATCGACGTCGCGGCGTCTGCGCCGGAGAGCTCGGCGACCTTCTCGCGTACGAAGAGGCAGGCGTCCTCGGCGTCGACGGCGGTCGCCGCGCGACCGGTGCCGATCGCCCAGATGGGCTCGTAGGCGACGACCAGCCCTGCGACGTGCGAGCCGTCGAGCTCCTGCAGCGCCGCCTCGAGCTGCGAGGAGAGGCGCGTCTCGGTGCGTCCGGCCGCGCGTTCCTCCTCGGTCTCGCCGACGCAGAGGATGGGGGTCATGTCGTGCTGCAGGACGGCGCGCAGGGTGGCAGCGACCAGCTCGTCGCTCATCCCGAAGTGCTGGCGACGCTCGGAGTGGCCCACGATGACGTAGCGGACGCCGAGGCGGGCCAGCATCTGGGGGCTCACCTCCCCGGTGAATGCGCCGCGGTCGTGGTCGTTGCAGTGTTGCGCGCCGAGGGCGACGGGGATCGACTCCCCCTCGACGAGCGTCTGCACGGTGCGCAGGTCGGTGAACGGCGGGTGGACCGACACGTCCACCTGTGCGACGTCTTCCGGTTTCATGCGAAGGCCGAGGTCGCGCATGGTGTGCAGCGCCTCGATGTGGTCGTGGTGCATCTTCCAGTTGCCGCTCACGAGCGGTCGGCGCGGACCAGCGGGGGTCATCGTGGGCACCGGCTCACGAGCCCGAGGCGTTCGGCGCCGCGCGCAACGCTGCGAGCCCTGGGAGGTCCCCCTTCTCCAAGAGCTCGAGCGAGGCACCGCCGCCCGTCGAGAGGAAGTCGATGTGCCCGGCGAGCCCGAGATGCTCGAGCACGCTGACGCTGTCGCCGCCACCGACCACGCTGAAGCCGGGCGAGGACGCCACGGCCTCCGCCACCTTCCGGGTGCCGAACGCGAACCGCTCGTCCTCAGCGACGCCGAGCGGACCGTTCCAGAAGATGGTGGCGGCGCGTGCAAGCACGTGGCCGAGCGCGTCCGCCGTCTTCGGACCGATGTCCAGCCCCCGCCAGCCGTCGGGGATGTCCTGGTCGAAGATCCGAGGATCGGAGGAACCGGCGGCGGCACCCCCACGCCCACGGGAAACGCGCTCGGTGCCGGCGCCGAAGGGCTCTCCGCTCTCGAGGGCGACGATGTCGACGGGAAGGACGATCTCCACGCCGGAAGCGAGGAGCTTCGCGCAGGACTCCACGTGCTCGAGGTCGACGAGCGAGTCGCCGACACGATGTGTGGCGGCAGCGAGGAAGGTGAACGCCATCGCGCCGCCGACGCACAGCACGTCGACCTTCCTCGAGAGCACGTCGAGGACTCCGATCTTGTCGGCGACCTTCGCGCCGCCCACCACTGCGACGAACGGCCTTGCGGGGGACTCGACGAGGCTCCCCAGCACGTCCACCTCGCGAGCGAGCTGGCGCCCCGCCGCGCTCGGCAGGCGCGCCGGCGGACCGACGATCGAAGCGTGCGCGCGATGTGATGCGCCGAAGGCCTCGTTGACGAAGGCCTCCTGGCCCGCGACGAGCTCGTCGACGAACGCTGGGTCGTTGGCGGTCTCGCCGGGGGAGAAGCGGAGGTTCTCGAGCAGCGACACCCCGGGCACCAGCTCCTCCAGCCGCGCGCGCACCGGTCCCATGTCGAAGCGGGAGTCCGGCTTACCGTTCGGCCTGCCGAGGTGACTACATGCGGTGACCTCTGCCCCGTGCTCCATGAGCCACCGGAGCGTCGGCAGCGCGGTGCGGATCCGGAAGTCGTCCGCGACCTTGCGCCCGGCGCGGCTCTCCGGGTCGTCGGCCAGCGGCACGTTGAAGTCGACCCGCACGAGGACGCGGCGTCTGCGCACGTCGGGCAGGTCCTCCAGGAGCGGGAGCCTGGTCACGACGCAGCGCGATCCACTGGGTGGTCGACGGAGATCACGTCGGGCGCGAGCCCTGCGGCGCACGCCCGCCGCCGACGATCGAGATCAGGTCGACGAGGCGGTTCGAGTAGCCCCACTCGTTGTCGTACCATCCCTGGACCTTCACGAGCGTGCGCTCGGCGTCGACGGGCTGGACCATCGTGAGCGGCGCGTCGAAGATGCACGACGCCGGGTTGCCCACGATGTCGGACGACACGAGCGGCTCTTCGCTGTAGACGAGGATCCCCTCGAGGGGCGCCGACCCGGCCGCCGCCGCGAACGCCTCGTTGACCTGCTCGACCGTCACCGGAGCTCCGACGACGACCGAGAAATCGGTGATCGAGCCCACCGGGACCGGGACACGGAGGGCTTGCCCGTCGAGCTTGCCCACCATCTTCTCGATCACCTTCCCGGTGGAGCGGGCTGCACCGGTCGAGGCCGGGACGATGTTGATCGCGGCCGCACGGGCGCGCCGGAGGTCCTTGTGGGCGAGGTCGAGCAGGTTCTGGTCGTTCGTGTACGCGTGGACGGTCGTCATCAGCCCCGAGACGATGTCGAAGGCGTCGTCGATCACCTTCACCATCGGAACGAAGCAGTTGGTCGTGCACGACGCGTTCGAGACCACGAAATGGCGCGTCGGGTCGAAATCGGCGTCGTTCACCCCGACGACGAAGGTCGCGTCCGCGTCGTTGGCGGGAGCGGAGATCACCACGCGTGCAGCCCCGCCCTCGAGGTGCACCGCGGCGCCGGCTCGCGACGTGTAGCGGCCCGTCGACTCCAGCACGACGTCCGCGCCCAGCTCCTTCCAGGGGAGGTTGGCCGGGTCGCGCTCCGCGAGCACTGCGATCCGCCGGTCGTCGACGACGAGCTGGTCTCCCACGACCGCGACGCTGGCGTCGAACCGGCCCTGCGAGGAGTCACGGCGGAGAAGCTGCGCGTTCGTCTCGGCGGACGTGAGGTCGTTCAGCGCCACCACCTCGATCTCCGCCGAGCGGTCCACGACGGCTCGGAGGAAGTTCCGTCCGATCCGCCCGAACCCGTTGATCCCCACTCGTACCGTCATCCGCCCTACTCCTCGTCGTTCCGCCTGGGTCCCCCGGACCCCGGCATCCTCCCGCACCTTCAGCGCCGGGCGCGGGACCGGTGGTTCCCGGCCCCGGATCGTGCCGCCGCTCCCGTCCCCGCAACTTCGGCTCTTCCTCTGTCTCTCCGTTCTACGCCCGATCTGCTCGTGGCCACACGCCCGAAAGGCCGAAATCCGAAGGCCGCGGGCCCGAGGGCCGGCGAGCCGGCGCTCAGGGAGCCCCGGTCGTCGTCTCGGCGGGCCGCCGGAGGTGCCCGGTGCGCCCCGAGGATGCCAGCAGATCGGAGAGCGCGTCCGCCAGTCGCACCGGGTCGTGGACCAGGCCGGAGTCCCCGGCAAGGGGGCGGGCGACGAGCCGGACCGTCGGTGAGCCCGCGATCATGCCCGACGCCGGGTCCCAGAGGACCACGTCCACCTCGATGCCGTGGCGACGGAGGGCAGCGACGTGGTCCGCGACGTCGTAGCCCTGGGTCTCGGGGATCTGGGGCCGGAGGTTGCACACGTAGGCGCGCTGCGCCCGAGCGGCCGTGACGGCCCGGGCGATCCCCTCGACCGCCGCGACGGCGAGGACGCTCGTGTACAGGGACCCGGGCCCGATGACGATCTGGTCGGCGCGCTCGATCGCGGCGAGCGCCTCGTCGGGCGGCCGGGAGCTGTGAGGGTCGAGAAAGACTCGCTCGATGTGCCCGGCTCTCGAGACGGCCACCTGGCCGTTCACCTGCCCGCGGGCTCCCATTGCCTTCAGCACGACGGGCTCGAGGGTGGCGGGCAGGACCCGGCCCGAGGCGCCGAGGAGCCTCGCAGTCTCCTCGATCCCCGCGACGAGGCCGCCTGCGGCTCGGACCATGCCGGCGAGCACCACGTTGCCGACGGCATGGCCCGCCAGGTCGCCCCCGGCGAAGCGGTGCTCGAACGCCCGCGCGAGGACCGAGCTCTCGGCCGCGAGCGCGACGAGGCACTTGCGGAGGTCCCCGAGCGCGACGACGTCGAGCTGCTCGCGGAGGCGACCGCTGGACCCTCCATCGTCCGCGACCGAGACGATCGCCGTGACGTCCCCGGCGTAGCGGCGTGCGGCGCGGAGCGTGACCGCCGTCCCGTGCCCGCCCCCCAGCGCGACGACCCGCGTCATGCGGAGGCGAGCGGCGGCCGTGCGCGCCCTGTGCGCGGCGCCGGCGCCGGTCTGGTCCGCCGCGCCGTCGTGGCGCGCCGCGCCGGTCGGCACCCCTCGCCCGGGCTCACGATCCGATCCGCTGGTCGTACTGGGCGAGGATCTGGTCGATCTGGCGCGTGGCGTTCTCCAGGGCGGTCGAAGGCGACACCCCGCTCTGGTACATGGACTTCTCCGCGTTCAGCTCGGCCGTCCGGACCTGTGTGTAGGGCCCGAGGACCGCGCCCGCGGTGGCGTAGGTGTTCGCGCCGCCGACCAGCTGCTCGTAGGCGACCCTGTAGCCCGGCGAGGTCTTCCACAGCGCCTTGACCGTCGCAGTCTTCGCCGAGGACTTCCGGATCGGGATGTACCCCGTCCCCGTCGCCCAGATGGCCTGGCTCCGGGTGGAGTCGAGGTAGGAGATGTAGTCCCACGACGCCGCCTGGTCGATCGCAGGCTGGCGGTTCGAGATGTAGAGCGCGGAGCCACCCACCTCGATGCCGCCGCGCAACTTGGTGCTGTAGACGGGGAAGGGTGCGACCCCGAGCTTCACGTTCGGGTAGTGGCCCCCTGCGAGGACCGCTTCGACCGTGCCGAGGACCGCCGTCGTGTCGATGGTCATCGCGTACCTGCCCGAGCCGATGCCGAGGAGGTTGTCGTACTCTTCTGGCCCCGTCGCGGGGTTCGTGCTCGCGGCACCCGATCTCACCATGTGGTCGAGGTCCCCCCAGATCTTCCTGGCGACTCGCGTGTCGAAGACAGCCTTCGTCGCCCGCCCTCTGCGCCCGTTGCGATGGTTCACGAACGCCAGGTTGGCAGACGCGAGCCAGGTCTCGAGGTGCCAGGGGTCCAGCTTGAGACCGACGCCGCTCCCGTGCGCCTTCAGGATCTCGGCGTCCGTGACGAACTGGCCGAGTGTTCTCGGCGGCGACGTGATGCCGTACTTCGCGAGCACGAGCTCGTTGTAGAGGAGGACCGGCCCGGACACCGCGAAGGGCATGCCGATCTGGACGCCGTCCAGCTCGTATGCCGCGAGGACCCGAGGGATGAAGTCCGACGTCTTGTAGTGCGCGGCGGCCATGCACGACTGCACGGGCGTCACCGAGCGAGAGTCCGCCACGCCCTGCAGGTCGATCGATGTGAGCTGCACGACGTCGGGCAGCTGGCCGTTGCTGAGACCGGCTTGGTACTTCAGCCAGGTTGTTGTGTAGCTGCGCTGCTGGACGAGCGACACGCGCACCTTGTGCTGCGACGCGTTGAACGCATCGGTGAGACCCCTCAGGGTCGTCCCGTTGGCTGTCACCATCGATTCCCAGAAGTCGATGTGGACGGTCCCGGTGTGCTTGCTCAGCAGGGACGGCAGGCACCTCGCGCCGCTTGCGCCGTTTGCGCCGCGCGGCGCGCCGGCCGCCGGCGGTGCGGCGAGCACGGTCCCGGCCAGGGCGGCCGCGGCGGCGAGCACGGTCCCGGCCAGGGCGGCCGCGGCGGCGATCCGTGCGAGGGCCGCGAACCCGGCACGGCGCGTCCGGGAGCGGGGCCTCATGGCCCTGGCGGCGTCGGCTCGATGCACGGAGCAAGCCTGCCACCTGGCGTGACCCCGCGTGCCGGGTCCCTCCCAGCGCGTGCCGCCCCAGCGCTCCCAGGAGCGGTGCGAGCCGGCGAGCTCATTTGACCGCCCCGGCCGTCAAGCTCCGGACGAGTTGCTTCTGGAAGACCACCAGCAAGACGAGGAGCGGCAGGACGGCGATGACCGTGCCGGCGAGCGCCACGTCGGTGCGGCTCACCTCGGTCCCTTGGAGCAGCTTGAGGCCGATCTGGACGGTGCGGACACCGTTGCCGCTGCCGGTCACCACGAGCGGCCAGAGGTACTGGTTCCACGCGGCGAGGAAGGAGAAGACCCCGAGCGCGGCGAGGGCCGGGCGGGCCAGCGGGAGCGCGATGCGCAGCAGGAACCGGAGACGGCCGTAGCCGTCGAGGGTGGCGGCCTCCTGCAGGTCCCGGGGGATCTGGAGGAACGCCTGTCGCAGGAGGAAGGTGCCGACGCCCGTCGCGAGGAACGGGACCGTGAGCCCAGCGAACGTGTTGTACCACCCGAGCTCGGAGATCGTCTGGGTGTTCGTGACGAGGGTCACCTCGAAGGGGATCATGAGCGTGGCGAGGAAGACCACGAACAGGGCCCTTTTGAAGGGGAACCGGAGGAAGGCGAAGGCGTAGCCCGCCAGCACCGAGGTCACGAGCTGGCCGCAGACGATGATGGCGGTCTGGATCGCCGAGTTCCGCAGGTAGACGCCGAGGTCGCCCTGGCTCCACGCCACGGCGTAGTCGTGCCATTGCGGATCGAGCGGGAAGAGGGGCGGGGGCCGCTCGGCGAGCGCGCTCGGCGGCAGGAGCGAGCTCACGACCGTGAGGTACAGCGGCGCGAGCACGACGAGGGCACCGATCGTGAGGAGGGTGTAGCGCGCGGCGAGGCGCCATCGGCGCCGGCCCGGGCGCCGGCCCGGGCGCCGGCCCGGGTGCTCGGGCCGCCTCCCGCTCCCGCGCTCGCCGAAGCTGCTGCTCGAGTCAGGCCGCATAGTGGACCCGTCGCTCGACGAGACGGAGCTGCAACAGGGTCACGCCGAGCGTGAGGCAGAAGAGCGCGAGGGAGAGCACTGCCGCCTGCCCGGATGTCTTCGCCACCTCGATCGTGTCGAGGATGTCGTAGACGAGCAGGTTGACGTGCTCGAACGCGGCGGACGAGTAGCCGATGAGGATGTCGACCTGGCCGAACGTCTGGAATGCGTAGATCGTCGCGACGACGAGGCCGAAGAAGATGGTGGGGGAGAGGAGCGGAACCGTGACGCGCCAGAACACCGTGCGCTCGGACGCGCCGTCGACGCGTGCAGCCTCGAGGACCTCCTCGGGCACCGCGGACAGCCCTGCGGACATGACGATGAACGACAATCCGAGGAATTGCCAGACCGACATGACCGCGATGGCCGGGAGCGCCCACGTCGTGTTCTGGAGGATCGGGGGAGACGGGTTGAGCCCCAGCCACGGGAGCAACCCCACGACGGGGTCCATGAGGGTGCCGAAGACGAGCGCGGACACGGCGACGGACGTCACGACCGTCGAGGAGAAGATCACGCGGTAGACGGCCATCGCGCGGAGGCGCCGGTGCGCGGCGACGGCGAGGAGGAGTCCGATGAGGAGCCCCGCGGGCACCACCATCACCACGAAGAGCAGCGTCGAGCCGAGGCTCTGGAGGAAGCCTGACGAGGCAAGGACCTGGCCGACCTGGTGCAGCCCCACGTAGCGGCTGGGCAGCCCCGGGTACGGCGGCGTCTGGTAGAGCGCGAGCCGGAAGTTCGCTGCGAACGGATAGAAGACGAAGACGCCGAAGACCGCGAGCGCCGGCAGCACGAGAAGGTAGCCGAGCGCGGCTTCGCGCACCGCACGCGAACTTCGCGTGCGTGCAGGGGGCGACTCGCGGCCGCGCCTCACCCCGGCCCTCCGAGGCGCGCCCCGCTCCCGCCTGTGAAGACGTGGACCGATCCGCTTGCGACCACGATCCGCACCCCGTCGCCGATGGCGGGTCGTGGCGCGGAGGCGTCCTGGCGGACGACGAGCTTCGTCTGGTCGCCGAGCTGGCACAGCACGTGGACGTCGGCGCCGAGGAGCTCGACGAGGAGGACCTTCGCCTCGAGCGTGCCCGACGGGGAGAGAGCGAGGTGCTCGGGGCGGACGCCTACGACGAGCGACGCGGCCTGGCCGGCCGCGGCCGCCCCGTCGTCGCCGAGCGGGACGTGGCCGCCGTCGACGCGCGCGACGCGCGCGACGCGCGCGGCGTGCGCGGTGGTCCCCTCGAGCGTCGCCGGGAGGGCGTTCATTCCCGGGCTCCCCAGGAACTTCGCGACGAACAGGTTCGCGGGGCGATCGTAGAGGGCGTGCGGCGGGCCGACTTGTTGGAGCACCCCGTGGTCCAGCACGGCGATCCGATGGCCCATCGTCATCGCCTCGACCTGGTCGTGGGTCACGTAGAGCGTGGTCGTGCCGAGCCGGGTCTGGAGCGCCACGATGTCGGCCCTGGTCTGGAGCCGAAGCGCCGCGTCGAGGTTGGACAGCGGCTCGTCCATGAGGAATGCGCGGGGCTGGCGGACGATGGCCCGCGCGAGCGCCACGCGCTGGCGCTGCCCCCCGGAGAGCTCCCGCGGCTTGCGGGCGAGGAGCTCTTGGAGGCCGAGCGACGCCGCCACCTCGCGCACCGTCTGGCGGCGTCGTTGCGCGTCGACGCCTCGCCGGCGGAGCGGGAACTCGATGTTGTGCTCGACGTTCAGGTGCGGGTAGAGGGCGTAGCTCTGGAAGACCATTGCGACGTCGCGGTCCTTCGGCTCGACGTCGTTCACGACGCGTCCACCGATCAGGATCTCGCCTTCGTCGGGCTCCTCGAGGCCCGCCACCATCCGCAAGGCGGTCGTCTTGCCGCACCCCGAAGGCCCGAGCAGGACGAGCAGCTCGCCGTCGGCGACCTCGAGGTCCAGGCGCTCGACGGCGGGGCGTCCACCGAACCGCCTGGTCGCCCCCCGGAACGCCACGTCGGCCACCTGACCCCCTCTGCGAGCGCTGTGCCCCGCTCTCCGCACTGCTGACGATGCCACAACCCCGTGCGCTGTTGGCGGGGGTCGCGTGGCAGGCGGGGCAACCCGCTGACGACGCGCCAGCGCGCTCGGGGAGCGGGGCCATGCCATAGCGTGCTCGGGGGCGGTGCCGCGCACCTCGCAGGTAGGGTGACGGTCCGTGCCCCGTGCGCCCGGTCGTGCCGATCCCGCGTCGGTCTCCACGGAGCAGCAGCTTCCTCGCGCGGGAGCGGGGGACACCTGGGTGCTGGACCTCGACGGCGTCGTCTGGCTGAGCGGGGAGCCGATCCGGGGTGCGGGCGACGCGGTCGGCCTGCTGCGAGGCGCCGGGGCGCGCGTCATCTTCGTCTCGAACAACTCGTCGCCCACCGTGAAGAACCTCCTCGCGCGGCTCGGCGTCGCGGGGATCCGAGCGGACGCGGACGACATCCTCACGTCTGGACAGGCGGCGGCGGCCATGCTGCAGCCCGGCGCGACGGCGCTCGTCGTCGGCGACGACGGCGTGATGGAGGCGCTCGCCGCTCGCGGGGTGCACGCGAGAAGAGCAGCCGACGAGGCGGCCGTTCCGGGAGGGCGCGTGGACGCTGTGGTCGTCGGGTACACGGAGCGGTTCGACTACACGGTGCTGCGCCGCGCGGCGGACGCGGTCCGCGCCGGGGCACGCCTGATCGGCACGAACGAGGACGCGACGCTCCCCACGCCCAATGGGCCGCTCCCCGGCGCGGGTGCGATCCTCGCCGCGGTGGTGACTGCGTCAGGTGTGGTGCCCGAGGTGGCAGGGAAGCCCCACGAGCCGCTCGCGACGCTCGTCCTCGGGCGCGCGGGCCGCGTCGCGACCGTCGTGGGCGACCGTCCCTCGACCGACGGAGCTCTCGCACGCCGGCTCGCGGCGCCGTTCGCGCTCGTGCTCAGCGGGGTGACCGCCAGGGCCTCCGACGACCCTGACCCGGTTCCCGACTTCGTCGCCGACGACCTGCTCGCGGTCGCCCGCGAGGCGACGCGCTGACGAACGCGGAGCCGCCGCGCCATTGCCGCGTGGTGCTCGGGCCGGTACCGTGGATGCATGCCCCGGAACGACGGATATCGCAAGTACCTCGAGGCGGCGGCTGTGCTCGGCGAGATCACCCGGGCGCGGGCGGAGGAGCTCGTGAGGGAGCTGATGGGAACTGGTGGCGCCCAGCGTGCGCAAGCGCAGCAGTGGGTCGACGAGCTGGTAGGTCGAAGCCGAAGAGCGGCGGAGGACATCTTGGAGCTCGTCCGCGCGGAGGTCTCCAACCAGATGCATGCGCTCGGGCTCGACCCCGAAGAGCTCGCCCGCCAGGCCGCGGAGATCCTCCGGCGCTCGGTGTGGGCAGGCCGCCGGACCGACGAGGACGCGTCGCGGACCACCGGCGCGGCGAAGAAGGCCCCGGCCAAGAAGGCCCCGGCCACGGCGCGCACGGCCAAGAATGCGCCGGCCAAGAAGGTCCCGGCGAAGAGGGCCCCGGAGAAGAAGGCCCCGGCCAAGAAGGCCCCGGCCAAGAAGGCGCCGGCCACGGCGCGCACGGCCAAGAAGGCCCCGGCGAAGAAGCCGGCCGCCGGCACGCGGCCGTCGGCGCCGACACGCTGATCCGCCGGCGCCTCGACGTCGAGCTCGTCCGCCGCGGGCTCGCCACGAGCCGCCAGGAGGCGCAGGCGGCGATCGCCGCAGGGCACGTGCTCGTCGGGGGTGCCGTCGCTCTGCGCGCCTCGCGCCTCGTCGCCCCCGCAGAGCCCGTCGTGGTGACGGAACCGCCCCGGCGCTTCGTGGGGCGGGGCGGGGAGAAGCTCGACGCGGCCCTCGATCGTTTCGCGCTGGACGTGACGGGTGCGGTGGCGCTGGACGCAGGTGCGTCGACGGGAGGCTTCACCGACTGCCTGCTCGGGCGCGGCGCGGCGCTGGTCGCCGCGGTCGACGTCGGCCACGGCCAACTCGACGCACGCTTGCGCGCGGACGGGCGCGTGGTGGTGCTCGAGCGGACGCACGTCCGGGCTCTCGACCCCGCGTTCCTGACCGCGTCGCTGGGGCACGAACGCGTGCCGGTGGACGTCGTGACCGCGGACCTCTCGTTCATCTCGCTGAGGTCGGCAGTCCCCGTGCTGGCGGGACCGATCGTGCGCGCCGGCGGGCACCTCGTCCTGCTCGTGAAGCCGCAGTTCGAGGTGGGAAGGGTCGAGGTGTCACGGGGACGGGGGGTGGTGCGAGAACCGGATCTGTGGCTGGGCGCGTTGCGCGCGGTGGGATCGTCGCTCGTGAGCGCCGGAGCGGCCATCATGGACGCCATGCGGTCGCCCATCGCCGGCGCGTCGGGGAACATCGAGTTCTTCCTGCACGCGGTGGCGCACACCGGCGCGCACACCTGCTCGCACGCGGGCGCGGGCGGCGAGGCGCTGTCCGAGGAGGCGGAGGAGAGGCTCCGCGTCGCGGTGTCCACCGCGACGGAGTGACCGCGCGGACCGTGGCCACCGTCGTCATCCTCGTGAACCCCGCGCGCGCCGACGCCGCGCGGCTCGCGTCCGAGGTGTCGGAGTGGCTCGAGCGCCGGAGCCACGGCGCACATGTCCTACGGCTCGCCCCGGCGGACCGGGCCGAGGGGAGGGTGCCTGCCGGGGACCTCTCCGGGGCGGACCTCTCGGGCGCCGACCTCGCGATCAGCCTCGGGGGGGACGGGACCTTCCTGCGCCTCGTGCCGCTCGCCTACCGCGCCCGCGTGCCGGTTCTCGGCGTCAACTTCGGGCGGCTCGGCTACCTGCTCGAGGTCGAGCCGTCGGCGTTGTTCGAGACGCTCGAGCAGGCGTTGGAGGGGCGCGCGCCGATCGAGGACCGCCTCGTGCTCGCCGTGACCGTGCGCGGCGGGCTCACGGCGGCCGCCGGCGACGACCGTTCCCTCGAGGGCGACGGCGCGGTCTGCGCCCCGGGGGAGAGGTGGTGGATCGCCCTCAACGAGATGGTCGTGGAGAAGACGGTCCCCGGGCACGTGGTCGCGCTCGCGACGGAGGTCGACGGTGAGGAGTTCCTCTCCTACAAGGCCGACGGCCTCGTGGTGGCGTCGCCGACCGGGTCGACCGCGTACAACCTCTCTGCCGGCGGACCCGTGCTGGCACCCAACCTCCCGGCGATGGTCGTGACGCCGGTCGCTCCGCACCTCGCGATCGACCGGAGCCTCGTGCTGCGTGCCGACCAGGAGGCGTCGGTTCGCGTGCTGCCGCCGCGCCCTGCGGTCCTCGTCGTCGACGGGCGCGAGGCCGGCCGCCTGGCACCGGGCGCCGAGGTCGCCTGCAGGGTCGCCCCCGGGTGGCTGCGGGTGGTGAGCGCGGGGAGCCGCGGGTTCGCAGGCCCGCTGCGGCGCGCGCTGACGCGAGGGGTGTGGCAATGACGTCGCGGGCCCGCTGAGGGCGTGCCGCGGGCAGTGAGGGCGCTGAGGGCCCGGTGAGGGCGGGGCAGTGCTGAGGGAGCTCCACGTGCGCGACCTCGGCGTCGTCGAGGACCTGACGGTCGTCTTCGAGCCGGGCATGACGGCGCTCACGGGGGAGACGGGCGCGGGCAAGACTCTCCTCGTCCACGCGCTGGCGCTCGTCCTCGGCGGGCGCGCCGCACCCGGGCTCGTGCGGGCGGGGGCCGACGAGGCGCTCGTGGAGGCCCGATTCGAAGGGGTTGCGGGTGCCGGTGACGGAGACGTCGACGGTGCCGGTGACGGTGCCGGTGACGGAGACGTCGACCCGCGTGTGACCGAGCGGGTCCTCGCGCGCGCGCTCCCGGAGTCCGGGCGCTCGCGCGCCTGGGTCGACGGCCGCATGGCGCCGGTCGGCGCGTTGAGCGAGCTCGGAGCGGGGCTCGTCGACATCCACGGGCAGCACGACCAGCAGTCGCTGCTCGGGGTCGCGGGGCAGCGCGCGGCACTGGACGCCTTCGCCGGGACCGACCTCGGCCCGCTGGCAGCGGCGCGCGCCGCGCTCGCGGACGTCCGCGCCAGGCTCGCCGCGCTGGGAGGGGACGATCTCGAACGGGCGCGCCGGGCCGACCTCCTCCGCTACCAGGTCGCCGAGATCGGCGCCGCGCGCATCGAGGACGACGGCGAGGACGCGGCGCTCGCCGAGGAAGAGGAGCGGCTCGCCGGCATGGCGGCCATCCGGGAAGCCGCGGCCAGGGCGCTCGCCGCGTTGCGGGGCATGGACGAAGTGAGCGGGAGCGGGCTCGACGAGGGGGCTCGCGGTCTCGTGGGCCGTGCGCTCTCCGGGCTTTCGGCGCACCCCGCCCTCGAGGCGTGGGCCGGGCGGCTGCGGATCGCTGCCGCGGAGCTCGACGAGGTGGCGGGGGACCTGCGCACGATCGCCGAGACCTGGGAGGAGGACCCGGCCCGGCTCGCGGCGGTCCAGGCGCGCCGCCGCCAGCTCCAGGACCTCCGGCGCAAGTACGGCCAGACGCTGGCAGACGTCGTCGCCTTCGGAGCGTCCGCGCGCGCGTCGCTCTCGGAGTTGGAGGGCCAGGATGCGGAGGCCGCCGCGCTGGCGGGGCGCGCGGGTCTGCTGGAGGGGGCCGTGCGCGATGCCGAGCGCCGGCTCCGAGCCGTGCGCGATGCGGCAGGACCCGCGCTCGGCGCAGCGGTGACCGCGCGGCTCCGGCTCTTGGCGATGCCTGACGCCGAGCTGCACGTGACGGTGGGCGAGGACGGCGCGGGTGACGCCGTCCGGTTCCTCCTCGCCCCGAACCGGGGAGAGCCCGCCCAGCCCCTCGGCCGCATCGCCTCGGGCGGCGAGCTCGCGCGCACGATGCTCGCGCTCCGCCTGGTGGTCGAGGGCGGCGCGACGACGATGCTCTTCGACGAGGTCGACGCGGGCGTGGGCGGCGCGGCGGCCCTCGCGCTCGCACGGGCGCTCCGGGAGGTCGCGGCTCGACGCCAGGTGCTGGTGGTCACCCACCTCCCACAGGTGGCCGCGTTCGCCGACCACCAGGTCGCGGTGCGAAAGCGCGTCGACGGAGGCGGGCGCACGGTCACGACGGCAGAGGTGCTCGGGCCCGAGGCGAGGGTCGTGGAGCTGTCGCGGATGCTCTCGGGGCACCCCGACAGCGCGACGGCCCGTGCCCACGCAGCCGAGCTGCTGGAGGTGGGGACGCGGAGCGGCGGCGCGTAATCCGGCGGCGGGGCGGGCGCGAACTGACCCTTGCGGCAGTGGGACCCGCCACCTAGGATGCGGCAACTCGACGGGCGGGGACGCCTCATGGCCCCCGTCTCGTGGGGTGGCACGCGGCATCGGTACGGACACGATCGTGCACCAGCGCGTGACGGCCCGGACTGCGGAACCGATACTTCGTGGTAGTCAGACGATGAAGCGTGGCGGTCCCAAAGGGGGGAGTAGTATGGCTGTTCCGGATCGGTCCCATCGTCCCGGCGAGGCTCGTTGGTCGAGGACCCGGAGGTGGCGGGCGCTCAGCACCGTCGGCTCCGCCGTGCTCGCCGCCGCGCTGGCTGGAGGTGCGCTCGCCGGCGCGAGCGCACCAGCCAGGCACGCCCGGCACGCCGGGCGGCATGGTGGAGCGACCTCCGGGTCGGTGACCATGTTCTCGGTCTCGGCCGTCACCGGCGCCGACTCCTTCGAAGGGCCCTACGCCGCCTCGGGCATCTACCCGGCGCTGTACACGATCAACAAGGCGGGCGGGGTGCTCGGGCACACGCTCGCCATCAGGGAGATCGACACGAAGAGCGACCCCGCCGACGCGCTCATCGACGCCGAGGAGGCCGCCGGCACCACGTCGAACGTGATCGGGGTCCAGGGGCCCGACAGCGGGTCCGCGTCGACGCTCGTGCCGTTCTTCGAGAGCCGCCACATCCCGATGATCTCGACGGCGGGCGAGTCGATCTACGACAAGAACACGCGCAAGTTCTTCTGGCGGATGCTGCCTCCCGACCCGGCCAACGGGGTGGCCATGGCGTACTGGGCGATCAAGCACGACCACGCCACGCGCGTGGCGCTCGTCTTCGGCGCGACACCGGACGCGCAGGGCGCGAAGCCCGGCGTGATCCTCGGCGTGAAGAACCTCCACGCGACGGCCGTCGCCGACGTGACCTTGACCCCGGACCAGCCCTCCTACCAGACCGAGGTCGCATCGGTGCTCGCCGCGAAGCCGCAGGTCATCCTGACCGGGAGCAACGGCCAGACCGCGGCGACCTTCTTCGGCGAGATGAAGGAGCTCGGCCACCTCCTGCCGATCATCCCCGACGAATCCCGCGAGAACTCGACATACTGGGGTCCGGTCAGCAAGACGGTCGGGACGAGCACATTCGACAAGTACTTCACGTTCGTGGCGGCGGGCAACCCGCCGGTGAACGCGGCGACGCACGAGCTCTACCACGCCATCCACGCGATCGGCTCCAAGCTGCAGAAGCCGCTCACCCAGTGGGAGGGCAACCCGTTCACCGACAACAACTACGAGACGTACGTGATCCTCGCGCTCGCCGCGGACGCCTCCCACAGCCTGAAGCCGGCCGTCATCAACAGCTGGATCGTGAAGATCACGAACCCCGGCCCAGGGAAGGTGACCGTCTACACCTACTCGTCGGCGCTCGCCGCGCTGAAGGCGGGCAAGAAGATCCGCTACGTGGGACCGCTCGGACCGATCACGTGGAACAAGTACCACAACTTCTGGGGCACAGAAGCCGTGCAGAAGCTGAACAGCAAGCAGGTCCTCTACACGATCGGCCTCATCCCGACGAGCGCCATCTCGACGTCCGGCTAGACCGGCGAGGAGCGTCGATCGAAGCACGAGAACCGTACCGTGAAGGGAGGACGAACGGCTGCTCGGCCGCGGGTGGACCCCGGCGGCCGGGTGGCCGTCCCCGTCCGCCCGTGACCGCCAGCCTCGGTCGGCACGATCCGGCTGGCGCAGGACGGCCGGCCGGCGCTGCATGGCGCAGCACGCGAATCAGGAGCGGCCACAAGGCGAAGGAGCAGGACGTTGTCGAGCGTCGTCGTTGAGTCGATCGGGTTCGGGATCGTCGACGCCTCGATCATCTCGATCGGGGCGATGGGGTTCTCGCTCCAGTTCGGCCTCACGAACGTCTTCAACATCGCCTACGGGACGGTGCTCACCCTCGGGGCGTTCGCCGCCTACCTCGCCGAGCAGTGGGGCGTCGTCGGCTGGTACGACGTCCTCATCGGCGCCGGTGTCGGGGTGATCGCGACGTGGCTCATCGGAAAGGGGATCCTGGCGACGTTCGCGCGGCGGAACCTCGGGCTCTTCGAGCTCATCACCGTGAGCCTCGCGGTCGAGCTGGTCGTGCAGTACAGCGTCGACGCGGCGGACGGCGAGCAGCTCTTCAGCTACTCGTTCGACCAGGGGCGCGCCCTGCGGTTCCTCGGCATGGTCTTCACGGTGACCGAGGTCGAGATCATCGGCGTGGCGGTCGGCGCCTTCGTCCTGCTGGAGTGCCTGCTGCGGCTGACGAAGACCGGGAAGGCGCTGCGCGCGGTCGCAGAGGAGCCGCGCCTCGCCAGGGCGTGCGGGATCCCGACGTCCAGGATCGTGAACGTCGCCTGGGTGCTGAGCGGGGCGCTCGCCGGGGTGGCGGGAGTGGTCTACATCATCAACAGCCTGACCGTGAGCGCCTTCACGGGGACCGACTTCCTCCCGCTCCTCCTGGCGGCGGCGATCCTCGGCAGGGCCGGGTCGGTGAGCGGTGCGGTCGTGGCGTCGCTCGCGATCGGCATCGCCACCCAGCTCGTCGCGGCGGTGGGCGGCACGGGGTACTCCACGATCGCGGGGTTCGGGATCCTCGTGCTCGTGCTCCTCGCCCGCCCCGGCGGCGTGACGAGCGGCCTCGCGCTCAAGACCGAGGTGACCCTGTGACGAGGCTCCGCGGCCGGGCCTGCGTCGCGACGGGGCGTCGGCGATGAGCTTCTCGTCGCTCGACTTCTACCTGGCCACCGTGGTCGTCATCTTCGGGGTCGACGTGCTCTCGGCGTGGGGTCTGAACCTCCAGTACGGGTACGCGGGGATCCCGAACTTCTCCTTCATCGTCTTCCAGGCGGCCGGCGCGTACACCGCCGCGATCTTGACCCTCGGACCGATGACCGCCACAAGCGGGCAGACCTACGTCGCGGGCACGCACGTCCCCTTCCCGGTCGCCCTGCTCGCCGCGGTGGCTGCCGGCGCCGCCCTGTCGGCGGTGATCGGGGTCTTCGCGATGAAGCGGATGCGCGCCGACTACCAGGCGGCGATCCTGCTCATCCTCGCCCTCATCCTGAACCAGTTCATCGTCACCGACACATCCCTGTTCAATGGCACGAGCGGCCTCGCGAACGTGAGCCGCCCGCTCGGGAGCCTGGTGAACCCGAGCACGACGGGATGGCAGTGGGCCTATGCCGCGCTGGTGTGGGCGATCTGCGCCGTGGTGCTCTTCGCCGTGCAGCGGCTGTCGAGGTCGTCCTGGGGACGGGCGCTGCGCGCCCAGCGCGACCACGACGCCGCCGCGGCCGCCCTCGGCTGCAACGTCGTCGCGCTGAAGATGCAGGTCTTCGTCATCGGCGGCGCCATCGCGGGCCTGAGCGGCGGGCTCCTCGTCTTCTACCTGCAGGCGTTCAACACCGCCTCGTGGGGCTACGAGGAGACCCTCGCCATCTTCGTCTCGATCCTCATCGGCGGGGTGGCCAACAACTGGGGTGTCATCCTCGGCACGTTCCTCGTGCAGATCGTCTTCGTCGAGGTGCCGAACCTCCTGCCGCAGTTCGGCTACATCGGGCTCGTCGACGCCCTCGAGTGGGTCGTGATCGGCCTGCTGTGGATGGCCGCCATCGCCTTACGGCCGCAGGGCGTGATCCCGGAACGGCGCGTCCGGGCAGAGCGGTTCGGGCTGCCGGCGTTGCGCCGCGCCCTCCCCGCGGCGACGGCTGCGGCGGCTCCCGGGCAGCAGGGCGCGCACGAAGAGCGGCTCGGGGCGACCGGCGGGGCGTCGCGGCGGTGAGGGGGACGACCGGCGTGCTCGCTCCCGGTGACCTCCGGCCGCTCGTCGAGGTCTGTGACCTCGTCGTCTCCTACGGCGCCGTCCGGGCGGTGGACGGCGTCACGATCTCGGTGGCCCCGGGCGAGGTGCTCGGGATCGTCGGACCGAACGGGGCGGGGAAGTCGTCGCTGCTCGCCGCGGTCGGGGGCCAGCTGCGTCCCACGAGCGGCCAGATCCGGCTCGACGGGGTGGACGTCACCAAGCTCCCCCCGCACCGCCGCGCGCGGCGGGGCGTGGTGCGGACGTTCCAGGACACGAGCGAGTTCGGACGGCTGACGGTCTTCGAGAACCTCTTGGTGGCCGGGCTCGGGATGCACGGGGCGTCGCTGTACGCGGCCACCGTCGGGGCGAGGGCGCAGGCACGCCGGACGGCAACGGCCGCGGAGAGGGCCGCCGAGCTGCTCGCGCGCTTCGAGCTGGAGCCGATGCGCGACACCTACGCGATGGAGCTGAGCGGCGGGCAGCGGCGCCTGGTCGAGGTGATGCGGGGCCTCATGCGCGAGCCGAAGCTCATGCTCCTCGACGAGCCCACCGTGGGGGTCGCTCCGCACCTCTCCGAGCAGCTCCGGCGAGAGTACCGGAGGATCGCCGCCTCAGGTGTGGCCGTGCTCATGATCGAGCACGTGCTTGAGGTGGTGGAGGAGGTCAGCGACCGGGTGGTAGTGATGGACAACGGCTCGGTGATCGCGGAGGGGACCTACGACCAGGTGATGCAGTCGCAGGCCGTCCGCGAGGCGTACCTCGGGTAGGAGATGAGGGAGCCCGTGGACAGTGCGACCGGCCGCAGCGGAGCCCTCCCCGGCCCCGCGGCGAACGCCGGCGGGGGGGAGCCACCGCTTCTCGAGGTGACCGGAGTCGCGGCCGGGTACCGCCGCGAGGCGGTGGTGCACGGGATCAGCCTGTGCGTCGAGCACGGCTCGGCGGCCCTCGTGATCGGCCCGAACGGGTCGGGCAAGAGCACGTTCGTGAAGGCGGTCACGGGCGAGCTCCCCCTCCTCGCGGGATCGGTGCGCCTTCGCGGTGTGGACGTCTCGCGCTGGCCCGAGGAGCGGCGCACCGCGGCGGGGGTCGGCTACGTCCCGCAGGTGCGCGACGTGTTCTCGGGGCTCACCGTCGAGGAGAACCTCGAGATGGGCGGCTACCGGGTGCCCCGGCACGCGCTGCGGGAGCACATCGGCCAGGTGGTCGACACGTTCCCGACGCTGAAGCCGCTGCTCCACCGCCGCGCCGGCCACCTGAGCGGCGGGCAGCGAAAGCTCCTGGGCGTGGCGCGCGCCCTGGTCCCACAGCCGGAGCTGGTCATCCTCGACGAGCCCACGGCGAACCTCTCGCCCCGGATCGCCTCGACCGTCCTCGACGAGGCGGTGAGCGCCCTGTGCGCGCAGGGGCGGGGGGTGCTGCTGATCGAGCAGCGTGTGGCCGTGGCGCTGGATCGGGCGAGCACCGTGCTCGTCCTCGTCGACGGCAGGCCGCGCCACAGCGGGCCGGCCGCCGCGCTGCGCGGCAAGGTGGACCTGGGCCACTTGTTCTTCGGACGGGATGCCGCGCCGAGCGCCGAGCGGGACGCTGACCCTGCGCAGGTGGCGGCGGAACCCTGATCGCCCTGGCGGTTCGCCGGGACCGTCCCACACGGGAGCCGTGGCCGGCGAGTAGCGTGTGGTGGTGCACCTCCATGTCGGAGCCTTCGGTCGCGCCCGGAGCGGAAGGCTCCGGGCACCGGGCGGATGAGCAAGTTCGTCTTCGTGACCGGGGGCGTCTCGAGCTCTCTCGGCAAGGGTCTGACCGCGTCGTCGTTGGGCCGCCTCCTCAAGTGCCGGGGCCTCAAGGTCAACATGTGCAAGCTAGACCCGTACATCAACGTCGACCCCGGCACGATGAACCCCGGCGAGCACGGCGAGGTCTTCGTCACCGACGACGGGGGTGAGACCGACCTCGACCTCGGGCATTACGAGCGGTTCATCGACGAGAGCCTGAGCCGCAACTCGAACACCACGACGGGGTCCATCTACTCGGCGGTCATCTCCAAGGAGCGTCGGGGGGACTACCTCGGAAAGACGGTGCAGGTCATCCCGCACGTCACCGACGAGATCAAAGATCGCGTGCTCCGGCTCGCCCACGAGGACGTCGACGTCGTGATCGTGGAGATCGGGGGGACCGTCGGCGACATCGAGATCGTGCCCTTCGTGGAGGCGATCCGCCAGTTCCGCCGCGACGTCGGCCGCCAGAACGTCTGCTACGTCCACCTCACGCTCGTGCCCTACCTCGCCCCGTCCGGCGAGCAGAAGACGAAGCCCACGCAGCACTCGGTCACCGAGCTGCGGAGCCGAGGGGTCCAGCCGGACGTGATCGTGTGCCGCAGCGACAAGGACATCTCCGACGGGCTGAAGCGCAAGGTCTCGCTGCTGTGCGACGTGCCGATCGAGGCCGTCATCTCCGCGGTGGATGCGGAGAGCATCTACGAGATCCCCCTCGTGCTCCACGAGGAGGGGTTCGACGCCGTGGTCTGCCGGACGCTCGGGCTGGCCCCCGACGAGCATCCGATCGCGCTCGGCGACTGGGAGGAGCTCGTCCACCGGGTGCGGACGGCGGACCGCCGCGTGCGCATCGGCGTGGTGGGCAAGTACGTGAACCTCCCCGACGCCTATCTCTCGGTAGTCGAGGCGCTCCGCCACGCCGGCTTCCACCACGGCGTCCAGGTGCAGCTCGAATGGATCGACGCGGAGATGGTGCCGGACCTCGTCCCCGGAGAGCGTCTCCACGACCTCGACGGCATCGTGATCCCCGGGGGCTTCGGCGAGCGCGGGATCGAAGGGATGGTCGCCGCGGCGACGTACGCACGCGAGCACGCCATCCCGTGCCTGGGCCTGTGCCTCGGCCTTCAGGTGATGGTGGTGGAGGTGGCGCGCCACCTCGCCGGGCTGGATGGTGCCAACTCCCGGGAGTTCGACTCCCGGACGCCGCACCCGGTGATCGACCTCATGCCGGACCAGGCGGACGTCGTCGAGAAGGGCGGGACCATGCGGCTCGGCTCCTATCCGGCGATGCTCTCGGCCGGATCCCAGGTCGCCGGGATCTACGGCGCGAGCGCGGTGACCGAGCGGCACCGCCACCGCTACGAGGTGAGCTCCCGGTACCGTGCCCGGCTCGAGGAGGCGGGGCTCCGCTGCTCGGGGACGTCGCCCGACGACCGGCTCGTGGAGTTCGTCGAGCTCACCGGCCATCGCTACTGGATCGGGACGCAGGCGCATCCCGAGTTCAAGAGCCGGCCCGACCGGCCGCATCCGCTCTTCCGGGCGCTCGTCGCGGCCGCGGTCGAGCGGGCCGAAGGGCGTGAGCCTCGCCTCATCGACATCGGCGACCTCGAACCAGTCGCCTGAGCCGGTGGCCGGCGACGAGCCGCAGCAGGGCTTTCGCCAGGTCGCCGAGCGGCCCCGATTCGACGGGCACGTCTTCAAGGTGCGCACGGTCGTGTTCGCGGATCCAGACGGTCACGGGTTCGAGCGCGACGTCGTGCGCCACCCGGGTGCGGTGTCGGTGGTGCCCTCCCACGGGGACGGCACGGTGACGCTCGTTCGCCAGTTCCGTGCCGCGGTCGGCACGATCGTCCTCGAGGCGCCCGCGGGCACCTGCGACGTGGACGGCGAGGATCCCGAGTCGACGGCACTGCGGGAGCTCGAGGAGGAGGCGGGCCTTCGCGCGGGCCGCGTCCAGCGCCTCGGCGCTGTCTACAACTCCCCCGGCTACACGGACCAGCGCACGATCGTGTACCTCGCGTCGGACGTGTCGCCGTGCGCGACCAGCCCGTCCGGGGTGGAGGAGCGGTGGATGTCGACGGAGCGGATCGCGCTGGAAGACGTGGAGCGACTGGTGGCGGAGGGCCGGCTTCTCGACGCGACGACGATCGTCGGCCTCCTGCTCGCCCGGCGCGCGCTGGAGTCTTGGACACGCCGCGCGCCGGGACCGCCGGGCCAGGCCGGACCGTGAGCAGCCTCGGGGCGCCTCTCGGCCGCGGTGCGGAGGAGTACCTCTCGTGGCTCGCGGTCGAACGAGGGCGCGCGGCCAACACGCTTGCCGCCTACCGCAGGGACCTCGTCCACTACGAGGCGGCCCTCGACGCCTGCGGACGCACGCCGCTCGACGCGCGGGCAGAGGACGTCGAGCGCTACGTCGCAGGGCTGCGCGCCGACGGACAGAGCGCGGCGACCGTGGCGCGGGCGGTGTCCGCGCTCCGCGGCCTCCACCGGTTCCTCGTGGACGAAGGGAGCGTGGAGGCCGACCCGACCGCCGACGTCGAGACGGGGAGGCTGCCCGCGCGCCTTCCCAAGGCCCTGGGTGAGCGCGACGTCGCGCGCGTGATCGAGGGAGTCGCCGGCGACGACCCGGTGTCACGCCGCGACCGGGCGCTGCTCGAGGTCCTCTACGGCACCGGTGCTCGGGTGTCGGAGGCCGTCGGCCTGGACCTTGCCGACCTCGCCGGCGGCGACGGGCTCGTCCGTCTCTACGGGAAAGGATCGAAGGAGCGCCTCGTGCCGCTCGGGAGCTACGCCGCGCGTGCCCTCGCCCGCTGGCTCGGCGAGGGTGGCCGGGGCGAGCTCGCTCCCGAGCGGTGGCGACGGAGAGGAGATGCAGAGGCGGTGTTCCTCAACACGCGGGGCGGCCGCCTCTCGCGCCAGGGTGCCTTCGCCGTCGTGCGCGCACGGGGGGCGGACGTCGGCGTCAGGCTCGCGCCGCACGCGCTGCGCCACTCCTGCGCGACCCACCTGCTCTCCCACGGCGCGGACGTGAGGGTGGTCCAGGAGCTGCTCGGCCACGCGTCGGTGACGACCACGCAGCTCTACACGAAGGTCACGAGCGACCACCTGCGCGCCGCCTACGAGAGGGCGCACCCGCGTGCGGGCGTGCCGGCCGCGCCCAGGCGACCGGGGTAGGGCGGGCCAGGAAGGCGGGGCGCCGCCACCCTGCGGGACGTCTAGGCTTCCCCTCCATGGCCAGTGACGCACTCGCCGGGACGGGCGTCGACTACCGCGAGCTGCTGGAAGCCGAGCGGGCGGACCTTCGGGCCCAGCTCGCCGAGCTGGGGTTCGGCGAGGCGGGCGGCCTCGAGTACGACCCGAATTTCGCCGACACCAGCCAGGTGACCGCCGAGCGCGGCGAGGCAGAAGCCCTCGCAGGCCAGCTCAGGGACGCGCTCGTCGAGGTGGAGGCGGCCATCGACCGCCTGGCAAAGGGGACCTACGGTCTCTGCGTGCGCTGCGGCAAGCCGATCTCTCCGGCGCGCCTGGAAGCGAAGCCTGCCGCACGCCGCTGCATCGAATGCACGTCGAAGCCCTAGCCCGGTGAGCGGCCAGCCGCCGTCGGCGCCGGGGGAGCCGCCCTTGCCGCGGCCTGCCGAGCAACCCGCGTTCAACCCGGATGCCTACCCGCCTCCCGGCTACCCTCCGCCTCCCGGCTACCCTCCTCCCGGCTACCCGTCCAACGGGCACGACGGGACGCGCCAGCACGCGTGGCGCACACCGTACGCGCGCCGGACACCCCGGCCACCGGACGGCGGCGGGGGCGGCACCACCCGCGGCGGCACCCGGCCAGGTGGCCAGTGGTCGGTCGTCTGGGTCATCGTGGTCGTCGCCGTCGTGGCGATCCTGCTGCGCAGCCACCACCTCAGCTCGACAGACGTCATCCTCTTCTGCGTCCTGATCCCGTCGGTGATCCTCCACGAGATCGCGCACGGCGTCGTCGCGCTGGCGTTCGGGGACGACACGGCGAAGCGCGCGGGCCGCATCACGCTGAACCCCATGCGCCACGTGACACTGCTCGGCACGATCATCGTGCCGATCATCACGGTGATCGCGGGGTTGGGCTGGTTCGGCTGGGCGAAGCCCGTGCCCGTCGACGTCCGCAGGCTCCGCCATCCTCGGAACGAGTCCGTGCTGGTCGCGCTCGCGGGGCCGATGGCCAACGTCCTCCTCGCGGCGATCTTCGGCGCCGCCTTCTACCTCGTGTTCGCGCTCGGGCACCCGGGCGGGGTGCCGACATCACTGGGCGCGCGGATCCTGTTCTACGCAGGCTTCATCAACCTCTGGGTCGCCTGCTTCAACATGATCCCGATCCCGCCCCTCGACGGCTCGGCGATCGTGGAGCGGCTCATCCCGAGGTCCTGGTGGCCGGGGTACCTGCGGTTCCGCATGTACGGGATGCTGATCATCCTCGGCGCGCTGGTGCTGATGTCGTTCTCGCACACGAGCCCGCTGCAGTGGGTGGTGACACGCCTGCTGACGTGGTGGGCCCACGTCGTCCACGCCTATTGAGCGGCCAGGGGGTCAGTTCCGCCGGGCCGTTGGCGGGAGCAGGCCGACGGCGGACGCCGCCCGCGCGTAGGTGACCGACGCGATCTCGTGCGCCCGATCCGCCCCCGCGCGGAGCACCTCCTCCACTGCCCCCGGGTCGGCAGCGAGCGCGGCGGCCCGCTCGCGCACCGGGCGGAGCATCTCGACCAGGGCCTCCGCCACGTCGCGCTTCAGATCCCCGTAGCGGGTGTAGCCGGCGGCGACCGCGTCGGGCTGGCGCCCGGTCGCCGCCGCGAACAGCGCGAGCAGGTTCGCGAGCCCGGGCTTCTCCTCGGGCGCGTAGCGCATCTCCCCGTCGGTGTCGGTCACGGCCTTCTTCACCTTGCGCTCGATGTCCTCGGGGCGGTCGAGCATGGCGATCGTGCCGAGCGGGGACTCGACGCTCTTGGACATCTTGCGGTCGGGGTGCTGGAGGTCGAGCACCCGCGCGCCGACCCTGGGGACGGCTGCCTCGGGCACCACGAAGGTCTCGCCGTACCGGGTGTTGAAGCGTTGGGCGACCTCGCGGGCGAGCTCCAGGTGCTGGCGCTGGTCCTCGCCGACCGGGACCCTGTCGGCGTCGTAGAGGAGGATGTCGGCGGCCATGAGCACGGGGTACGTGAAGAGGCCGACCCGGACGGTCTCCTGGCCGCGGCCCTTCGCCTTGAACTGGGTCATCCGGCGCAGCTCGCCCATCGACGCGGTGCACTCGAGGAGCCAGGTGAGGCGCGGGTGGTCGGGGACGTGGCTCTGGACGAAGATCGTCGCCATCTCCGGGTCGAGGCCCGCGGCGAGCAGGTTCAGCGCCGCCTCGAAGGTCTTTCCTCGCAGGTACGCCGGGTCGATCTCCTCGGTCAGGGCGTGGAGGTCGACGACGCAGTAGAACGCGTCGTGCTCGGCTTGGTCTGCGACCCACTGGCGGAACGCGCCGACGTAGTTGCCGAGGTGGAAGTCGCCGGAGGGCTGGACGCCCGAGAACACGCGCTGCATGGGGCGCCATGGTAGGCGGGCAGGAACGTCGCGCCGGGAGGCGCGGCGGCCCCGCGGCCCGTGCGCGGCAGGTGGCATGCTTGCACGATGCGCCATTGCCCGGCATGCGGCGCCACGAGCCCCGAGGGCGCTCGATTCTGCGGGGACTGCGGAGGGCCGCTCGAGATCGCGTGCCCCGCCTGCGGCGTGCCGGTCGAGCACGGGAAGCGGTTCTGCCACAGCTGCGGCAGCCCGCTGCACGCGCCGGCCGCAGGCGCCGCGGCGGGGCCGGCGCCGAAGAAGGCTCCTCCGATCGCCGAGCGGCGCGTCTGCTCGGTGCTGTTCGCGGACCTCGTCGGCTTCACGTCGCTCGCCGAGCATCGGGACCCCGAGCACGTGCGGGAGCTCCTTTCGCGCTACTTCGACGTCGCCCGACAGGTGATCGACCGCCACGGCGGGATCGTCGAGAAGTTCATCGGCGACGCGGTCATGGCGGTATGGGGGACCCCGGCCGCGGACGAGGACGACACCGAGCGCGCGGTGCGTGCGGCGCTCGAGCTCGTCGAAGCTGTCGGCGCGCTCGGCACGGAGGTCGCGCTCGGCGGCGGGACCTCCGGGACCGCCGCGGGCCTCGCCGCCCGGGCGGGCGTGGTCACCGGCGAGGTCGCCGTCACCATCGGAGCGACGGGGGAGGGAATGGTGGCGGGCGACGCGGTGAACACCGCCGCGCGGGTCCAGGCGGTCGCGGAGCCAGGGACGGTGCTCGTCGACGAGACCACGCGCCGGCGCAGCCAGCAGGCGATCGCCTTCTCCGACACGGGCGAGCACGAGCTGAAGGGGAAGCAGGCGCCCGAGCGGCTCCACAGGGCACTTCGCGTCCTGTCGGGCGTGCGCGGCAACCAGCGCGCCGACGGGCTGGAGGCGCCGTTCACGGGGCGCGACGTCGAGCTGCGCGTGCTGAAGGACCTTTTCCACTCCTCGGTCGAACGCCGCACGCCTCGCCTCGTCGTGGTGTCGGGTCCCGCCGGGGTCGGCAAGTCGCGCCTGGGCTGGGAGTTCTTCAAGTACATCGACGGCATCGCCGACGCGGTGCTCTGGCATCGGGGGCGCTGCCTCTCCTACGGCGAGGGGGTGACGTTCTGGGCTCTCGCGGAGATCGTGCGGCAGCGCTTCGGGATCGCCGAAGAGGACACCCGCGAGGTCGCGGCCTCCAGGCTGGAGGAGGGCCTGGTGCGCTTCGTCGAGGACGAAGGCGAGCGGGAGTACGTCGGAGTCCGTCTCGCGCGCCTCCTCGGCGTGCCCAACGTGAGCGAGTCGAAGGTGGTCCTCTCGACCGAGGAGCTGTTCGCGGGCTGGCGCCTCTTCTTCGAGCGCCTCGCCCAGGTCGCGCCCGTCGTGATGCTCGTGGAGGACGCGCAGCATGCCGACGAGAGCCTCCTCTCCTTCCTCGAGCACCTCGTCGACTGGACCCGCGACCTCGGCATCTTCGTCGTCCTGTTCGCGCGCCCGGGGCTCGAGCGTCTCGACGCCGGGTTCGGGATGGGGCGAAACCGCTCTGCGCTCACCTTGGACCCGCTCGACGAGGCTTCGATGCGCACGCTCGTCGACTCGCTGGTGCCGGGGATGCCTGACGAGGCCCGAGAGGCGATCACCGCCCGCGCCCAGGGCATCCCGCTCTTCGCCGTCGAGACGATCCGCTCGCTCCTCGACCGGGGCGTCGTCGAGAAGGACCGGGTCGACAAGGGCGGCGGGAGCTACCGGCTCGTGGGCTCGCTCGGAGATCTCGCCGTGCCGGACTCGCTGCACGCGCTGCTCGCCGGGCGCTTGGACACCCTCCCCGAGGACGTGCGGGAGATCGTCGCCGACGCGAGCGTGCTCGGCACGAGCTTCCCGAAGGACGCCGTCGTCGCGGTCTCCGGCCGGGACGACGGGACCGTCGACGCTGCGCTCGCGGAGCTCGTGCGGCGCGACGTGCTCCAGGTGTCCGCCGACCCGCTCTCCCCCGAGCGCGGGGCCTACCACTTCAGCCAGGAGATGCTGCGCCAGGTCGCCTACGAGACGCTGTCGAGGCGGGACCGCAAGGCTCGTCACCTCGCCGTCGCCCGCCACCTGCGCGGCGCCTTCGCCAACGACGGCGAGGAGATCGCCGACGCGATCGCCCGCCACTACCTCGACGCGCTCGCGGCGGAGCCCGACGATCCCGACGTGGAGGAGATCCGCTCGGGCGCCCTCGACTTCCTCGTGCGGGCGGCAGAGCGCGCCGAGCAGTCCGGCGCCCTCGGCCGTGCTGCCGACGGGTACGCGGCGGCAGCGGCAATCGCCGCGCCCGGGCGCGCCGCCGCGCTCTTCGAGCGCGCGTCCAGAGCGAGCGCCGACCACGGCGACGTGGCGCGGGCGATCGAGCTCGCCGACGCCGCCGTCGAGCGGCACCGCACCGGGGGCGACGAGCGCGGCGCCGCGCGCAGCCGCGTCCTGAAGGCGCGCGGCATGTCCGGAGGGGGCCGCTACGACGCCGCACGCGCCGAGGTCTCCGCCGCCCTCGAGGTCCTGAGCGTCGACCCCGACCTCGACACGGTGGAGGCGCTCAGGATCCTGGCGCAGAGCTACACCTTCACGGGGAACCGCGTCGAGGGGATGCGGATCATCTCAGAGGCGCTCGTGCTCGGGCAGGCCCTCGACGTCGGACCGCGCGAGCTCGCATCGCTCTTCAACGCCAAGGGCGTCGCCGCGTCGATGGAGAACCGCAGCGCGGAGGCCATCGCGTACTTCGAGGCGGCCGCCAGGCTCGCCGAGCGCGCCGGCGACTTCGGGACCGTCGCCGTCGCCCAGCTGAACCTCGCCAGCGAGCTCTCGTCGAGGGACGCGGGGGCCGCGGAGCGCGTGGCGCGCTCGGCCGTCGAGCACGGGCGGCGCACGGGCGTCCGGCGGGTCCTCGGCACCGCCGTCGCGAACCTGTGCGTCGCGCTCGTCGAGCAGGGGAAGTGGGACGAGGCGGGCGACGTCGTCCGCCAGGCGCTCGACGAGGACCATCTCGACGGCGCGGTCGTCCACTGGGCCTCCGGCTTTCTCGACGCGCTCCGTGGCGACGTGGAGCGAGCGCGCGCCTCGCTCGACGCCGCAGCAAGTGCCGGCACCACCCAGGCCGTCCAGGATCAGGCGTCACTCGACCTCCTGGCCGCGCTGGTCTGCCTGGGCACCGGCGAGCACGTGGGCGAGCTGGAACGCGCCGAGGCCGTGCTCGCCCAACGCGACGAGCTCGGGATCGGCTTCGAGACGCAGCGATGGGCGTGGCCCCTCGCCGCGCGTGCCGCGCGACGTCTCGGGCGAACCGAGACGCTCGACGAGCTCGCCGCCTTGCTGGACGCGCACCCGATCGGGCACCTGCCGCGGGTGCTGCGCGCGGAGCGACGTCTGCTGGAGGGCCTGCGGGCGGCGGACGTCCAGGACCCGCGCGCCGACGAGCTCCTCGACGAGGCGATCATGGAGCTCCGCGACGTCGGGAACCCCTACCAGCTCGCCCACGGCCTCGCAGACGTCGCAGAGGCGCGCGCACGCCGGCACATCGGCGCGGCGGAGCTGCTCGACGAGGTCGCCGAGATCGCGCGACGGCTCGGCTGCGCGCCGCTCGCCGAGCGCGCACGGGCGATCGTGCCGGTCGCGGCCGACGAGCGGTGACCGGCCCGGCGATACACCGATCGGTCGACGCCCGGCACTAACGTCGGGTCAGTGACTTCCACCGTCACCTCGTCGTCGCAGCCCGCGACCCTCCACGTGCTGTCGGGGCCAGCGCCGCTCGTCGTCACGCCTGTGTTCGAGGGACCGATCGACCTGCTGGTGCACCTCGTCGCGAGCCACCAGCTGGACGTCCTCGAGGTACCGCTCGCCCCGGTGGTCGACGGCTTCGTCCAGGTGCTGCGCGAGCGGCCCGAGACGGTGCCGCTCGACGCGCGCTCGCAGTTCCTGCTCATGGCGGCCGTCCTCGTCGAGATCAAGTCGCAGCGGCTCCTCCCAGGACCCGACGACGTCGACGAGGACGAGGAGCTCGGCTGCTGGGAGGAGCGCGACCTCCTCTTGGCGCGTCTTCTGGAATGCCGCGCCTACGCGGCGGTGGCCGACGCGTTCGTGGCGCTCTCGGAGCGCGCGGCGCGCTCGGTGGCCCGGGAGTCCGGGCTCGACGACGGCTTCGTCGTCAACGCGCCGGACCTCCTCTGCGGGGTGACGCCCGACCGGCTTGCTCAGGCCTACCTGCGGGCCGCGGCGGAGCGGGTCGTGCCCAGGGTCGACCTCTCCCACGTGACGGTGGACACGGTCACCGTGTCCGAGACCGTCCGGGCCCTCGCCGCGACCCTCCCTGCGGCAGGCCGCGTGTCGTTTCGCGAGCTGACCGCGCACCTGCGCGCCCGGATCGAGGTCATCGTGCACTTCCTCGCCGTGCTCGAGCTCTGCAAGCTCGGCAAGGTGGTCGTCGGCCAGGCCGAGCGGTTCGGCGACCTCGAGGTGGTGTGGGTGGGGGAGGCGCACCCGCTCGCCGAGGCGCTCGTGGGCAGCGACGAGTACGAGGGTTGAGGGCGGTGCGTTGACCGACGACGAGCTCGCCCGCGCGATCGAGGCGGTCGTGATGGTCGCGGTGGAGCCGGTCACCCCGGGGCTCCTGGCGGAGCTGGTCGAGGAGCCGGTCGAGCGGGTCGAGTCGGCGTGCGAGCGGCTCGCGGCCTCCTACCGCGAGGAGGCGCGGGGTTTCGTCCTCGCCCGGGTGGCGGGGGGGTACCGCTACCAGACGCATCCCGAACTGGCCCCCTACGTGGAGCGGTTCGCGAACCGTGACGTCTCGCACCGGCTCTCCACGGCGGCGCTCGAGACCCTTGCGATCGTCGCGTACCGCCAGCCGGTCTCCCGCGCGCAGATCGCTGCGCTGCGCGGCGTGAACGCCGACGGCGTGGTGCGCCTGCTCGAGCAGCGGGGCTACGTCGTCGCCGTGGGGCGCGCCCAAGGTCCCGGCCAGCCCGTCCTCTACGGGACGACGGACCTCTTCTTGGAGCGGCTCGGCCTGGACAACCTCTCGCAGCTCCCTCCGGTCGAGGACTTCCTTCCCGGGGTCGACGTCGTCGCAGAGCTCGAAGACGGCCTGCGGCCCGCCGGCGCGCCGGGAGCCCAAGGGGCCGGCGGCCCCGATGGCACCGGCGACTGACCACCAGGCGGCGAGCCCGCCGCCCGAGGGCGACCGGCTCCAGAAGGTGCTCGCACGCGCCGGCGTCGGCAGCCGGCGGGTCTGCGACGACCTGGTCGCCTCGGGTCGGGTCACCGTGAACGGCGCCCGGGCGGTGGCCGGCCAGCGCGTCGACCCCCGCCACGACCTGGTGTCCGTCGACGGGGTCCCCGTCCCGGTCGCCCCGGGCCTCGTCTACTACCTCTTGAACAAGCCGGCCGGGGTCGTGACGACCGCGTCGGACCCGGCGAACCGCCGGACCGTGCTCGACCTCGTGCCGGCCGCACCGCGGGTCTTCCCGGTCGGACGGCTGGACTACGACACCGAGGGCCTGATCGTCCTCACCAACGACGGCGAGCTCGCCCACCGGCTCGCCCACCCCTCTCACGGAGTCGCCAAGGAGTACCTGGCCGAGGTGGAGGGCACGCCAGGGCCCGGAGACCTGCGGAGGTTGCGGGAGGGGGTCGAGCTGGACGACGGCCGGACGGCGCCTGCAGAGGTGGGTCAGGTGGCGCCCTGCGCGTTGCGCATCGTGGTCCACGAGGGTCGCAACCGTCAGGTGCGGCGGATGCTGGAGGCGGTCGGCCATCCTGCCCGTCGGCTCGTGCGCACCCGCATCGGCCCGGTCTCCGACACTTCGCTCCGGCCCGGGCGGTGGCGGCCGCTGCGCAGCGAGGAGGTCGCCGCCCTCTACGCCGCGAGCGCACAGGGGTCCGAGACCCTCCGGCACCGGCTCCGCGCGGCGGCGCACGCCGGGACGGCTCCCAGGAGAACGGGAGGCGGCCGGTAGCATTCGGCCCCATGTCAGGGTCCGTGCGTGCGCTGCGAGGTGCGACCGTCGTCGCCGAGGACACGAAGGCGCAGATCACCGAGCGGGTGCAGGAGCTGCTCACCGAGTTGCTGGCCCGCAACGCCCTCACGCTCGAGGACGTGATCAGCGTGATCTTCACCGCGACGCCCGACCTCGTGTCGATGTTCCCCGCTGCCGCGGCGCGCGGGATCGGCTTCGGGACCGTCCCGCTCCTGTGCGCGTCGGAGATCCCGGTGCCCGGCGCGATGCCCCGGGTCGTCCGGGTGCTCGTGCACGTGACGACCGAGCGCGCGCCCGCCGACCTCCGCCACGTCTACCTGCACGGCGCGCAGGTGCTGCGTGATGACCTCCCGGTCTGAGCAGGCAGGGCAGGCAGGCCCCTCCGGCCCCGGCCCCTCCGGCTCCTCGGGGCGCCCGCGACGGGCGCTCGTCGTCGGGACCGGGTTGATCGGGGGGTCGGTCGGGCTCGCGCTGGCGGCCCAGGGCTGGGAGGTGCGCGGCCGCGACCTCGACCCCGCCCGGAGCGAGGCGGCCATCGCCCGGGGAGCGCTGCACGAGGTGGGGGACGACCCGGACGCAGAGATCGCGTTCGTGGCGACGCCCTCCTCTGCGGTCGCGGGCGTGGCCCGTGCGCTCCTGGACGACCCGTCGCGGCGTCCCGACCTGGTGGTGACCGACGTGAGCGGGGTGAAGGCGGCGGTGGTCGCTGCGGTGTCGCATCCCCGCTTCGTGGGCGGCCACCCGATGGCAGGCTCCGAGCAGGTGGGTCTGGCCGGCGCCGATCCGGGGCTCTTCACCGGTGCGCTGTGGGTCCTCACCCCGACGCCGGGCACGGACCTCGCCGCGTTCTCCACGGTGCGCGGCGTCGTCTCGTCGCTCGGCGCCGACGTGGTCGCGCTGAGCCCCTCTGACCACGACCGCCTGGTCGCGGTGGTCTCCCATGTCCCGCACCTCGTCGCGGCGACCCTGATGAACGCGGCGGCGGACGGTGCCGCGCACGACGCGGTCCTGCTGCGGCTCGCCGCGGGAGGGTTCCGGGACATGACGCGCGTCGCCGCCGGGCACCCGGGGATCTGGCCCGACGTGTGCGCGGCCAACGCCGAGGCGATCACGGCGTCGCTCGACCGGGTGATCGAGGACCTGGCGGAGATCCGCGACCGCGTGCGGGAGGCAGACCGCCAGGGCGTCTTGGAGCTGCTCGAGCGCGCCAGCCGGGCGCGCCGGCACCTCCCGGCCCGCGGGGCGAGGCCCGACCAGCTGACGGAGGTCCGGGTGCCGGTGCCCGACAAGGAGGGCGTGCTCGCAGAGCTCACGAGCGTGGCGGGGGACCTCGGAGTGAACATCTACGACATCGAGATCGCCCACTCCCCGGAAGGCCCGCGTGGCGTGCTGCTGCTCGTGGTCGACGCGGGCGACGCCGTGAAGCTCCAGGACGCGGTGGCCGCCCGCGGCTACCGCGCGACGGCGCAGGCGATCTCGTGAGCGGGCCGGAGGGACCGCCGGCGATGCCGGTCACCGTGATGGTCGCCGGCGGCGCGCCGCTCGGGGGCGAGCTGCGGGTGCCCGGGGACAAGTCGATCTCGCACCGCGCGCTGTGCATCGGCGCCCTCGGGGAGGGCACGTCGGTCGTGCGTGGACTCTCCGACGGCGACGACGTGCGGCGGACCCGGGACGCGCTCGCCGCGCTCGGAGCAGAGGTGCACGACGACGGCGACGTCGTGACGGTCAGCGGGGGCCGCGGCGTGCTGCACGCCCCCGGCGCACCGCTCGACTGCGGGAACTCGGGGACCGGCATGCGCCTCCTCGCGGGCCTCGTGGCCGGGCTGGACGGAGAGACCGTGCTCGTGGGCGACGCGTCGCTGTCGTCGCGCCCGATGGACCGCGTCGCCGCGCCGCTCTCCGCCATGGGCGCCACGGTGACCGGTCGCGGGCCGCGCTGCTTCCCGCCCCTCACGGTGAAGGGAGGCGGGCTCCAAGGGGTCGAGTGGACCCCCGAGGTGGCGAGCGCGCAGGTGAAGTCGGCGGTCCTCCTGGCAGGGCTCAGCGCCAGCGGGGTGACCGTCGTCCACGAGCCGGTGCGCACGCGCACGCACACCGAGGAGCTCCTCGAATCCGCGGGAGCAGACATCGAGGTGGTCGACGACGGGGTGGGCCGCACCGTGCGCGTGCGCGCGTCGCCGCTCGAGCCGCTCGACCTGATCGTGCCGGGCGACCCGTCGCAGGCCGCGTTCTGGGTCGTGGCGGGCTGCATCGTGCCGGAGAGCGCGATCCGGGTGCGCGCGATCTACGCGGGGGCGACCCGGACGGGCTTCCTCGGCGTGCTCGTGCGCATGGGCGCGTCCGTGGACGTCGTCACCAGGCTTCGAGACGGCGGCTCGTGCGCGGACGTGGCCGCGCGTTCGGCGCCCCTCAGCGGCACGGTCGTCCACGCGTCGGAGATCCCGTCGCTGGACGAGGTGCCGGCCCTCGCCCTCGCCGCGGCGTCCGCCGAGGGGACGACGCGCTTCGTCGGCATGGGTGAGCTGCGGGTGAAGGAGAGCGACCGGCTCGAGGGCACCGCGCGGCTCGTCGAAGCGATGGGCGCCGCGGCACGGGTCGAGGGTGACGACCTCGTGATCGAAGGCGTGCGCCCCGGCGGGCTCCGGCACTTCCGCTTCGACAGCGGGGGAGACCATCGGATGGCGATGGCGGCCGCGGTCGCCGCGCTCGCCGCCGGTCCGGGGGAGAGCCGGATCGACGGGTTCTCCGGCGTCGCCACCAGCTATCCCGCGTTCCTCCAGCACCTGCGCCACCTCGGCGGCGGGGCGCGCGTGCAGCTGGTGGCGATCGACGGGCCCGCCGGCTCGGGGAAGTCGACCGTGTCGACGGAGATCGCCGCGCGTCTCGGCGTGGCACGGCTGGACACCGGCGCCATGTACCGCGCCGTCGCATGGGCTGCGCTCGAGCGCGGGGTCGACCCGTCGGACGCGCCGGCGGTGGCCGAGCTCGCGCGCGACGCGGCCATCGACCCGGGCCCCCCCGATGTCTCGATCGACGGCGTGGTCGTGACGGGCGCGATCCGCGACGCGCCGGTCAATGCCGCGGTCTCGACGGTCGCCGCCAACCCCGCGGTGCGTGCGACGCTCGTGGAGCGGCAGCGGGCGTGGGCGGCCGCGCACGGAGGCGGCGTCGTGGAGGGCAGGGACATCGGGACGGTGGTCTTCCCGGATGCGGACGTGAAGGTGTTCCTCACCGCCACGCCCGAAGAGCGCGTCCGGCGCCGGCACGACGAGGCGGCCGACGGGATCGCACGGCGCGACGAGCTCGACACCACCCGCGCCGCGTCGCCGCTCGCACGGGCGGACGACGCGAAGCTCGTCGACACGACCGGGCGCACCGTCGACGACGTGGTCGATGAGGTCCTCTCGTGGCTGCGCTGAGCGGCGGCGCAGACCCGGCAGAGGTCGCGGCCGGCCACGCCGCGGGCGCCGCTGGCCCGAAGGCCGGGCCCACCGGGCCGTTCCGTCTCGACACGCGGCGCACCGCCTGGTACCGACTGGCGCGCCTCGTCTTCACCAGTGTGGTGGGTGCATGGCTCCGCCCCGTGGTGACCGGCCGCGACCGCGTGCCGACCGAGGGACCGGCGATCCTCGCGCCGGTCCACCGGTCGTTCGCCGACTTCGCCTTCTCGGCGTTCCTCACGCGCCGCAAGCTCTTCTTCATGGCCAAGGACGACCTCTGGAAGAGCCGCGCGCTCGGGAGGCTGCTGACCGGGCTCGGCGCGTTCCCCGTGCATCGAGAGGGCGCGGACCGCGAAGCGCTGCGGCGTGCGCAAGAGGTGCTGGAGCGCGGCCAGCTCCTCGTGATGTTCCCGGAGGGGACGCGTGGGCAGGGCGCGTCGATCGGCCCCCTCCACGAGGGCGCCGCCTTCCTCGCGGCGCGCACCGGCGCCCCGATCGTCCCCGTCGGCATCGGCGGGTCGGAGGTCTCGATGCCGAAGGGCCGGCGGATCCCCAAGCGGTTGCGCATCCAGGTGGTGGTGGGCGAGCCCGTCACGCCGCCGGAGAGCGGTGAGAGCGGACGGGTGCCCCGCCGCCAGCTGCACGCGACGACCGAGGAGCTGCGTCGGGCGATCCAGTCCGCCTACGACACGGCACGCCGCGACTTCGAGCGCGCCTGACGCGCCCCGTTACGCTGCCCACCGAGAGAGCCGAGCAGAGGGGGGGACCGGTGCCGCTCGATCCCGACGTCGCCACCATGTTGGAGCAGTTCCCGCCGTTCGACACGAGCCAGTCCGCCGAAGCGGCTCGGGTCGCCGGCCGGGCACGCCAGGCGCTTCGCTCAGGCGACCCGCACGTGCAGGCGGCCGACCTCACCATCCCCGGCCCCGCGGGAGCGATCCGGGCCCGCCACTACGTCCCTTCCGCCGGGAACCTTGGCCGGGGATTGCTCGTCTACTACCACGGCGGCGGGTTCGTCCTCGGGGACCTCGAGAGCCACGACGGGATCTGCCGCGACCTCGCGGCCTGCTCGGACGCGGCGGTGCTCGCCGTCGACTACCGCCTCGCTCCCGAGCACCCCTTCCCCGCGGGTGTCGAGGACGCGTGGGCGGCGCTCGCCTGGGCGCACGAGCAGGCCGGCGCGCTCGGTGCCGAACCGGGGAACCTCGCCGTCGGCGGAGACAGCGCGGGCGGCAACTTCGCGGCGGTCGTCGCCCTCATGGCCCGCGACGCAGGCGTTCCTCTCCGGCTCCAGCTCCTCGTGTACCCCGTCACCGACGGGACCGAGGAGCGCCGCGCCGTTCGAGCGGGCGACGACGCGGGCGTCTTCTTGACCACCGCGGCGATGGACTGGTTCGAGGGCCACTACCGGGCCGATCGCGGTGACTGGAGGGCCTCGCCGCTGCTCGCCGAGGACCTCACCGGGGTGGCGCCTGCGGTCGTGCTCACCTGCGAGTACGACCCGCTGCGCGCCGAGGGCGACGAGTACGCGCAGCGCCTTTCGGCCTCGGGCGTGCCCGTCACCCACCGCTCCTACCCCGGGCTGGTCCACGGGGTGCTCGGCATGGGTGCCGTCGTCCCGGCCGCCCAGGCGCTGATGGACGAGTGCTGCACGGCGCTCAGGACCGCCCTCGGCGCGTGAAGGGGGCGCTGCTCGGACGAGCGCGCAACGAACGCATTGTGACGGCCCACCGGCTTCGCTACGATCGGGTGACGGCGGTGCAGAGCCATGCAGCGTGCCGGCTTGGGGGGGACCGCGACGCGGGTCCCCCGGCGCAGAACGCGAGGGGGAAGCGCATGTTGGAGCGGTCGTTCGCAGGAGCGGGCACCAGCACCGAGGGCGCCTCGGCTTCGAGACGGGAGGCGCCGGCTGGCGAGACGGTGAGCAGGACCCGCGCCGCGGTGCTGCACGAGGCCGGAAAGCCCTGGGACATCGTCGAGCTCGACCTCGACCCCCCGAAGGAGACCGAGGTCCTCGTCGAGCTCAAGGCTGCCGGCCTGTGCCACTCCGACGAGCACGTGCGGGCCGGCGACAGCCGCGCCCGGCTCCCCATGGTCGGTGGGCACGAGGGGTCCGGCGTGGTCGTGGCCACGGGCGCCAAGGTCACCCGGGTCGCGGTGGGCGACCACATCGTCTGCTCGTTCATCCCGGTCTGCGGCACCTGTCGCTACTGCCAGACCGGGCGCTCCAGCCTGTGCGATCGCGGCCTGTTCGCCGGCGTCGGGTGCCTGCCGGACCAGACCTTCCGCTTCCACGAGAACGGCGAGGACGTCGGCGGGCTGTGCGTGCTGGGCACCTTCTCGGAGTACGCGGTGGTCTCGGAGTGGTCGGTCACGAAGATCCACGACTGGCTCCCCTTCGACATTGCGGCGCTGGTCGGCTGCGGGGTCACCACCGGGTGGGGCTCGGCCGTCTACGCTTCGCAGGTGCGGGCGGGCGACGCCGTCGTCGTCTTCGGCATCGGCGGGGTGGGCATCAACGCGGTGCAGGGCGCTCGCTTCGCCGGAGCGAAGCACCTCGTCGCCGTCGACCCGGTCCCGTTCAAGCTGGAGATGGCCGAGAAGGTCGGCGCCACCCGGACGTTCACGGACCCCGACGAGGCGCAGGACTACATCACCGAGGTCACCTGGGGCCAAGGTGCGGACCACGCGATCTTGACCGTCGGTGTGATGACGGCCGACGTGGTCGACCGGGGCATCAAGATCGTCGGGAAAGGCGGCACGATCACCATCACGGGCATCCCGAAGCAGGGCGAGATGACCATCGTGCAGAACAGCGCCGCCATCACCGGCTGGCAGAAGCGGATCCAGGGCACCATCTTCGGCTCGTCGAACCCGCTCTACGACATCCCGCGCCTGCTCTCCTTATGGGAGAGCGGCGACTTGATGCTGAACGAGCTGATCACGCGGCGCTACAAGCTCGAGGAGGTGAACGAGGGATACCAGGACATGCTGGACGGGAAGAACGTCCGGGGGGTCATCGTCTACGACGACTGAGGACGCGGCGTACGCCGCAGCTACGGGGCAGGCGGGCGCGCCCGCACGGGCACGAGTCTCCTGACGGGTCACCGGGGGAGCATCAGGTGCACGAACAACTGCAAGGCCAGCGAACAGGGAGGGGTAGTGGAGTGAGAGAGCACTCGATGACGGAGCGCGGGGGGCCGCCGGCTCGGCGTCGCAGGCGGGCACTGCTCGGAGCCGGCACGGCGTCGATCGTGGTGGCGATGGTCGCGCTGATCAGCGCAGGCACGCTCGCCTCGGCCGCGACACGCTCGCACGCCGCCGCGCACCATGCGGCCGTGCACCGTGGAGCCGCGCACGTCGCTGCGCCGCCGTGCCCGTACTGCGGCGGCGTGAAGCCGAAGGAGGGCGGCTCGCTGACGGTGCTCGAGTGGACCGGCTACGAGGGGAGCTGGCCCGGCCTCGACCCCGAGACCGACACCAACGGCGGCGCGGACATCAGCTACCTCGACGCCATCTTCGGCGAGCTCTTCGCGCTCGGCCCGAAGGGCAAGACCATCGGCGACCTCGCCACCGGCTACAAGTACACGAACCACACAAAGACGATCGAGGTCTTCATCCGCAAGGGCGTGAAGTTCTCCGACGGCGAGCCGTTCACGCCCCAGGCGGTGGCTGCCGACTGGAAGGTCGACGTCACGACCAACTGCTCGTGCAAGCCGGTCTTCGCCCAGAAGACGCCGCCGGTCATCAAGGTGATCCCGGGCGGCGTCTCGATCACGCTCGACTACGTGGACGCCTCGTTCATCGCCGCGATGCAGGGGAGCATCTTCAACTGGATCGTGGCGCCCGGGGCCCTCGCCAAGGAGGGAGCTGCGAAGTACGCCATCGACCCAGTCGGTGCGGGCCCGTTCAAGGTGGTGAGCGACACCCCGAGCTCGGTCCTCGAGCTGAAGAAGAACCCCCTCTACTGGCAGAAGGGGCTTCCCTACCTGAACAGGCTCACCTTCAAGTCGGTGGCGAACACAGAGGCGGCCTACGAGGCGATGCTCGCAGGGACCGGGCAGGCGTTCGAGGACGTCTCCTCGCCCACGCTGGCGAAGGCGTTCGGATCGCACTTCACGCTCACGAGCGAGCCGTCGACCTCGCCCTACGACATCCAGCTCAACACGTCGATCCCGCCCTTCAACAACATCACAGCGCGCAGGGCGATCTACTACGCCACCACAGCCAAGGTCCTCGACGACAAGCTGTTCGGTGGGAAGACCCCGGTGGGCCAGTCCTTCGAGGCGCCGGCCGGCAAGTTCTACGAGCAGAACGTGCCGGGCTACATCGGCTACACACTGAGCAAGGCGAGGGCGATCGTGAAGAAGCTGGGCGGCCTGTCCTTCACACTCTTCACGATCCAGAACGTCCAAGCCCAGAACATGGACGAAGCCCTGCAGACGATGTACCAGGACGCGGGGATGACGGTGACGCTGAAGGAGTACACACTGTCCGCCCTCGTCGCGGAGTTCCTGGGAGGGAAGTGGCAGATCGCGCTGCAGACGGCGGGCGCCTACACACCGGCGACCGGTGTCGGGGTGGCCTTCCGCTTCACATCGCACTCTCCGTTCTCGGGCGTCCACTCCGCGCAGCTCGACACACTGCTGTTGAAGGCGTCGGGGACGACCACAACAGCGGTCCGGGACGGGTACTACAAGAAGGCGGCGGCGCTCATCGCCAAGGAGGCGTGGGGACCGTTCCTCTTCCCGATCAACGGCTACGACACCGTGATCCACGGCGCGGGCGCGCCTGGCCTCTCGACCCCGCTCGACGCGGTGGACGTCGTGCCGGCGATCCTGTGGCAGTACGCCTACAACAACAACTCCTGATCGACGTACGGTCCACACCCAGCGCTCGCCGACCCGGCTCGGCGAGCGCTGGGGGGTGGGTCACGCGATGTGGAAGACCCGCTCCGCGTTGCGGTGAGAGACGAGAGCTCGCTCCTCGTCGCTGATGGGGGCGGAGTCCAAGAAGGCGACCGCAGGCGCCGTCGGCTGGTACGGGTAGTCGATCGCCCACAGCACGCGCTCGGCGCCGAGGGCCTTGATCGAGAAGTCGAGCGCCAGGTGGGACTCGAGCCCGCTCGTCGTGATCACGAAGTTGCGCTGCAGGTACTCGCTGGGCCGCAGCTCGAGGCGCGGGCCCCAACCGAGGTCTGCGTTGCGGCGCTGCATGAAGTCGAGGCGCCAGGCCCAGAAGTGGACCGCCTCACCCATGTGCCCGAGGCAGAGCTGCAGGCGGGGAAAGCGGTCGAGCACGCCGCTCGCGATGAGGCGGACCGCGTGGGTCGACGTCTCGATGCCGTAGCCCCACATCGCCGCCCACAGCCCGTAGTCGCGCAGGGGGTCGGCGAGCCCGGCGGAGGCGCCGCGGGGATGGATGTAGATGCAGGCGCCGAGCGCCTCGGCGGCTTCGAGCACCGGCCAGTACTTCGGATGGTCGAGGTACTCGTCGTTCGTGTGCGAGTTCACGACGAAGCCGTGCAGCCCGAGGTCCTCGATCGCCCTTCGCATCTCCTCGGCCGCACGCCTGGGCGACTGGGGCGCGAAGCTCGCGAGCCCTGCGTAGCGCCCGGGGTGCCGCGCGATCGCCTCGGCGAGACGGTCGTTGGCGAGCGTGGCGAGCCCGGTCGCGGTGTCGGCGTCGAACATCTGGACCCCGGGCGCCGTGAGCGAGAGGAGCTCGACGTCGACGCCGTTGGCGTCCATGTCGGCGATCCGCAGCTCGTCGAGGTCCAAGAGGCGGTCGAGGAAGACCGATCGTCCCGGCGGGCTGGCGTAGATGGCTCTGAGGAGGGGGATGTCCAGGCTGGTGCCGGGCGCCTCGGCGATCACCTTGTGCGCCGCGGCCACCTCGGGGATCACGAAGGCTTCTTCGGTGGCGATCCGGCGGAGCGTCTCGTGCTGGTCTGCGTGGTCGCTCACGGTGGTCCCCCAAGCGGGCCGTTCGGGGCCCGCGCTCGCGTCGGGGATGCGTTCTAGCGCGCCCGCCGGCCGGCGTCAACGAGCGCACCGGAGGTCCGGTCGGCCTGGGTCAGGTGTCGACCAGCTGGGTCGCGGCCGGCTGCGACGGGGGGTGCATGTGCCGGGGCGAGACGTGCGGGCGGCTGACCCAGCATGCGAGCGCCTCCGCCGTGACGGGCGGCAGGATGAAGAAGCCCTGCGCGAGGTCGCAGCCCACCTCGGTGACGAGCTCGAGCTGCTCGGCCGTCTCGACGCCCTCCGCGACGACCGCCAGGCCGAGACCGTGACCCAGGTCGGTCGCGGCACGGATGAATGCGAGGTCTCGCTCGTTCGTCGTCGCCGACGCCACGAACGAGCGGTCGATCTTCACCTCGACGGGTCCGAGATCCCTGATGTGGGCGAGCGACGCGTGGCCGGTGCCGAAGTCGTCGATGGAGATGCCGAGCCCGAGCTCCCGCAGCTGCTCCAGCACCCGGATCGCCGACTCGAGGTCGGTCACGGCGGAGGTCTCGGTGACCTCGATCAGAAAGCGCCGTCTCGGTGCCGAGTGCTCCTCCAGGACGCGGCCGAGCGCGGCAGGCAGCATGGGGTCGCAGATGTTCGCAGCCGAGACGTTGACCGAGATCGGCAGGTCCAAGCCGGCTTCCTGCCAGCGTCGCCACTGCTCGACGACCTGGCGGAACACCTGCTCGGTGAGGGGAAGGATGAGCCCGGTCCGCTCGGCGGAGTCGAGGAAGCTGGCGGGGGACAGCAGCCCGAGCGTCGGGTGCTGCCACCTGACGAGGGCCTCGGCCCCGACGACGGCGCCGTCGGAGAGGCGGCATTTCGGTTGGTAGTGCACCACGAGCTCGTCGTCGAGGCCCTTGGACAGCTGCCCCATGAGGGTCAGCCGCTCGACCGACGACTCGTCGAAGGCCTCGTCGTAGAGGAGCGCGTTGCCTCGCCTCGACCCCTTGGCCCGGTAGAGCGCGGTCTCGGCACGCTGCAGCAACGCGTCGGCGTCTCGGGCGTGGAGCGGGCTGAGCGCCACGCCCGCGCTCACCTCGACGCGCAGGCTGACGCCCTGCATCTCGATCACTCCGGTGAGCGCAGCGACGACGCGGTTGCCGATCTCGAGAGCCGAGGCTTGGTCGAAGACCCCCGAGCAGACGAGCGCGAACCTGTCGCCGCCGAGTCGGGCGATCGCGTCCCCGGGCAGGGCGGTCTCGCAGAGCTTGGCCGCGACCGTCTGCAGGACTCGGTCCCCGACCGAACGGCCCATCGCGTCGTTGATCTCCTTGAAGCGATCGATATCGATGATGATCGCGACCATCCGGGCCTCACCGGCCGCCGAGGCGGTCGGCCGCCGGGCACGCTGCAACAGCAGGTTGCGGTTCGGCAGGCCGGTGAGCTGGTCGTGGAGCGCCTGGTTCTCGCGCTTGGAGGCGCTGAGCGCTCCGGCACGGACCGCGAGCACGGGGATCAGGCACAGCGGAGCGGTCAGGGGCGAGAACTCGAGCGCGACGAGGACGACCGGCCCGACGGCGAGCAGCGTGAGGCCCATCGGGGCTTCGCTCCTCAGGAACTCCGGCAGGAGGCTGAATGCGGGGGCACCTTCGTGGAGCGCGAAGACGCACGCGACAAGGACGAGGTTGATCGTGAAGTACGCGAGGCCGGCGACCAGAGCCGGAGCGAGATCTCCGGGTGCGAAGTGCGGCGTGAAGGAGCCGAGCAGGCCGTGGTGCGAGAGGGCGTCGTACACCGTCCGGGCGGCCACGAGGCCGAGCGCGCACCGTGCGAGATTGAACAGGTTCCTGAACATCGGCCTGCTGCGGCGGAACTCGTCGCGCAGGAAGGCCGCGGGCAGCAGCGACGCGGCGGCGATCCAGACTGGTCCGACGACGAGGAGCCCCAGGACCGCCGTGCTCGAGAAGGTGTACAGCTCGACGGTGTCCCCCCTCCGGATCGTGATCGGCAGGAGCTCCCCGAGCACGACGAAGAGGGCGAGGAGCGACACGACTGCCGCCTCGCGAGCGGTCAGCTGGGGCACCCGGGCGCTGAGCGCGACCGCGAGCAAGGCCGCCGTGCCGGCCGCGTAGACCGCGAACGAATAGACCATGTGCCGGCGGTCGTGGAAACCCAGGTGTCGGCGGTGCTCCATGTGGGCGAGGGGGAGATCGACCTCGAGGCACGCCCGCCCCTCGAGTAGGCCGTCCATGACCGGACGGGGCTCGCCGTGCCCCGTCTGCGGCCCCGCGTTCAGTCCGTCGCCGGCACCACCGGGAGCGCGGTGACCCCGCTCCCGACGCGCGGGTCGATCTGCCTTCTCTTCATGCCCATCCCCCAGTGCTCGGTAGTCAGTGCCCGGTCGTCATCCCGAGTGGCCGGACACCCCGACGCCGGATCGCTTCGACGGTTGCCGAACCATCCGACGGCGACGACGCTAACACCCCGTCCCGCGACCGTTCAACAATCCCGCCGCCCCGGCCGCGCTCAGCCTCGCGCGCTGAAGCCGCGGCCGCGTCCGAGCCCGAGACCGAGCCCACCACCGAGGCTCCGCTCCCGCCGCCAGGTCGCCACGATGACGGCGGCGTACCGCAAGCCGTACACGAGGTTGCCGCCCTTCTTCGACTGCCCCGACGCGCGCTCGTGCCAGACGGTGGGCCGCTCGGTGACGCGCCAGCCTCGGCTCATGGCGGTGATCAGGAGCTCGGCGGTCTGGTACTGGTCCTGCTCGAGCCTTGGGGCCACGTCGGACAGCATGCTCACCCGCAACGCGCGGTAGCCGTTCGAGGTGTCCGTGAGGTGCGACCCCGTGAGGAGGTTCATGAGCCACGAGAACCACTTGACGCCGAGCTTGCGGTAGCTGTCAGAGGTCTGGTCGACGCCGAGGCGGCGGGACGCCACGACGAAGTCGGCGTCGTCGTCCACGAGCGGCTGGAGCATCGTCTCGATCTCCGCTGGGTCGTTCTGCCCGTCGGCGTCGAGGGTGACGACGTAACGTGCGCCGCCCGTCACGCACAGGTCGTAGCCGACGCGAAGCGCCACCCCGTGGCCGAGGTTGGTCGGGAAGACGAAGGTGACCGCCCCCGCCTCCTTCGCCACCTGGTCGGTCGCGTCGTCGCCGCCGTCGACGACGACCAGCGGGGTGACCGCGAGCCCGCACGCCGTCGCGGGGACGCGCGCCAGGACCGCGCCGAGGTTGGCCTCCTCCTCGTAGGCGCAGATGAGCGCGACGACCGGCGAGAAGGCAAGGTCGGGGTGGCGCGCGTCGAAGTCCTGCCGCCCCGTTTGGATGGCGAGGCGCTGGAGTGCCATGAGGCGCGTACGTCGGCCGTCCGAGACGCTGGACATGTCGAGCTCCCCCTTGAATCGAGCCTGGATCAGGCGGCTGGGGCCACGGCGGCGAGCAGGCGGGCGGCCGAGGTTCCTCGGTCCTCGCCGACGGGATCGAGCACGGAGCCCGACGGGGCCGCGGTCGTGACGGCGAGCGCGGTGGCGAGCGCGCGAAGGAGCACCCGCAGCTCGGGCGGCGGCGGGAAGTACTCGTGCTCGGTGGTGACCGAGACGACGTCGGTGCCGCTGGCCGGGGCGAGGCGCGCGACGACGGCCGAGACGACCGCCTCGGGCGCGGAGGCGCCGGCCGTCACCCCGACGGTGCCGACCAGGTCGTCGGGGAGCTCTTCGGGCCGGTTGATGCGCACGACCCGGTCGCAGCCCGAGGCCCTGGCGACCTTCTCCAGGGCGACGGTGTTCGACGAGTTGGCCGACCCGATCACGACGATCGCGTCGCACTCGCCGGCGATCGCCTTCAAGGCGGCCTGGCGGTTCGTCGTGGCGAAGCACAGGTCGTCGCGGCCCGGGAGCCACAGGTCGGGGAACCGGCGCTTCGCCTCCTCCATCAGCCCCTGCCACTCGTCGTGGCTCAGCGTGGTCTGCGCGAGCAGCGCCACCGGCGCCTCGTCCAGGTCGCCGAGCGCGTCCAGGTCCTCCTCGGTCTCGATGAGGCGCACCGCGCCCGGAGCGACCGCCATCGTCCCGATCGCCTCTTCGTGGCCGGCGTGGCCGACGTACAGGATCGTGAAGCCCTTGCGGGTCCGGACCTCCACCTCGTGGTGAACCTTGGTGACGAGCGGGCACACCGCGTCGACGACGACCCCGCCGCGCCGCCGGGCCTCCTCCAGGACCTCGGGGGCGGTCCCATGGGCGCTCAGCATGAGCGGCGACCCAGGCGGAACCTCGGCCACGTCGTCGACGAACACGACGCCCAGAGCCCGGAACTGGTCGACCACGAGCTGGTTGTGGACGATCTCGTGGTAGCAGTACACCGGTGGCTCGAACACCCTCACCATCCAGGCCAGGGCCTTGATCGCCTTCTCGACTCCTGCGCAGAAGCCCCGAGGCTCTGCCAAGACCACGCGCTCCACGGGCACCTGCCCAGGGTAGCGGGCTGGGCGCAACCTCTGGGGTCCGCGCCGGACCGCGGGCCGGCCCGGAGGGGTCCGGACCGGCGAAGAGTCGCTTGTCGGGGCTTCGCCGCTGTTTGAGGGGCGACCCCGGCGGGTAGAGCGGGGCCAGGTCGGGACAACCGAGGCGAAAGGTCGATCAGGGACCGATCCGGGCAGGCTCGTGCGGGGCGCACGGCCGGAGCGATCAGGGCGAGAAAGGGGGCGGTGCACATGGCTGCACGAGGCCGTTCTGTCAGTGGATGGTTGGCTTGTGCCGTCGCGGTCGTCGTCGCGGTCGTCGGAGGCGGCGCGGCGGCAGCAGGGGCGTCGACGTCGTCCTCGCACCGTGAGCACGCCGGCGTGGTCCACGTCTCCGGCGTCGTGACCGCTGTCAACGGGACAGTGAAACCGACAGCCTGCGGGGTCGCGGTTCCGGGGTCCTTCGCCGTCGCCGACGCGAGGTCGACCACGTCCAGCACGGTCGACGTGACGGCCACGACCAGGTTCTTCGTGCCGAGGCGGCCCGACGCCACCTTCGCCAGCGTGTGCGTCGGCGAGTCGGTCCTCGCCAGGGGCACCAGCGTGTCGGGGGAGCTCTCCGCCAGCGCAGTCTTCGTCTACCCGCAGGGTCCGGTAGTGCACGCCTCCGGCGTCGTCACCGCGGTCAACGGGACAGCGA